>SVTX01000008.1 GCA_015063545.1 Oscillospiraceae bacterium | reverse complement strand
TCAGGAAAATTGACAAGGCATAGATGAACATAAAAGAAAGGCTCCCTTGTGTAAAGGGAGCTGACGCCGAAGGCGGCTGAGGGATTGTTTTGAGTGAAAATCTAACATTTTACAATCCCTCCGTCACGGCAAGCCGTGCCACCTCCCTTTGCACAAGGGAGGCTCATTACCGCCTGACAGTACACCCAAAGATCTAACACACTATACCTTGCAGGCAAGGCATGTGAAAAGGAGTACGAACAAAATTGATCGTACCCCCTTTGTTTTTTCGGTAGGTTAAACCTGCTTTATGGAAGGTACCCCTTATCCCTCTTTTTTGTTATTTAAGTTCCTTCAACCTCTCACACAAACTCGGAATCACCTTTTCAAAATGTACTCCGTAGTCTATGGGAGTTTCATCGGTCTGAGTTGCAATTATGCTATCGCAGACGAAATCAGCGGCGAGGGCAGATGCAGACTTTATGTCCATGCCGCGCACAAGAGATCCGATAAATACAGACGAGAAAATGTCTCCGGTGCCGTGATATTTCTGTTCTATTCTTTGATTGTAGTCCTCAAAAAACTCGCCTGTCTCGCTATCATAGCCCATGCATCCCAGAAGAGCGCCGTCAAAGGAAACTCCTGTTACGACAGCCTTTTTGCAACCGAGAGCCGTAAGGCGGCGGAGAATGTCTTCAATGTATTCTCTTGAATATTCATTCTCAACGTAGGGAATATCAAGCATAAAGCATGCCTCCGTGAGATTGGGGATTATGATGTCTGCTTTAGAGCAGAGAGTCGCCATTTTCTTTGCGAATGCCATATCAAAAGCAGGGTAGAGCTTGCCGTTGTCGCCCATTACGGGATCGACCACTTTGATAGCGCCTTCACCGAAGATATCGAATATCTCGGCTACCTTGTCTATCTGTTCAAATGAGCCGAGATAGCCTGTGCCTATCGCTTCAAAGCTAAACCCCTGTTCTTTCCAATGCCGTGTGATGGGGGCTATCTCGTTTGTCAGGTCACAGAACGTAAAGCCCGAAAACATAGTGTGTGTGGAGAGCACTGCGGTAGGCAGTATTGCCGTTTCTACACCCATCGCGGACATAATGGGGAGCGCAACCGTCAGCGAGCACTTTCCTATGCAGGATATATCTTGTACGGTTAATATCTTTTTCATTTAATAAACCTCTCTTAATCTTTATACTGTGTATTCTACACCTTTTTACTATACGTGTCAAGTGTTTTTTTCGTTTTTTTGGAAAATGCCGAAATTTAAAACATATTGTTGAAAAAACAATGTTCAGTTTATAAATTTTACCAAAAAACACTCTTTACAAAATAATTGTTTTGTGGTATAATATAACAGTAGCACAAAACACAAAGGGAGATGTTGATATGAAATGTCCGTCATGCGGCCACAGTGAGAGCAAGGTAATAGATTCAAGACCGGTAGAGGAGGGCAACAGCATTCGCCGTCGCAGAGAGTGTCTTGCGTGTCAGAAGAGATTTAATACGTTCGAGATAATCGAATCGGTACAGATAATCGTAGTAAAAAAGAATGGCGAGAAGGAGCTTTTTGACCGAACAAAGCTTTTGGGCGGTATTTTGAAAGCTACTCAGAAGCGTCCGGTAAATGCTGAGGAGATAGTTAACGATATAGAATCCGAGCTTTACAGCGCCATGAAGAATGAAGTGACTACCACAGAGATAGGTGAGATGGTTATGGACAGGCTTAAGGTTGCGGATCAGGTGGCGTATGTAAGATTTGCGTCCGTATATCGTGAGTTCACTGACGTAAACAACTTTATTGACGAGCTTATGGAACTGAAAAATTACCCCGAAAACAAATAAATTTATTGGAGCAGATACAAACTGCTCCTTTTTTATTGCGTATGCGTTCTCAAGCTGCGTATTTTTTCGTTTTACCGTGTCAATAATTGCATCAATACCGAAAATATGGAGATAGTATGAAAAAATTCACGCAGGATTATCAAAAAAACACTGAGCTTTTTGACGGCATATTTCATGTTGAAGAAAATTTTGATATCATAAAGAAGACACTCAAAATAGGAGCAGACGAGCTGACGCTTTACTATATCGACGGATTTGTAAAGGATGCTATCATGCAAAAGCTGATGACGCATTTTGTTTCACTTGGGGAGCTGAATTCTCACTGTGAGCAGGGGGAATCTGCGGCAAAAGATTTTATGGAGCGTAACGTCACGTATGTGGAGAGCGATCTTACGGAGGATGTTGATTCTGCCGTTCAAATGGTTATGTCGGGCGCGGTTCTGATTGTTGGCTCGGTGTTTGGTGAATACGGAATAATTGTAGATGCCCGAACGTATCCGGCAAGAAATACCGGAGAGCCTGAAGGCGACAAGGTCATGCGAGGCGCTCGCGACGGATTCGTTGAAACGCTTATATTCAATACGGCTCTTATTCGACGCAGAATACGAAATCCGTCGCTTACGATGAGTTATCTTACAGTAGGCAAGGATTCGCGTACAGATATAGTTGTGTGCTATATGAGCGACAGGGCAGACATGCAATATGTGGATGAGCTGAAAAAGAAGTTGAATAATATCAAGACGGATTCTCTGGCTCTCGGTCACGAATCTCTTGCGGAATGTCTTATCAAAAAGAGATGGTATAATCCGTTTCCCAAAATAAGATATACAGAGCGTCCGGATTCGGCGTCCGCTCAGCTTTTGGAGGGAAGCGTTCTCATTCTTATTGACAATTCTCCGGAGGTCATGGTACTGCCGACGTCTATATTCGACTTTATGCAAGAGACGAACGACTTTTATTTTCCGCCTCTTACGGGTTCGTATATCCGTATAGTCAGGCACATTGTATTTTGGCTTGCGTTATTCATGATACCGTTATGGTATTATGCGGCTACACATGAGAATATGGTACCGGGGTGGTTATCCTTCGTGATACCGCGCGAGCTGGGGCGGCTACCGCTGTTGGCGCAGATACTTTTGGCGGAATTTATAATAGACGGGTTGCGCATGGCATCCCTCAATACCCCCAATATGCTTTCAAACTCGCTGTCTGTGGTCGGCGGTCTGATACTCGGAGATTTTGCGGTGGATATCGGGTGGCTGATACCCGAGGTCATACTCTATATGGCCTTTGTAGCTATTGCTAACTTTACCCAAAGAAGCTATGAGCTTGGGTATGCTTTCAAATTCATGAGAATAATTCTGCTTATTCTTACCGCAATATTCGGCGGATGGGGACTTGTTGGCGGAAGTGTGCTGATACTCATTCTTATTGCCACAAATAAGACAGTAAACGGAAAAAGAAGCTATCTGTATCCGCTTATTCCGTTTAATTGGAGAGCATTGAAATCATTGTTCATACGAGTTCGCAAGAGCGATCTGACAGAATAACAGCAGCCCGTATTCTCCTGTGTAACGATGGAGAGTGCGGGCTTTTTTACGTTTATTTTCAGCGCAGGTGAACAAGCTGAAAAACTTTTGAAAAAAGTTATTAAAATGTTTACTTTTTTTGACCGTACACCACTTGATTTATTATAAGTGATATATTATAATATTAATAAGTGTTTGTGATTTGCGAACTTTTACTGAAAAGGAGAATGCCGAAAATGCAAGACAGGGAAATTAAATTTTCACACTATTCGGTGCTTTTGAATGAGTGTATTGACGCTCTTTGCATAGATCCTAACGGAATATATATAGACGGCACAGCCGGAGGCGGAGGACATTCGTATGAAATCGCGAAAAGACTTACGGGCGGAAGGCTTATAGCAATAGATCAGGACGAGGCTGCCATACATGCGGCAGGGCAGAGACTTGCGGAGTTTGGAGACAGAGTTACTTTGGTCAGAAACAATTTTTCAAATATCGCGGATGTTTGCCGTGAGCTTGATATTACATCCATAAACGGCATTTTACTCGATCTTGGCGTATCCTCTTATCAGCTTGATACTGCGGAGAGAGGCTTTTCTCACAATAACGACGCGCCGCTTGATATGAGAATGGACAGAAGATGCGAGCTTGACGCATATACCGTTGTGAATTCTTATTCCGAGGAGAGAATAAGGAGCATAATCTATGACTACGGCGAGGACAGATTTGCTCCGAAGATAGCCGCGGCAATAGTGCGCAGAAGGGAAATGAAGCCTATTGAGACCACGGGTGAATTAGTCGACGTGATAAAAAGCGCGATTCCCGCATCGGCAAAAGAGGGCGGACACCACCCCGCAAAGAGAACTTTTCAGGCGATAAGAATAGAGGTAAACGGAGAGCTGAACGTTATAAAGCCCGCTATTGAATCCGCTGCTGATCTTTTGGTCGAGGGCGGCAGAATGGCGATAATTACGTTCCACTCTTTGGAGGACAGAATAGTCAAGCAAAGCTACAATAAGCTTGCGGAGGGATGTATCTGTCCGCCGAGAATACCGATATGCACGTGCAACCATAAACCCAAGGTAAAGGTAATATCAAAAAAGCCGATATTGCCAAGTGACGCGGAGCTTGAGATAAACCCGCGTTCAAGAAGCGCGAAGCTCAGAGTAGCGGAAAAGCTTTGAATTTAACCGAAAGGCGGAAAAACATGAGAAATCCAAAGGATTCATGCTCGTATTACATAGATCTGCTGTGCGAAAAATTCCGCAACCGCGGTATTGCCGAAAAGGTCAAGAATGATGTAGAGGCAGATGAAAAGAGGGCGGCAAGGGCAAAAATAAGGTCCGGTGCCGAGAAAAACAGTATTAAAAAAAGCGCAAAATACAAAACGGGTATGTACAATGGAAAGCCGTACATGAGCAGTGAGGATTTTGCGAGATATTATAACAGCACAAGACGCAATATTGCCCCCACGGCAGAGCCGAGAGATGAAGAGGAATACAAAAAAGCGGCGGCAGACGCGAAAAAGGAGATTCAGCTTCAGTCAAAAAAAGAGATGCGGCTTGCCATAGTCAAGGCGATAAAGCAAAAGCTCGGCAGAGCACTCAAGCCTCTGTCAAGACCGTCAAAACTCATAAATGAGGTCAATAGCGGTTTTGATGACGGAGAAGAAATCGTAACGGTCAAGCGTCAAAAGCTTCCGAGAGGAGTAATGCCTGCGATTATTTTGATCGGCTGTTCGCTTTTGCTGATAGTTACGTCATCTGTTATGGTAAGCCGCGCAGAGAGTGATGTGAGTCATCTTGAAAAGGAGCTTGAAGCGCTAAGAGATACCGAAGCCAAGCTTTACACAGATTTGGAAGTTAAAAACAACATGATAGAGATCAAAGAAATTGCGCAGTCAAAGTACGGAATGGTAAGCGCAGAGTATTTGAACTCAAAATATATCAGCATCAAGCGTGAGGATAAAATCAACGTAAACGCAAATGAAGAAAATCAGCCGGCATTGGTGGAGCTCCTAAAGGCTCTCGGCATAAAGCCGAATGATTGATAACTTGACTTTGTATGGAATATCCGCACGTCGGACAAACATATAATTTACTTGGAAAACACAAATAGAGGGAGATTTAATATGGAAGGCGGAACGCCGAGTAACAAGGTTCTCAGAAGAGCCACCGCTGTCGGAGTGACGATAGTTGTTCTTTTGTTGCTTCTTTGCTTGAGGATCTTTTGTATACAAATCTTTCAATTCGATGAATACGAGCAAAAGGTAATAGATCAGATAACGCAAGTTACCCCAGTGGCGGCAGACAGAGGTGTAATATACGACACAAACGGAATAGTACTTGCGACAAATATAACTACATACAGACTGTTTATAGACCCTGCTGTTATTTCACAGCAGAGCAGTACGGATTCAAAGGATTATGCGTCAATTATAGCCGACGGACTTTCCAAGATAGAATCCTTAAATATCACGTACGATGACGTGATGAAGCAGACGGAATATACCAAATACCGTGACAGAACTATTCAAAAGCACATTTCGGAGGAATCCGCTGATGAGGTGCGTGTTTTTCTGGAGCAGGCGGGAATAGACAATCTTGCCCTCGTTCACCTTCAGGCGACGAGCAAAAGATATTATCCTTACGGAAACCTTGCATCTCACGTGCTTGGATTTACAAACAGTGACGGAGACGGAATATACGGACTTGAGCTTCAATACAACGACAAGCTCAAGGGAACAGATGGCAAATATGTAACTGCTAAGGACTCGTTGGGCAACGAGATGCCGTACGATTATGAAAGCTATATCCCGGCGGTTGACGGTTATAACGTTGTTACAACGATAGACGTTTATATTCAGGCAGAGCTTGAGGAGCAGCTGAAGCAAGCATATCTTGAATCGGGCGGTCAGAACAGAGCCTGCGGCGTTGTTATGGACGTCAACACGGGAGCTGTGCTTGCGATGGCGACATATCCCGATTTTGATCTTAATGATCCGTGGAAGCTCAACGAGGATTGTGAAACAAAGATGGCATATTGCGCGGCGGAGCTGGCTCACAGTGGGTTTGCCGAGGGCACTGCGGGATATGCTAAAATGACGAGAAATCTTTATTGCACGATCATGAGAATTCCCAACGATGAGGAGGATCAGTCGCTTGCAAAATATGAGTTCTCGACCTACGAGGACTTTTCCAATGCGCTCTCACAGGCATTGTTGCTTGGTATGTGGAACAACAAGGCTACTACCGAGGTTTATATGCCGGGTTCTACGTTCAAGGTCATAACAGCAGCTATGGCGTATGAAGAGGATCTTGTAGTGGAAAGCGAACAGTTCTCCTGCCCGGGATATCATGTGGTGGCAGGTCAGAAGATCAAATGTCACAAAATATCAGGACACGGATCACTTAATTTCCCCAGAGGTCTTCAGCAGTCCTGCAACCCCGTGCTTATGATGATGGGCGCGCGAATAGGACAGGATAACTTTTATAACTATTTTAACTCATTCGGTTATTTTGATAAAACCGGTATAGATATTCAGGGCGAAGGTCAGTCCATTTTCTGGGATAAGGATCTGTATTACAGCTCTGAGGTATATCTTGCTACCGCGTCGTTCGGACAGAACTTTAAAATTTCCGTAATGCAGCATTTGTCTGCAATAAATGCCGTGGCTAACGGCGGTGAGCTTATAACCCCCCACCTTATAAAAGAAATCAGAGACAATGACGGACACGTTATATATTCACATGAGGTCGAAGTAAAGCGACAGGTGATAGGTGAAGAAACCAGCCGGATAGTTTCGCAGATACTTGAGGAGGGTGTTGCCACCGACGGCGGAGGTAAGAACGCGTACGTAGCGGGATACCGTGTTGCCGCAAAGACGGGTACGTCCGAAAAGAAGGATATAGACGACACTCAGTACAGATTGGATGGAGAATCGTACACGCCTTACGTATGTTCAACGGTTGCGTATGCTCCCGCTGATAATCCTCAGATGTCGGTCATAATAATGGTTGATGAGCCCACAGAGGGTACCTTGTACGGAAGTGTGGTCGCGGCACCATATATAGGAAAGCTGTTTGAGGAGGTTTTGCCGTATTACGGTGTAGAATCGGTATTTACCGAAGACGAGCTTGAAAAACAAGCCATACAAACTCCTTGGCTTATTGCGCTTGAGCTTGACAGAGCGAAGGAGCTTGCAGATATGTACGGTGTTCAGATAGAAATTGTAGGTGACGGTAAGACGGTTCTTGCTCAGTCACCCGATCCGCTTACTCTTATGGAGAAGGGATCTGCCAAGGTCGTGCTTTATACTACGACCGAAGCGAAGAACAACAGAAAAACCGTAATAGTTCCTGATCTTATAGGCTCAACGGCGGTTGCGGCAAACGGAACTCTTACAAGCTACGGCTTGAATATAAAGATATCGGGTACTAAAAATTATATGTCGGGCACGGGCGCGGTTGTTTACGAGCAATCCATACCCGCAGGTACTGAAGTTGAGATAGGCACGGTTGTCGAGCTTCACTTCAGATATCTTGATCCCGACGATTAATACGGAAACCAACGTTAAACCAAAGGAAGTATAAATTTCAAAGTGAAAATTATATTTTCGGAGGTTTACATGAGACTTTCAGAACTCTTTTTACTGGCAGATATGAATTTGCCTGCCGACATTTGCCATGTTGAGATAAGCGGAATAGTTTCGAATTCGAAAAAGGCGTACTCGGGATGCTTATACATTTGTATTGCAGGGCTGTCAACTGACGGTCACGAGTACGCTTCGGATGCCGTCGCACGCGGAGCTGTTGCGGTCGTGTGTCAAAAAAGCATTGACAATTTACCGAACGGCACGGCATGTATTCTGGTTGATGACACCAGAGAGGCCATGGCGCGTTTATATGCCGCATGGTATGATAATCCTCAAAATTCCATGAGGATAATAGGTGTAACGGGCACTAACGGCAAGACTACCGTATCGAGAATGATATATGAGATACTTCATTTTTCGGGGAAGAAGGTAGGGCTTATAGGGACTGTCGGATGTTTATGCTGCGGCGCGGCAATAGACATTCGCTCGGAAAATCAGCTTTCCAACCTTACAACCCCTGATCCTGAAGAGCTTTATAAAATTTTTTCGGTTATGCGTGACTACGGCGCGGAGTACGCCGTAATGGAGGTAAGCTCACACGCGCTTGCGCTTTCCAAGGTGGCTCCAATAGAATTCGAGGTTGGTATATTCACAAACCTCACCCCGGAACACCTTGATTTTCACGGTGACATGGAATGTTATTTTGATTCCAAGTCCAAGCTGTTCTCTCAATGCAAAAAAGCGGTGATAAACTGCGACGACTTGTACGGAAGACGCCTTGCGCGCAAGTTTTCCGAAATTGCTATTACTTGCTCTCTCGGCGAAGAGGACGCGTCGGTGTACGCAGAACAGATACTATGCGATAAAAATGGGATAGAGTACAGAATATCGCATCCCAAAATGAGAACGAGAATTTTTTGCGCCATACCCGGAGAATTTACGGTCATGAATTCTCTGCAAGCGGCGGTATGCTCATACGAATTGGGGATATCGGCGCGTGATATCAAAAGCTCTATGTCGCTGCTGTCAGGCATCCCCGGAAGGCTTGAGAGGGTTGAACTTGACAGACGCTTGAATTTTTCGGTATTTATTGACTATGCGCACACCCCCGATGCGCTTGAAAATCTTTTGCGCA
Source organism: Oscillospiraceae bacterium (assembly GCA_015063545.1). GTDB lineage: Bacteria > Bacillota > Clostridia > Oscillospirales > CAG-272 > SVTX01. The sequence goes on along the minus strand of SVTX01000008.1, from coordinate 50,426 downwards.
CGGCAAGAGGGTTTGCGGGAGTGGGGCAGAGAATAGTGTTGCTTTTCGGTTGTGGCGGTGATCGAGACCGTTACAAGCGCGCGCACATGGGGCGGATAGCCTCTGCTATGGCGGATTTCGTTATAATAACCTCGGACAACAGCCGAAGCGAGGAGCGCTCGGAGATTATCTGCGAGATACTTTCGGGTATAGACAAAGAGTCTTGCTTTACGGTCATAGAGGACCGCGCTGAGGCTATTGAATATGCAATAAAGAACGCAAGAGACAACGACATTATAATTCTCGCGGGCAAAGGGCATGAAAATTATGAAATAGACAAAGATGGCAAAAAATATTTTTGCGAGCGAGAATTGGTTATTAAATTTGCAAACAAGTATCATCTTTCGGAGGATGTATGAAGATAAAATTGGGACTGGGAAGTTCGAGTATCGGAGACGTGTGTGATTTTTGTCTCGGAGAGCTTTCCGGAGATGCGGGTGTGACATTTGAATACGTGTGTACCGATTCCAGAGAAGCTGACGAAAATACGCTTTTTGTGGCAACTCGCGGAGAAAGAGTGGACGGTCACGATTATATTGCGTCCGCGCAGAAGCTCGGATGTAAATGCTTTTTGTGTGAATACATTCCACAAGGTGTGAGCGAAGGCTCAAGCTTTTGTGTGGTCAAAAATTCGGTGGGCGCATTTTCATCTCTTGCGGCGGGATACAGACGTGACAACCGTGTAGATACCGTAGCGATCACCGGAAGTGTTGGAAAGACCACCACCAAAGAGCTGACCTCACGGGTTCTGTCCGAAAAATATAAGCTGTACTGTACAGAGGGCAACTTTAACAGTGTTATCGGTATGCCCATGTCTATGATGGAGATGGGACCTGAATGTGATATGGCGGTGTTTGAGATGGGAATGAGCGGCTTTGGCGAGATATCTCTCATGTCACGCGTCGCAACACCTAAAATAGCGGCTGTTACCAATATAGGAACGTCACATCTTGAGTACCTTAAAACAAGAGAAAATATCGCAAAAGCCAAGCTTGAGATAGCACAGGGGCTTTGCGAGGGTGGAATTCTTCTTCTCAACGGCGATGAGCCTCTTTTGCGACAAGCGGCAAGTCAAATGCAAAACAGTCCGTATAAGGTCATGTTTGCCTGTATCGAATCAGAGGGCGATTTTTGCGCCCGGAATATTCGATTTGGTGAAGACGCCACGGTGTTTGACATTAAATATGACAACGTGCTCATAGAAGATATATGCGTGCCAGCAATAGGAAGGCATATTGCTTTTGATGCCTTGTTTGCTGCGGCAATAGGATTGCTTTGCGGACTTACACGCGAGCAGATAAATGATGGGCTGTCGAAGTATATTGCGGGCAAATACAGACAAAAGATATATGATGTCAGAGGTGTTCGAATGATATCGGATTGCTACAATGCTTCTCCCGAGTCTGTAAAGGGAGCGCTCGGAGTTCTTGAAATGATGAAGGCTGACAGGCGCATAGCGGTTCTCGGTGATATGAAAGAGCTTGGAGCGACAAGCGAGGAGCTGCACAGAAGCGTAGGAGCAGAGGTCGCGGCAAAAAACATCGATATGCTCTTTGCGGTTGGTGAATACGGAAGATTTATTGCCGAGGGCGCAAAGGCGTCGGGAATGGATGAAGGCAGTATATTTGTTGAGACGGATGAGTCCGCGCAAAACACAGTCTCGGAACTTAACAACATTTTGCGAGAGGGCGATGCCGTACTGATTAAGGCAAGCCGTTCAATGAAATTTGAGAAAATTGTAGAGGCAATAGAGAACAACGGATAAGGACGTACGTCCGGATAGAGAAAGGATAACAAATGATTTATCAGTGGATGAACAAAACATTTGATATAGACGCGTCAAAGCTTATAGCAATTGAAGGATTGGTAGTGGCTCTTTTGGTTTTTTTTGTGTCGGTAATGTGTCTTAAGGTAACAATTCCGATACTCAGAAAGCACAAGGTCGGACAGCCTATACACGAAGCTCTTGAAAATCATGCCGCAAAAGCGGGTACTCCCACTATGGGCGGTGTTGGATTTATCATAGCTCTGCTTGCGGTATTGCTCTTGTGGGTAATGCTTGACGTATGCGGCGTTATAGGCGGCAGGGATAATGACGGACTTGTAGTGTTTGCGTATATTCTTCTTTTGGGCGTTTTGAATGCACTCGTTGGTGTCGTTGATGATATTGCAAAGCTCAAGCGTAAGCAGAACGCGGGACTCCGTCCGTGGCAGAAGCTGGTTTTGCAGTTTGCGTTTGCCATAGCGTTTGTGACGGCAATGGCGACAAGCGGCAATATAACTACGGTGTTTACTGTGCCGTTCTCAAATTATATGCTTGATCTTGACATTTTTGCATATCCGTTGTACGTTCTGGTTATTGTCGGCTTTGTCAACAGCACCAATATTACCGACGGTCTTGACGGACTTGCTTCGAGTGTCGGTATATCGGTTACAGGGACTTTGTTGATTCTTTCCTGCTTTACAGAATACAGATATATGGGCGTTATCTCCGGCGCATTACTTGGTGCGCTTTGCGGATTTCTCGTATTTAATCACTATCCCGCAAAGGTCTTTATGGGAGATACGGGATCGCTGTTCATAGGCGGAATAATCGTGGGTTGCGCGATTTATTCCGGACATTTGTTGGCGGTAATGATCATGGGCATGGTATTTATTCTTGATATAATTTCCAGCGCGATGCAGACGCTTTGGTACAAGCTTACAAAAAAGAGAATATTCAAGCGCGCGCCCGTACACCATCACTTTGAGATGATGGGCTGGAAGGAAACGAAAATAGTAACTGTATTCTTTATAGTTTCCGCAATTTTTTGCGCCATAGGTCTTATGGGAATAATATTTCCCTGATATTTGAGATAAACAGTACTTTTAAAAGGAGGTGTCGGCATGGACGAAAATAATAACGGCAAGAAAAACAGCAAGGTCGTGTTTTTTGTGAAGAATAAAATCGGCAAGCTGAATGACAAATACGAGCAAAGCCTTGCCGACAACGATCCGATATTTAACGAATCGCTGAATAAGCCCAAGCAACAAAGGAAAACGGGTGTCCTTGTCAGGGGAGGGATAGACGTTTATTTTCTGATAATCGTTGTCGCTCTGTGTTTGTTTGGACTTATAATGGCGTTTAGCGCCAGCTCATATTTCTCATATAAAGAAATGGGCGACAGCATGTATTATTTCAAGCGACATGTTGCGTTTTTGAGTATTGCCGCGCTGTTCTCTTTGGTTGTTATAGTTTTCGCGAATCCCAAATATTTGCGTGTGGGCGGAATTTTTGTTTATCTTCTCTCGGTAGTTTTGCTTATAGCCGTTTTGTTTATCGGTATGACGGGCAAGGGAGCTCAGAGATGGATAGATTTGGGCTTTATAACGGTTCAGCCGTCAGAGGTCGCAAAAATGGGACTTGTGATGATGCTTGCCTACATAATGTCAAAGCACGAGAAAAAGATCGAGCTTGAGCAAAGATTTGGCGGTCAGTTCAAGTACGGCGTGCTTTATCCCGGAATAGCAATCGCTGTTATTTGCGGACTTGTTGTGCTTGAAAAGCATCTTTCCGGACTTATTATAATCGGTCTTATAGGACTGTTTATAATGTTTATTGGCGGAACGGATAAACGCTGGATGCTGTTGATCATCGGACTTGGCGCCGTCGCGGTGCTTGTTGTCCTTATGTTCTCCGGATATGCTCAGGAGAGAGTAAATACCTGGATAAATATCGAAGAAGCAGACCCGAGAGGCTCTGCATGGCAAAATCTTCAGGGCTTGTATGCCATAGGCTCAGGAGGCTTTTTCGGTGTGGGACTTGGTAACAGCCGACAAAAATATGGCTACGTTGCGGAGCCTCAGAACGACTTTATTTTCACGATAGTATGCGAAGAGCTTGGATTTATAGGCGCTCTTTGCGTGATAATCCTTTTCATTCTTCTGATATACAGAGGATATAAAATTGCGGCAAAAGCACCCGATAAGTTCTGCTCGTTGGTAGTTTACGGACTTACAACAAAGACGGCGCTTCAGGCTTTGCTTAATATTGCCGTTGTAACAAATTCTATACCGAACACCGGTATATCGTTGCCATTCTTCTCATCGGGCGGTTCGGCGCTGATGCTTCAGATCGTTGAGATGGGAGTAATATTGGCAATATCCAGATATTCATACGTAGAAAAATAATAACGGAGAGATATAATGAGAGTACTGATGACAGGAGGCGGCACTGCGGGGCACGTAAATCCCGCGATAGCTATAGCCAATACGATAAAAGAATATGAACCCGATTCCGAGATAGCCTTTGTCTGTTCCCACAACAAAGGGGACAAGGCGCAGGATCTTGTTCCGAGAGCCGGATATAAAAAGCCTTATACCGTAAGGATCTGCGGCAAAAAGAAGATATACAATCCCGCCAATATAAAAACGCTTATATACATGATGACATCTCCCATAAAGGCGAAAAGCATCATACGCGAGTTTAAGCCCGATATAATCATAGGTACGGGAGGTTATGCCTGTTATCCTGTGGCAAGGGCGGGCGTGAAGCTTGGGATCCCCACGGTGCTTCACGAGTCAAACGCTATTGCGGGATCTGCGGTGAAGCTTCTTTGCTCGTCTGTAGACATAGTAATGACGAATTTCGAATCCACCGCCAATAATCTTTCGGGCGCGAAAAAAGTCATAAGAGTCGGTAATCCTATAATCAAGTCAACAAAGCCCACAGCAACGGAGCAGGAAAGCTCGTCATTCAAGAGAAGTGTGTTGTGCTTCGGCGGAAGTCTCGGCGCGGCGAACCTTAATGTTGCGTTTGTGGAGATGCTCTCGCATATTGCAAACCAATATCCCGACGTGGAGTTCATTCACGCATCGGGAAAGCGTGATTACGAAAACATGAAGCAGACGTATGAAGATAAGGGACTTTTGGACAGACCTAACGTCAAGCTGCTTGATTATATTTATGATATGGATAAAAAGATGGCGGATGCAGAGCTTGTAATATCAAGGGCAGGCGCTATGACCATATCAGAGCTTGCCTTGGGAGGCAAGTGCGCTATTCTGGTCCCGTCCCCGTTTGTTGCAGACAATCATCAGTATAAAAATGCCAAGGCGCTTTGTGATGCGAATGCGGGCGTTATGGTTCAGGAGTCGGAGTTTGAGAGTGGCAAGCTTGAGCGCGAGGTGGTAAAACTGTTGTCTGACGCCGAGCAGAGAGAACGGTTGGGAAAGAATATACTTGCATTTGCCCAGCCCGATGCGAACAGAATTATATACGAGGAGATAAAAAAACTACTTGCAAGATAAATTGCCGAAAGGAGGGATCTTTGTGGAGGATCAAAAAAACAATTCAAAGCTTAACAGAATAGCGGAATGTTTGAAGAATAAAGATTATTCAAATCCGGAGCTTGCAGGCGCAAAGATCCTGTCTTTGCTGCTTATTTGTATTGTTTTGCTGGCGCTGTTAATATTTATTGTCAGAATAGAAAGCATAGAAATAAAGGGCAACGTAAGCGTATTTAACGAATCCGAGATAGTTGAGGCTTCGGGAGTGGATGTGGGTAGCTGTATGTATTTTAAACCCGCATTCCTTATAAAAAGAAGCATCAAGAAGAACATTCCCATGGCGGAGAATGTCAAGGTCAGAAAAAATATTTTTACTAACAAGATAACCATAGAGATTGAAATAGCGGAGTATGAATTTTTTGTTGAGCACAACGGAAAATATTACGGTGTCGATGATGAGCTGAGAGTTACCGACATAAGAAGCTCCAAGCTTGAATTCATGTCACTTGGCGCGAGAGTGCTGAAGGTTCCCGATATTGAAGCCCCCGTATTGGGCGAAAATCTCATTTTTTCCGAAACAGTAGACATCAAGGATGAAAGCGGCAAGGTGATAGAAGAGGGAAAGGATGAAGCGAGATTTTCCTACGTTACGGATATGCTCGGATTTTTGAAGGACGCAAATTATCTTAACAGAGTCAATGCCGTGCTGTTGGATGAAAAGTTCAATATTCGCGTAGTATTGGACGGCAAGTATTTTATATACGTGGGCAAATGCGAGGGTATTGCCACGAAATTTGAGGTGGTTGAGGCTATAATCAAGGAAGGCTCGACAGACCTTGGAAAATACGTCGTTATTAACGTTCAAAATCCTGCGTTGGCAAGCGCAAGAGTGGATAATGAGCTGGATCTGAGCGAATACATCATAGAGGAAGACCGTGAGTTTGGCGCTCAAGAGGGAAGTAGTGAGGTCGAAACATAATACAAATTGTTAATTTTTCAAAAATTTTTAAAAAACTCTTAAAAAACTATTGAAATTTTTGAATAAATGTATTATTATATATGTGTGTATGTTATTTTACACTTGATAAAGAAAAAATTAAGGAATACATAAATCTCGGAGGACAAAATCAATGGGAATGTTTGAACACGACGACACAATGACACTGGGCGCCAACATTAAGGTTATAGGCGTCGGCGGTGGCGGAAACAACGCAGTAAACAGAATGGTTTCATCCAATATCAGAGGCGCGCAGTTTGTAACTGTTAATACTGACAGACAGGCGCTTCATCGCTCCAGCGCTCCTACACAGCTCGTAATAGGCGAAAAGCTTACAGGCGGCAGAGGCGCAGGCGCAAAGCCCGAAATCGGTAAGAGAGCAGCAGAAGAATCTCTTGACGATATCAAGAATATCCTTAACGGCACTGAAATGGTGTTCGTAACCGCAGGTATGGGCGGCGGAACAGGAACCGGTGCGGCTCCTGTCGTTGCGCGTATAGCAAAGGAAATGGGTATTCTCACCATCGGTATCGTTACAAAGCCCTTTGGTTTTGAAGGTAACGTAAGAAAGGCAAACGCAGAGTCCGGTATCGCTGAGCTTGCTCAGTACGTTGACTCTCTCATCGTAATTCCCAATGATAAGCTTAAGGAGACAAGTGACCAGAGAATCACTCTCGCAAACGCGTTTGAGATTGCTGATGACGTTCTCCGTAAGGGCGTACAGTCCATATCCGAGCTTGTAAATATGCCCGCATTCCTCAACCTTGACTTTGCAGACGTTTGCACTGTAATGAGAGACGCAGGTCACGCACACATGGGTGTTGGCGGCGCTACCGGTAAGGATAAGGCAGAGCTTGCCGCAAGAATGGCTATTTCCAGCCCGCTTCTCGAATCTTCTATCAAGGGCGCTCGCGGTATTCTCGTATCTCTTATCGTATCTCCCGACGTTGGACTTGAAGATGCAGATCTTGCTCTTACACTTATAAGAAATGAGGCTCATCCCGATGCAAACATCATCTGGGGAGTTGCATTTGATCCCGATATGGAAGACGAGATGAGAATTACTCTTGTTGCTACAGGATTTGACAAGAAGGACGATGAGCAGGAGGAGATAGTTGAAGAGGTTGTCGCTCCCGAACCTGAGATTGTTGAGGACGACGATGACGACGAGGACATTTGGAAGTTGCTCGTAAATCCCATTAAGAAGAGAAACTAATTTAATTTATAAAAAAGCGGTGCATGGCACCGCTTTTTTACGTCATGTGTTTTCGCATTTTTTCCAATGCGGCTTTTTCAATACGTGATACCTGTGCCTGAGATATTCCAATATATTCCGCAATATCGGTTTGGGTCTTGTTTTTGTAATAGCGGAGAATTATAATGGTTTTTTCACGGTCATCAAGCTTTTCAAGAGCATCTCTGAGAGCAATATTTTCAAGCCAGATGTCGTCTCCGGAGGTGGTGTCGCATATTTTGTCCAGCACGCACACGGAGTCCCCATTTTCATTATATACGGGATCGTATATGGATATTGGATCCATAATAGCCTCAATAGCATTTGCAACCTGCTCGCGCTCACAGCCCAGCTTTTTCGCTATTTCATCGACTGACGGTTCCTTGTCGTTTACCGCTTGTAATTCTTCCTTTGCCTGCAGGGCGCGGTATGCAAGATCCCTTATTGAACGGCTTATGCGTATGGCATTGTTATCGCGAAGATAACGCCGTATTTCGCCTATAATCATCGGGACGGCGTAGGTGGAGAACTTTACGTCCAGCTCTGTGTTGAAATTGTCTACGGCTTTTATTAGTCCGATACACCCCACCTGAAATATATCGTCAAGATTTTCCCGCTTACCGGTAAATCTCTGTACTACGGATAACACCAGCTTGAGATTTCCGTATATGAGTTCATGCCGTGCCTCCATGTTGCCTTGCTTGCTCTTTTGGAGCAGGCTTTTTTTGCGTTCTTCCGGAATTACCTGTAGGGATGAGGTGTTTATTCCGCAAATATCTACTTTATTATAATACATTTTTATACCCTTGCTCTTGCGTGTAATTTTGATGAGAATACATTATCGTATTTCTGCAGAGTAAGTATTTACATGCCGGGATTTGTTTTATTCCGGATATATTTACCATAAAAATGTATGAGAGTGACACATGCGAAAATAAAGCGGAATTATTTTCGCGTATTGCTTTTTTAAAAACAAAATCAGTGCAAGTATTCACGACGCATAAAAAAATCATTAAAAATCAGTTCATATATTCAATTTGCAAAAAAAGTTAAAATATAAAAAAACAAGGCATATTTAGTGAAAAATAAGCCTTGTTTGTCTTAAAATACCTTTTTTTGAGGATTTATTTTGCAAATATGAATGGTGTGTGAATATTTTAATAATTGCGGTGAAGCTAATCATGCTATACTCAGGTAGTATTATGATGGGAACTGTCCCATTTTTAGGAGAGATTATGGATAAGGCAAAACAATTCCCGGTCAGAGCGGACATATTTGAAAATCATCACAAAAGATACGGTGTGATCTTTTACGATATATGTGGAAAAGAGGTCAAAAGATTTGAGGACGTCTTTGTATGCAGGGAACAAGCGGAGATCTTTGCTGTAAAATGCAATTATGCAGCCTTGTCAGTAGAACATATCTATGATGTTTTGGAGGATTATTTACAGTAAAGATGCGCGAAATGCAACGGCGCGTCCGATTATCCGTATTTTATTTAATTCTTCGCCCACGTATATCAAAGGTTCATACTTGGGATTTTCGGGAATAAGCACGATTTTTTCGATTTCGGGGTAATAATAAACACGCTTGAGAGTTGCTTCATCGTCAATTATTACTGCGGCAATATCGCCATTGTTTACCATGTCGCATTCCTTCAAAAACACGGTATCTCCCTCGTATATACGGGCATCCTTCATGCTGTCGCCTTTAGCTATGAGGCAAAAGTCAGCATCAATACCCGTATCGGTTATTACAGATTCACCGTTTTCCTCATATGCAAAGGAGGGAATGCCGCAGGAGATATCTCCCAGAATACGCATACGTTTATAGCGGGCAACATGCTCGCTGTTCATAAGACGCTCACTTGGAACGCCGAGCGCGAAAGCAATATCCTCCATAGCCTGCGCTTTGGGGATATATATTCCGTGCATATATTGACTTATACGCGCTTTGGATATACCTGTCATTCTTGACAGGTCGCACGCTTTGACTTTTTTCTCTTGCATGATGCTATTTAAGTTATGGCTAAAGCAGTTCATACGGGTGTCCGCCTTTTCATAGTTTACACATTCAGTATAACATGAAGCTTTGTGCGTGTCAATAGATTTTTTAAAAAAAGTTTAGCAACCTTAACCAATGGGGGTTGACAATATAGAACAAATGTGCTATAATTGGCACAGTTAAGGAGCTTAAGTGCTTGTGAATCAATAATTTTGCACGTGCTTATTTTTTTACAAGCAAAGTTAAGTTTGCTTAACAATTTATATAAATCAAAAGAAAGGCAGTTAAGATGGCGTTTGCAGGAATGTGTCCATATTTAAAAAATGCAAAAAAAGTAGAGGTTACGGTTTGTGAGTGTGCGAGGTTTACTTTTCCCGACAGACAGACCAGACGAGACGTGCTTTACGGATGCTGCGGACATCCCGACGCGTGGAGAAGTTGTGTTTTCAAGCTTGCTATGGACAAGTATTATGAAAGGAAGTTTTCCGATGGCGAATAAAAAATTTTTATCCGTTGCGATTCTATCCTCAAAACATACTATATATTTTACTCCGGAGGACTGTTGCGGTGTAGGCTGATGCAGTATGAAAAATGGAAGAAAAAATACGGTGTTGAATATATAAGACGTTACGCTGAGGACGGTCTTTCGGAAGCGGAGATAGCTGAGCGGATCGGAATAAGCGAAAGGGTATTTAAACGTTGGATAAAATCCTATCCTGAAATATCACGGGCGCTGTATCTCGGACGCGCGGGCGCTGATTATGCGGTCGTTGAAGCGCTTTACAAAAAGGCGACGGGGTACACGGTCAATTTAAATAAGACCGTAAAGCTCAAAAGGTCGGACTTTGATCCCGATACGGGCAAGAAGATACGTGATTATGAGGAGCTTGCCACGGCGGTGGATCAGAGTTATATTCCTGCCGATATACGCGCAGGGTTGTTCTGGCTAAAAAACAGACAGCCCGGACGTTGGTCGGACAGACAGGAGAGTGAATATCAGGCGGACATAGTAGGCATTGTTGAAATACCGGAAGCAGACAGCATAGGAAAAGAGGACGGAGATGAGTGAGACGAATATTATCTGGCGACCGCAAAAACGGCAGGCAGAATTTATGCGTCGGCTTGAAGATGAAGCACTTTACGGCGGAGCTGCGGGTGGAGGAAAATCCGATTGCGCGCTCGCCGAAGCGTTACGTCAAGTCCATATTCCGCACTACCGTGGGCTTATATTGCGAAAAACCTGCCCCCAGCTCTCGGAGCTTATTGACCGTTCGCATGAGATATATCTTCCGTTTTGCAGGGGCGCGGTTTATAAAGAAACCAAACACGTATGGCAATTCCCGTCGGGAGCTAAAATATATTTCGGTTCTCTGGCACACGAAAAGGACAAGTTCAATTATCAGGGCAAGCGATTTGATTTCATAGATTTTGATGAGCTGACGCAGTTTACCTGGGATGAATACAGCTATCTGTTTTCAAGAAATCGCGCAAACGGCCCGGGAACAAGGTGTTACATACGCGCACAGGCAAATCCGGGAGGCATAGGACACGGCTGGGTAAAGGAGAGATTTATAACTCCCGCGCCGCCGATGACTACCATTTGGGATACTCTTAGGGTTAGTGCTCCCAACGGTGAGGAGATAGTACGGAAAAAATCCCGAATATTCGTTCCGTCAACAGTATTTGATAATGAGATACTTCTCAAAAACAATCCCGACTATCTTGTGCGTTTGGCATCGCTACCCGAAAAAGAGAGGGCGGCACTATTGTACGGAGATTGGGACAGCTTTTCGGGACAGGTGTTTACCGAATGGAAAAACAACCCCGACGGATATGCCGAGAGAACCAATACACACGTTATTAAACCTTTCAAAATACCTGCGGATTGGAAAATAATCCGAGGCTTTGACTGGGGATATTCCAGACCGTTTTCGGTGGGATGGTATGCGGAGGACCACGACGGAAGGCTTTACCGAATACGCGAGCTGTACGGATGCACGGGAACTCCTAACGAGGGAATACGCTGGGATGCTTCAAGGATCGCAAGGGAAATACGACGCATAGAAAGCGAAGATATAAATTTGCGAGGGCGCAGTATCAGAGGCGTCGCAGATCCGGCGATCTATCAGAAAAACGGTGGAGAAAGCATCGGCGAGATAATGGAAAAGCAGTTTGTATATTGGGATAAAGCTGACAATTCAAGAATTGCCGGTAAGCAACAGGTCCACAACAGGCTTTGCTTTGATGAGGGGTTGCAACCGTATTTATATATTTTTTCAACCTGTCGCAATTTTATAAGAACATTTCCGTGTTTGGTGTACGATGCCTCGGACGTTGAGGATGTGGATACGTCCGGAGAGGACCATATTTACGACGAATTGAGATACGTGTGTATGGAAAGGCCTATGAAAAGACGTGGCGGCAGTCTTATTACCTCAGCGCGCAGCGTTGATGTTTTGCGAGACAGTTATAATTCAAGAATGCTTCTAAATCAGCATTCATTATAAAAGTATGAAGGAAAGGAAAACAGAATTTTGAACAGCAGAAAAAAATTTACGCCCGATATTTTCGAGGCGACTGAGATACTTAAAAACTATAAAAGGGGAAAGCACGAGCTTGAGGACAGAATAAGCGTTGAGCGCGAGTTTTGGCAAAAGCGATGCTCGCCCACCTCAAACGATTCATCCTCGTGGCTTTTCAACAGCATCGTCAACAAGCATGCGGATATTATAGATAATATGCCCGCGTGCAGTTGTCTCCCCAGAGAGGAATGTGACGAAAAGGATGCGGAGCTTTTGTCAAAGATCATTCCTATAATAATTGACAGATGTAATTTCAAGGGCATCTACTCAGATAATGCGTGGATGAAATTGAAGTACGGAACGGCGATTTACGGTGTGTTCTGGAATAATGCTCTTGAGGACGGACTCGGAGATATAGATATCCGCGCGTTAAGAGTGGAGGATGTTTTCTGGGAGCCCGGAATCAGGGATATCCAGGACAGTAAACACGTCTTTGTTTGCGGAATATGGGATAGAGATACGCTGGAGCATACATATCCGGATGTGAATTTGTCCGAGAGTAAGCGAGAATCCGATAATATCGGATATGAACTTTACGGCGGCACATTTGACAGTGAGAACAAATACGTTGTCGTTGATTGGTATTACAAGAAGTTTGGCAATGACGGTATGCAAAGACTTCACTTGTGCAAGTTTTGCGGAAATAAGGTGTTGTATTGCTCCGAAAATATGCCCGAATGCAGTGTGGGATGGTATGAACACGGACAGTATCCGATAATTTTTGATTCGCTTTATCCCGATGAAAACAACATTCACGGTTTCGGTGTAATATCCGTTGCGAAAAATGCGCAGACAGCAATAGACAAAATAGACCAAAACCTTATGGAGTATTCGGATTGGTCGTCAAGAGCAAGATTCTGGGCTAAAAAAAGCCTGGGCGTCAACGAGAAGGATTTTCGTGATTTATCCAAGAGTATCGTTGAGGTCGAGGGAGACATTGATGAGGAGAAGCTTAAGCAGATAGAAATTGCAAGACTTGACGACAGCGTTCTGGAGCTTCGAGGCTTAAAAATAGACGAGTTGAAGGAGACCACGGGAACACGTGATTTCCTGCAGGGCGGTACGACCGGCGGTGTAGTCGCGGCAACCGCTATCAAGAGACTTCAGGATTCGGGCGCAAAGTATTCAAGAGATGGCATTGAAGGCTCGTGCAGAGCTTATGCAAAAATCATTTCTCTTATAATTGAGCTTATAAGACAGTTTTACGATACACCCAGATATTTCAGAGTAAAGGGAGAGTGCGGCGATAATCGGTATATCTGCTTTACGGGTATTTCTCCCGATAAAAACAGATCAAAAACGCGGGGTGGAGACTTGATACGAAGACCTTACTTTGATATAGAGATCAGTACCTCCCAAAAATCCACCGGATATGCGGAAAGCGCAAATGCGTTCGCAAAGGAGCTTTACGACAGCGGGGCATTTAAAACCGAGAATGCAGATCAGACTCTCATAATGCTTGAGCTTATGAATTTTGAGGGAATAGGCAAGATCAAAAAGATGGTCAGGGAATTGCGAGAGGTCTCTGTCTCGGAGCATAACAACAATGATTGACGCAGGTTTTTTCAAGGAAGAAGACGGATTCAGAGTAATAATCAGCGGACATGCTAATTACGCGCCTGAGGGCGAAGACATAGTATGCTCTGCGGTGAGCGCTTTGTTTTACGCTCTTGCAGGATATCTTGCCACCGTAAAGGGAAGCAAATGCCGGATATGCCGAGTTGAGAAGGGATATGCGGAGCTGTGCTGTTCCAATGCCGGCGAGGAGGCGGTAAGAATGGCTTGTATAGGTATTTTGCAGGTCAGCGAAAAGTATCCTCAATGCGTTACGTTATACAATAAAATTTGGAAATCACGATTTGGCGCGCATAGCGCGATGACAGTTACCCCGAGCTGTAAATCGGGAGAATGTAAAGGAGTATGCATACATGGAAGAAACAATATTTTTAAGCGAATCAGAGCAGAGTTTGGACATCACAGACGACGCTGCTGAGGCAGTAATTGATACACAAGACCAAAGTGTAGATGAGCAAAGACGCGAATACGATGAGCTTATCCGCACAAAATACAAAAAATTTTATACGGAAGATACGCAGAAAATGATAAACAGGCGCTTCCGTAAATATAAAGAGCTTGAGGCGCGCGCAGAACAACTCGAAAAGGAAAAGGCGCAGTTTGAAAAGAGGCTCACAGAAGAGACGGAAAAAAGCGCGAGAGAGGCTGAGGATAGGCTTATATCGGGAATTCGTGCGCGTTATTTACGCCCCGGAGAAAACGGGATACTGACGGCAAAGGTTCCGTCAAAAAGAGACGTGTCAAGCTTAACTCGCTCTCAGAGAGCAGATATGGCAAGACGCGCCTCAAAAGGAGAAACAATCAAAATATAATCAATCAAAAGAAGGGAAATAAAATGACAGAATTTACAACAGATCTTCAGCTTTTCGGATCCGGTGAGACAGTACACGGTACCGAGGGCTACATAAACACACAAACAGGTGCAAATACAAATTACGGTGACGGCGGTCTCTCTCCCGAAATGAGAACATATTATTCTGACTATCTTATCGATAACGCAGAGCCTGCACTTGTGCACGATATGTTCGCTCAGAAGGTGAACATTCCCGCAGGCGGCGGAAAGACCATTCAGTTCCGCAAGTACAATCCTCTCGGCAAGCTCACTACTCCCATGGCGGAGGGTGTTACTCCCACAGGTCAGACCATGAGTGCCTCTACAGTCAATGCAACAGTATCTCAGTACGGCGGTTACGTTGAATTCACGGATATGCTTCTTATGACATCCATTGACAACAACCTTTGTATGGCTACAAAGCTTCTCGGCTCTCAGGCGGGCAGAACTCTTGATACAATTACAAGAGAAGTGCTTGTTGGCGGTACTAATGTTCAGTATGCGGCAGGTCAGGTATCTGCAAGACATCTTCTTGAAGGTGGCAAAACCAACGGTGTGGAGAATCATTATCTCACGGTTGACGCAGTTCGCCGCGCTGTAAGATTCCTCAAAAAGCAGAATGCGGAAAAGATAAACGGCAGCTATATTGCTATCGTTCATCCCGACTGTGTATACGATCTCACAAGCGATGAAAACTGGAGATATCCTCACCAGTACGCTTCTCCCGAAGAAATTTTTGAGGGCGAGATCGGTAAGATCGAGGGCGTAAGATTTATCGAGAGCACCGAGGCGAAGGTGTTCACGGCAGACGCTCTTTCGCCTGAAAGCCGCAATCTTACCATAGCAGAGGGCGGTGCCGGTACGACCAACGTATATAAGGTTAATGAAACTATAGATGAGAGTATTGTAGGCAGAGAAGTTCTTGTGAACAAGAAAAAGTACTATATCGGCGCGGTAAATGGCGACACTATCACTCTTTATCAGGATAGAGCATGCACTTTAGAAGCAAAGATTCCTTTTATTGAAGGTGACGCAATATGCCCCGGAGAAGCGGGTGCGGCAGGAAGAGACGTATATGCAACCCTCATTTTCGGTGACAACGCATACGGAACAACTTCTATAACAGGCGGTGGACTTGAGCACATCGTAAAGCAGCTCGGAAGCGCAGGCTCTGCCGATCCTCTTAACCAGAGAGCAAGCGTGGGTTGGAAGGCGAGCAAGGCAACCGTAAGACTTGTTGAGGCTTTCATGGTCAGAATCGAAACAACGGCATCGGCAGAAAATCATTAATCTAAATAACGAAAGGAATTTTTTGATATGGCAGAGACAAATACAAATTATAACGAGGCTATAATTGCCCTCAAGAACGAATACGAGGAAAAGCTCGCTGTCATGGAGGCTGAATGCGCTCTTTTGAGAAGCGAGATCCAGCAGGGCGAGGATGAAAGAAAGAGAATCATGGACGAGAACGAAGCGTATCTTGAAGAATACGTTGATGTAAAGCTTTTCCGTGATTCTGACAGATACTGTGATGACGTTTACGTAGCCGTAAACGGACAGAACTGTATTATAAAGCGCGGTGAATGGGTAAAGATCAAGCGCAAGTTTGCTCTTGTACTCGACCAGTCCGAAATCCAGGACATAAAGACAGGCGAATATATCGCATCCGTTTGCGGCGCCGCCGAGTAATTTTAAAATATCATATCATGCCCTTTATGCGGAGCATCTCCGCATAAAGGGCAAAATCATAGGAAGGGAGGAAAGGTATGGAAAACTACAACAAAGAGCTTTGCGAAGAAAGACACATCCGCATAGAGGACAGACTTACAAAGCACGGTCAGCAGATAGACAGTCTTGAAAAATGCGTTATCAAGCTCACCGAAATGATAGAACGACACGACAACGAATGTAAGGATAGCGACAAGCGTCTTTCTGCTATAGAAACAAAGCCCATGGCAACGATCGGAAAAGTGTGCGGATATGCGGCAACGGCGATTTTCGGCGCGCTGTCGGGGTGGATATTGAAGTACTTTGAATTGATAGGGTAACATCGGTCTGGGGGTGGCGGCTTGAAAAGCAGATGTGTATGCATTAATATTGAAATTTTGGGACTTGATGTTATTGAAAAAAGATTTGGTAAAGAGACGGTAAATATGTTTGTAGATATATTGCGTGAACTAAAGCACTATCGCAATGACAAATACGCAGATGAAATTTTAATTGAAATGGTTGATGGGGATATCAGAATAGAAATAAAGTGATTTGGCAAGTATAATTTGATCCGCATCCTTACGGGTGCGGATTTTTATATTGCCCGAAATTGCCGCAGGTACTTTACATAACGTGAGAGATGTGGTATAATGAATGTAATGAAACTACTTTTACAAGGAGTGATAATAATGACAAATAACTTAGGAAAGAAAATAGCCATATCCGGTGTTATCGGTACTGTGCTTACCGCATTGACGTTTTATTTCTGGCTACCGGCAATAAATGTGTTTGATCCTGGATTCTGGATATTTTTAATCATCACAGTCCTGTTTTATGCTATTCCGTACGCATTGGCGGGTAGGGAAAAGCGAGAAAAGTTCAGTGTAAAAAACATTTTCACCAAGGGTAAGGCTGAATTTAAGCCTCGCAAAAAAGCAAGTGTTGAGTTCAAGATATTCGTAGGTCTTATAGGTGCGTTTGTGTTCATCTTAATTGTGGGCTCGCTTATGTCCTCAAAGATATTCAATGCGCGCAAATATGCTCAGATAATACAAGTTAAAGAAGCGGTGTTTGCTGAAGACATGCAGGAATCCCAAGAGATAACCAATATAGCTCTCATGGATAGCGAATCCGCAAAGATCATCGGTAACAGAGCGCTTGATAAGCTTTCCGACGTTGTATCGCAGTTTGTTGCGGGAGAGCAGTATTCTCAGATAAATTACAACGGTTCACCCAAAAAAGTGACCGGGCTGGAATATGCCGATTTCTTCAAGTGGATGAACAACAAGGGTACGGGAATTCCCGGATATATAATGGTCGATCCCGTCAGAAATGAAGCTAAATACGTAAAGCTTGAAAAGACTATGAAATATGCGGAATCCGGATATTTCGGTGACGATCTGTACCGCAAGCTCAGACTTAAATACCCTACAAAAATATTTGACTATATAAGCTTTGAAGTCGATGAAAGCGGAAACCCTTATTACATTGTTTCCTGTGTAAAGCCCAAGATATTCCCGTTTGGCGCGAAGGACGTGTCCGAGGTCATCATATTCGATCCCTGCACGGGTGACAGTAAGATATATGATGTGGATAAGACACCTTCGTGGATAGATACTTCGTACTCAGGAGACCTCGCAGTGGAAAAATACAACTGGTACGGCACGCTGTCAGGTGGATTTATCAACAGTATTATTGGAAACAAGGGCTGTAAGATGACTACCGATGATTATGGTTATATTACCATAGGTGATGATGTGTGGTACTTTACGGGTGTTACGTCGGTAACGGCAGATAGCTCGAATATCGGTTTTATTCTTACCAACGCAAGAACAGGCGAATATAAATACTATGCGGTAGGCGGCGCTGAGGAGCATTCGGCTATGGAAGCGGCGCAAGGAGAGGTTCAGGAAAAGGGATATGTTGCGTCATTCCCATCGCTTGTCAATATTTCCGGAGAGGCAACCTATATTATGGTGCTAAAGGATGACAACGGCATAGTAAAGCTTTACGCGCTTGTAAACGTGGAAAATTACAATATCGTAGCGACAGGACAGACGCAGGCAGAGGTCATGGCGGCATATAAAAAATTGCTTGTTCAAAACGGTGTGCTGCAGAACAATAACGGAAATGATGCCGAGGAGGGCAACCCCAAGGTCACTGTTCAGATATCCGGAATTGAGGATTTTGTTATATCCTCAAACACGGTTCGTTATTTTACCGGCAGTGACGGATACCGTTACAAGGGAACAATTTCTGATGACGAAGGTCTTATACTTCTGTATCCGGGACAGACCTTGGAGATAGAATATACCGAAACTGATATAGAGGGCATAAGACAGATAGTGAAATACAAAGAAGTTGTGACTGAATGACAAAAAGAATTTTTAGAGGCAGGACAAACAATAAAATGAGGAACCAAATGAAAAAAACAGTGATTATATTATTGGTGCTTTGTATGTGTGTCGGCATATTTGGTGCATGCAATAAAGCAACTGATAATGAAGATAAAAAAACGATGATAAAAATAAAAATGGAGTAAAGATATCTCAAGAAGAGGCGCAAGCTATGCTGGATACGGCAGGAGATTATCTTAAAGCGAACGCTTTTTCTGCAACGAAAACCACAAACGCTTCCAATAATGTTGCCGCGGATTTTGTATTTGGAGGGGTTTCGGGTGAAGAGATATTTATGACCGACGGTACAAGTATTTATGGCTCGCACGGAGAAGAGAGATTTCATATTTACGTGGATGGGATGTATTATGTTTCCTCGATAGGTGGAGAAGACGTGATAGGAGGTGGAGGTTCATTCAAACGCAAGTGGAATATGTCGGCGGATGAGGCGAAATCCGAAGGAAGTCTTATTCATTATATATTTGTGTCCACCAAATATTTTGAAACGTTTAAGAAGATAGAAAACTCTGACGGTTCGGCAAAGATAGCAATTTCCGACTTTTCCGAGGAACAGAAAACATCCCTCAACGAGAACTATAAAAGCAATGCTGACATGTGGGGATACACAATAGAAATTGTTGACACCGAAGGAGAGTTTGTCATAGACAAAGAGGGGCGCATTTTATCTGAAAAGAGGAGTTTTTCCTATATACTTGACAGTGATAAGGTTGGTGAAAATGTTACCTTTACTGTGACGGAAGAGTGCGTTTATAAGTATGATCCTGTTACAATATCTGCTCCCGAGGATGCTGATGAATATGAGCTTGTGTATGATAACGATGCCGTTGGTATAGACCGTGTAGAGCAAATGATAATCACTGCACAGAATTTGCTTGCGGAACAGTATTCATACTCTACAGAGGATATAACCTCATTTAATTACAGAGAAAAGGAAAACAGTTCTTATTATATCAGTGTCATTGGGGATGACATGTGTTTAAACAGCAACTATTTTTTGCAGACAGAAGACGGTGTGCTTGATTGCTTCGAGATGTTTGCGTGTTTGGACGGAACTCTATACGGATTTGTGACTTCGGATATTGACGGCAGCATTGTTGAATGGACGGAGCAAAAGGCAACAGTCCCCGCAGACCGAATGGCAGAGGTTCGCTCCAAGGTATTCAATATTACGGGCGAGAGAATGATAGATATTTCTGCGTTTTCAAGTTACACGCTCTCAAACAGAGACGACGCTATATGGACTGATGAGATCGAAACCGGATATGTCATAACTATGGAAGGACTAACAGATATTGCATATAATGAATGCATTAGCGCGCTTGGTGATGTGAGAGAGCTTTCTGTTTCGGCTGAGGTAATATTTGACGAGCAAGGAAGATACGTATCCATATCCGTGAATATAGAGTATATTGAGCCGGAAAATACCGATAAGACGCTCAGAAAAATAGTTACCGAGTTTGATTATACTGAAAGCGAAATTGGAACGCCAGATAATTTAAGCGATTACGTTGATGTTGAACTTGACCAAATGATATAAAAAAATTGCACTCCAAAATCGGAGTGCAATTTTTTATGTAATTTAGGATTAAACTCTCTGTGCGAGAACTTCCTTTTCGTAGTCCATAATCTCGTCGTACCAGCAAGAGCATCCGCAAACGTTGTTACGGTTGCAGAATTCTACCCATACGTCGCCGAGGGGAAGTGTCTTGACTTCTTCCTGAAGCATAAGCATCTTTGTGTAGTTGCCTGCATCCTGAATGTCCTTGAGTTCTGCGTTGGGTGTGAGGAGCGCGTTGAGAAGAGCCTTCTGAACGTTTCTCATACCAATAACGAGAGCTGCTACACGGTTGATAGACGCATCGAAGTAGTCGGTAGCGATGAAGACTCTGTCAAGAGCGTCGCAACGAACGATCTCCTTCATCATCTCTCTTGTCTCGTCGTCAAAGCATACAACATGGTCAGAGTCCCAACGGATAGGACGTGTTACGTGGAGAGCGATCTTGTCGCTGAATACGAGAAGCGCGGGGATCTTGTCGGAAACTACCTCGGTAGGATGATAGTGACCGTTATCCATAAGAGGAGTGATTCCTCTGGTCATTGCATATGCGAGAGAGAACTCACCGGATCCTACTGTATAAGCCTCAACACCAATACCGAACACCTTGGACTCAACAGTTACATATACCTTGCTTCTGTCGTAGCCGCAAGCGAGAGCGCGGTCAATGGAGTCAGCATATCTTGCGCGGGGGCCCATACGGTCTGCGGGAACGTCCTTAAGTCCGTCACCGGTCCAGATGTTCATAACGCAGGGATAACCTGTCTCGTTAGCGAAGTATTCGGAAATACGGATACAAGCGATAATGTGATCTACCCAGAAATCTCTGATAGCCTTGTCAGGATGAGAGAGGGTAAGTCCGTTTGCCTTGGGGTGAGAGAATATGGTGGGGTTGAAGTCAAGACCGCAGTTGTGCTTCTTTGCGAATTCTACCCATCTCTTGAAGTGGCGGGGTTCAAGCTTATCACGGTCAACGAAGCCGTCTTCCTCGAAGATAGCGTAGTTTGCGTGAACGTTGATCTTGTGGTTACCGGGAATGAGCGAGAGAGCCTTGTCAAGATCTGCGAAAAGCTCATCGGGAGTTCTTGCTCTACCGGGATAGTTACCTGTTGTCTGGATACCGCCGGTAAGAGGGCCGTCGGTGTCAAATCCCTTTACATCGTCTGCCTGCCAGCAGTGCATAGAGATGGAGATGTTTGAAAGCTTCTCGATAGCTGCCTCTGTATCTACGCCGTACTTTGCATAGATTTCCTTGGCAGAGAGATAACGTTCGTTCTGTGTCATAGTGACCTCCTTGTTTTATGTGTTCTTTTTTGTTTTCTTTTTTATGGTAAACATGCCCATACAAAATATATTATACATGATAATTTCTGTTTTTGCAAGTGTTTTATGAAAAAAATAAGCAACAAAAGGTAACATTTTTTAATATTTCCATCGACTTGACATTTCGAAAATAATGTTATATAATGATGATAGAAAGGCAAGCGGAGGTGATGTTATGAAAATCATGAAAAAAATGACCGTCAGAATTGTATTTTTATTAGTTTTCTCGCTTATTTTGTGCGCATGTGACAGCGCGGCTAATATCAATATTGATAAAGGAGACGGTGATACAAAAAACGATGCTGCCACGCAGCAGCCTACCGAAAAAAATACCGAAGCCTCTACACAAAATCCTACTGAAGGACCAACACAAAATCCGACCGAGGCTCCGACGCAAAAGCCGACGACACCTCCCACAGAAAAACCGACGGAGATGCCGACGGAACACAGTCATGAGTATGGCGATTGGGTAGTTCGTCAAGAGGCAAGCTGTACGGAAAATGGTATAAAAATTCAGGAATGTGCTTGCGGTGATTCTAAATCAGAGGTGATACACGCGACAGGCCACACTCTCGGCGCAGATGCGACTTGTACGACCGCGCAGATTTGCACAGTATGTGGTACAGAGCTTACACCAATGCTTGGACATATTCCCGCAAATGCGGTTGAAGAAAATAGGGTAGAGCATACTTGCACGGGGCAAGGCTCGTATGATACAGTGATTTACTGCTCGGTATGTAACGTGGAGATATCGCGTGAGAACGCAAATATTCCCGCGACAGGCCATACTCTCGGCGCAGACGCGACTTGTACAACGGCGCAGACGTGTACTGTGTGTAACGCGGAGATTGCTCCTGCGCTCGGACACGACTATAATGAAGAAAATACCTGTACCCGTTGTGCTGATTACAAGGATAAGGGCATGAGGTTTGAATATTCTTCTTCAAGCAACTCATATAGAGTAGCCGAATATACGGGAAACGAGACGGTTGTAGTCATTCCTTCCACGTACAACGGCAAGCCCGTCACGAGCATAAACGGTTGTGTGTTCTGGGAGTGCCGTAGCCTTACGAGCATAGAAATTCCCGACAGTATCACGAGTATAGGCGGTGGTGCTTTCCATTTGTGTGATAGCCTTGTGAGCGTTGTTTTTGGTGAAAACAGTCAGCTCACGAGTATAGGCGATGAAGCGTTCTATGGTTGCAGTAGCCTTGCGAGCATAATAATCCCCGACAGCGTCACGAGCATAGGAGATGCTGTGTTCTGGGAGTGCCGTAGCCTTACGAGCATAGAAATTCCCGACAGTATCACAAGCATAGGCGATTGGGCGTTCTATGAATGCCGTAGCCTTACGAGCGTTGTAATAGGTGAAAACAGCCAGCTCACGAGTATCGGTGATGGTGCTTTCTATTTGTGCGATAGCCTTGCAAGCATAGAAATTTCCGACAGTGTTACTAGCATAGGCGATTCTGCGTTCTATTGGTGTAGTAGCCTTACGAGCATAATAATCCCCGACAGTGTCACGAGCATAGGCTCTTGGGCGTTCTCCTGTTGCAGTAGCCTTAATAGCATAACTGTAGATGATAACAATACAGTCTATAAATCTATAAATGGTAGCCTTTATTCTAAAGATGGCAAAACGCTAATACAGTATGCCATAGGTAAAACAGATACAGCGTTCACAATTCCGAGTGATGTCACGAGCATAGGCGTTTCTGCGTTCGCAAATGGCAATAGACTTACGAGCATAATAATTCCCGACAGTGTCACGAGTATAGGCAGTGGTGCGTTTGAAAATTGCTACAACCTCACGATATACTGCGAAGCGGCATCAAAGCCGTCGGGATGGAGTTCTAATTGGAATTATTCCAACTGCCACGTAGTTTGGGGATATTGCGAGCATGTTCCCGGTGCAGAAGCCACATGCACTACGGCGCAGATTTGCATAGTTTGCGAAGCAGAGCTTACCCCCGCGCTTGGACATAATTACAGCGCTACCGTAATTGCTCCCACTTGTACAGAGAAAGGATTTACTAAATATATGTGTACTGTTTGTAATGATGAATATATCTCAGATGAGACCAACGCTCTCGGACACACACCCGGAGCAGAGCCTACTGCTACAACTGCTCAAGTTTGCACTGCTTGCGGAATAGAGCTTGCACCCTCGCTTGGAGAAGATTCTACCGAGCAGCCCGGCGAGGAGCCGACTGATAAGCCCACTGAACCCGAAAGCAAGCCCAAAAAGTATTTTACGCTTAGCTTTGACGATGGCATAACGCAGGATCTCAAGATTATTGAAATACTGAAAAAGTACAACGTGGACTGTTGTTCATTCAATATCAATACAGGACTTTACGGAGCTAATTGGACTTGGGTAGGAGAGGCGCTTCATGTTCCTACGCTTACGCATATCAGATTTACCGAAGAAGAGCTTCGCACGGGAATATATGACGGATTTGACGTGCTGGTACATACAAAAACACATCCTTCGCTTAAAAACTGTTCTCTGAAACAGCTTAAGGACGAGATCATCGGAGATGCCGATAATATTGAAAGCATCACAGGCGTAAGACCTGTAGGTATGGCATGGCCGGGCGGAGATACAGAGTTTAATCTTACCAACATAAGAAATATTCTCAGATACACCGATATACGTTTTGCCAGATGTACGACACCTACATATACCTTCGATCTTCCCGAAAAGTTTATGACATGGTATCCCACTTGTTCTTTCTCAGATGCGAGACTGTTTGAGCTTGCTCAGCAGTTTATAGATGCAGAGCCTACTGAAGACATGCTCTTTTACGTATGGGGACACGGATATGAGATGGATATACCCGGCGTCAATTCTTACGAGGAATTTGAACAGCTTATAAAGATGATAAGCGAAGCGGATGACATTGTTCTCGTTACAAACACAGAGTTTTATGAGTTATACAAGGATCAGATAGAATCATATTAAAGATAAAATGGCAAAAAAATATTTTACTCTCAGCTTTGATGACGGTATCATACAGGATAGGCGAGTTTTGGAGATACTTCGCAAATATAATGCCTACTGTGCTACCTTCAATATAAACACAGGAGGACTCGGTCGGGATAACTCGGAGTTTATAAGATGGGCATACAAATGTCCGAGCCTTACGCACATAAGAATAGGTGAGGATGAGATAAGGAACGGTGTCTACGAAGGCTTTGAGCTTGCCGTGCATACACTCAATCACCCGAGCCTTAAGGCATATGACGATGCTCCCGAGAAGATAATCGAGGAGATATGCGGTGATGCTGCGAATATTGAAAGCTTGTGCGGCAAATATCCCATAGGTATGGCATGGCCCGGCGGCGACGGAGATTATACCGATACAACGGTTTCTCATGTATATGAAAACACCCCTATCCGTTACGCAAGGGGATCGACATCCACATACAGCTTCGAGCTTCCCAAATGCTTTCTCAAATGGTATCCGACCTGCTCGTTTCTTGATCCCAAAACCGTAGAGCTGACAAATCAGTTTTTGAGCGCAGAGCCCACGGAAGACATGTTGTTTTACGTGTGGGCGCACTCGTATGAATTTGATCTTCCCGGTGCTCGTTCGTATGATGAATTTGAGGAGTTTATCAAAAAAATAAGCTCTGCGCCAAATGTTGAGCTTGTTACGAACGGTCAATTTTATGAGAAATTCAAAAACAAAATAGCTTCAAAATAAAGATAACCGCGTATCGGTCTGCTTTTGTTAAGACCGATACGCGGAAATTTTATTCTGTTAAAAAATTGTGTTCCATTGAGATGATCTCCGGGAATTTTTTATTGTCTTTTATTTCCTCTGCCGGAGAGAGAATAAACATTGAGCTTGAAGGCGCAAGGTTAAGGTGAACGGCTGTATAAGTATTACCCAGATATTTGACGTGTCGGTGCAGCAACGTGCGTTTTTTCCCACTTTCGGGATCTATTGAGAAGGTTGGTATCCTTCCTTTGAGGAAAATATATCCGTTATACGGAGCATCAGTCGAGTTAGTAAAGAAATAAATGTCTCCGTCGGGATGTTTTTTGTGAATATGATTTACCGTTCCGCCGCCGGGGATAGTTGCATGAAGTCCAAGCCTTGAAAAATTGGGATAGGTGTCATTAAGGGCATCATACCCCATCTGCTCGGGAAGATTACACATATAAGCGTCAAAAGGCACTTCAAGAGAATACAGAATACTCTTGAGTAAATATTCGTTGCAAAACAGGGTGCCGTCCGAGGTGGTTTTTGATGCGCAAAGAAAATATGCCTCGCCGCCTTTTGAGTTGCAGTTGGAGTAATATTCTTTGAGCTTGCTCTTTATGGACGTTTCGCTTCCGAATATATATGCGACGGTATCTCTTACCTCACCGTCAAGCTCGGATGCGTATTCATCAAGGTGCATAAAGTCATTTTCATTGGCCGGCTTTTCATGTTCC
Source organism: Oscillospiraceae bacterium (assembly GCA_015063545.1). Taxonomy (GTDB): domain Bacteria; phylum Bacillota; class Clostridia; order Oscillospirales; family CAG-272; genus SVTX01. The sequence goes on along the minus strand of SVTX01000008.1, from coordinate 24,443 downwards.
GGATGATACTGTGCCGAATAATGAGGCAATCTGCCTGTTGCGATTATTTTTCCGCCATTATCGTAGAACTCGCGGATAAGCTCAAGATTTTCGGGATCTATAACTGACACACCGGGTAATATGAGAACGCTGAAATCATTTGTTCCCGCAGGTGTTGTCATGCGTATTTTTTTGCCCTTGACCGAGCATGAGTTTTTCATTGTTTCGGGATGAATAAGAGTTGAGTTATGCCCGCAAAACGTGGAAAGCATGTTTATAACGGTCATATGGTCGTTGTAAGGGAGTATATCGGGGTATTCAAACCCTTCGGATTTGGTTTGATACAGATATATTTCAGAATGCATTGAATACGACGGATAGAGTATGGCTATATCTGAGACCTGCGTTCCTCCGTTTAACAAATATCTGCATCTTGCGGAAAGTGAAAACAGCTTTTTTCTTTGCTTATTGTTTTCTTTGTGTGAAACGGATGAAAAATAGGGAATATGCGACAAAAGCCTTGTACAACCGCGAGAATAAGCATTCAACGTGTCTTTATATGCGATGTCATATGATATTTTAAAATAATCCTTGAACAGCTCGCAATATACGTCGGAAAGTCCGTAATTTTGTTGCGCGGCGGTAGCGAGGTTGAGTGAATTTATGCCGTACATATATGCCTTGTCAAGCATAGCGCAAGGTGAGTACGAAAAGTTCTCAAGAGCATCTCCCGTAAGCCATGAACAGTCGGCAAGCTTCGGCTCGGTTATTCCGTTTATAAGCTCAAGTCCGTGTTTATCAGCAAAATCCGCCAATGCGGAGAATACTCCGTCGAAAAGCATTTTGGCTCTGCATGTCATGAAAAGCGTTTTAAAATGAGGAGTTTTTTCGCCTATGCTGTAAAATAGCGCATTATAATACGGTTCGGGAGAAAATCCGAACATTTCTTTGAATTTATCGTTAAATGAGCAATCCCAGTTTCGGCGATTCGGCGCGTCAAAGCAGATGTCGTTCATGTATATAAGAGACAAAGTTTTTCCAATGTGACGTTTTACTTTGTCGCCCATAATGTCCAGAACTGTGGAAATATATGTTTGAACATGATTGTAGTTGAGCTTGTTAAGAGTTATTCTTTCGCTCTTATCCAAAATATTCTCTATGTCGCAGGTGTATGCGTTTACAGTCCAGTTTCCCATAGGGGGAGTGTAGTCAAGGATGCCGTTGACGACGTGAGATGATATGTCAAAATATTCTGCGTTTTCTCCGTTAAATAGGGTTATGGACATGAGAGAGTGTTCGCTGAGATCCATGTGTACGTCTTCTCCCTCGACGCAATAATATTCTCTGTGATTAAGTATCTTTGTGCAGAGGGTATCTCTTATATTTTTCGGAACGGGAGACGTATCGCAGAAAAAGCAATCCTCAAGCAATTTATCAATACAAAATCCCACACGTATATTTGCTTTTTGACAATTTGTCAGCAGCAATTCGTACATGTCGGAAATAAGCGCAAAAGTACCCCCTGACACCTCGGATATGCGGGAGAGGCAGGGAATTATACATTTTATTTTGTTTTTCTTGCAGTTATTGACGAATTTTTCAATTGCCAATGCATGTACGGGTAGAGATGCAGGCTCAAAAAAGGTATATACTCCGCTATCATTTTTTGCATATCGGAGATTTTTATACAGAGCGCGAATACCCGTATCTGTTTTTAAAGCAGACATCAGATTATACCTCTAAAACAAAATATACAGCTTTTACGCTTCAAGCATATTATATCACACAAATGCCGTTTTGTTAAGATGTTTTTGAAAATTAGTACCCCAATTTGAAAAAAACTTGAATTTTATATTATTATGTGCTATAATGTAAATACAGTACGCAAAGGGGAGGGTGATGCCAATGGAAATTCGTGATTGTGATGTTCAACAAGCTGCGCAATTTTATAATGCCAATATACGGGCGCCGTATTTGCCGCTTGATGACAATATAGCAAAAAAGGCATTATTCTCAAACGGTTGCGTAACGCTCGGAGCGTACAGAGAGGGCAGGCTTATAGGCATGTGTTCGGGAAATACCGATACCAAGGGGCGCGCATATCTGACGTATATTGAAATCGAGGGAGACCGATTGGATTTTGATATTGCGCAGCAGCTTGTCAAAAAAACAGAGGCGGAGCTTCTTGGCGACAAGGACAGTATTAGTATCGAATGTCATTACAAAAACCCTTCGTGGCTTCCGTGGAGAATAAAAAACGACAGTCATCCGTATGCGCCCGGTGTGAACGAATCCACGGCGCAGATATTGAAACAACTCGGATATGAGGATAGCGGAATTCAAAACGCATATTACAGACGTCTGGATGATTTTTATGTCCCGGATGAAATTCTTTCTCTTGAAAAAAAGCTTGAGGGAGAGGGTGTAGCGGTAACACTCTACGATAAAAACAAGCATCACGGTCTTGAGGATCTGCTTTGCAAGCTCGGCAATGATTTTTGGTCGGACTACGTGACCTCTCACCTTGACAGACCAATATTGGTGGCAGTTGATACTGAAATCGGAAGGGTAGTATCCTATACAGGACCGTTGCGCACTCAGGAAAGCGGCAGAGGAGACTACTGTGGGATAGGTGTTTTGAATTCATATCGAGGTCGGGGAATCGGCAAGCTTGTGTTTTATAAAATGTGTCAGTATCATAAGGAGCATGGCGCAAGCTTTATGTCACTATATACCGAGAGTGATAATGGCGCAAGATTTATATATGAAGGCGCAGGCTTTGAGCTTGTGTACAAATGGAAAAATTTAAGAAAGGTCGTAAAACGGGTATGAGAAGAGTTATAATCAGCGGCGGAACGCGCGGAATAGGTCTTGCGTGCGTTAAGGCCTTTTGCGATAACGGAGACAGAGTGGCGTTTATTTACAAAAACTCTAACTATAAGGCAGAAGAAATAGCAAAAAGATACGGAGCTCTCCCAATTCGCGCGGATATATCTGTCGAAGACGATGTAAAACGCGCGGTAGAGATAGCCCTTGAGGCTTTGGGCGGAGTTGATATTCTGGTAAACAATGCGGGAATATCCGAGATAGGTCTGTTCACCGATATGAGTGGCGCGGATTGGCATAATGTGATAAACACCAACCTTTCTGGAGTGTTTTTCATGAGCCGTGATATTTCTCGCGAGATGATCAAACAAAAATACGGAAGAATAATCAATATAGGCTCGGTTTGGGGACGTTGCGGCGCATCTTGCGAGGTAGCGTATTCGGCGTCAAAGGCGGGAGTGCGCGGACTTACAATGTCCATGGCAAAGGAGCTCGGTCCATCGGGTATTACAGTAAACTGTATTGAACCGGGAGTGATAGAAACGGACATGAATTCGCATTTTGACGGTGATACCATGCGTGAGCTTTGTGATGAAACGTCTCTGTGCCGTATAGGCAAACCCGAGGACGTTGCGGGCGCAGTACTGTTTTTCGCTTCTGACAGAGCAAGCTTTATTACGGGACAGATCCTCGGCGTTGACGGGGGATTTGAGATATAATAAACAGCAAAAAAGCGTTGCACACCGTGCAACGCTTTTTGATATCCAATTATTCCGCAAGTATCTTTTCGTACCAGAACATGCCGTACGTAAATGCCTCGTGCATGCCGACCTTATCTGCCTGCTTGAGTATCTGTCCGCTTTGGGAATCGAGTATCTGAATGAGGATCTTGCCGGGAGTTTTTATGCCGTCCTGTTCTTCGTAGGACATGATCTCAAAAAGAAGTACGCATTTTTCGGTAAAGTCTCCGTAGCAAATGGTGTCCTTTTCTCTTACTAACGGTTTATTTTTGTAGTAAAGGTATTTGCCCTTTACCTGATCTCTTGTCTCTGCCATAATTATATTCCTTTCATCATTATCAAGTCAAATATTTACCTATCGTATAGTATATCACAATTTTTGGTGCAAGTCAACAGCAATTTCAAATTAAATTATAAACGGGGATTTTTTGGCAAAATAATCTCCCGATATTTTCCTTGGCATAAGCTGAGCGTATAGGCTGTCAGCTCTTTGAGTAAGCAGCTTTATCTTTGATTCGGGAATGTCTGCCGGTTTTGTGATAATGGGGATATTTGAATTTTTTCTTACCTTGGATAGGTAATTGCGTCCCGTCTCGGTCGCGCCCAGAAGCAAAGTATAGGGCGGGAGCATATCTTTTACTCCGTCGGAGACACCGAGCAGAGAGTAGAGAATTACCCTTCTGATCCTTGAATCTGTATGCTTTGAATTGTATATCTGCGCGTAAAAATCATCGGCGTCGACAGCGCTTTTGGCAATAGAACAGAGCCTGTTTACTATTCCGTCACCGTTGTCCGGAATTTCGCTTCCCGAACACAGCGAGGTTGCGCGCATGCTTATTTCTTCGGGTGAATTGAGCCTGAAAAACATCAAAACATGCTCGCGCATTGTTTGTGCAAATACCGGTGCGTCCTTGTTGTCTATTGCGCATTCCAGGCAATCGAGCGCGCAGCTTGGAATGTAATTTTCCAGCTTGTCTGCTCCGCTGCTTGACAAGCTTTCTCTGATTGCCGTGGCGCTGGGATATCCGCTTTTGAGTATATTGTCGTTGTATGCGTTTCCGGTACGCAAAATCGCATGGGGCGTCATGTTGCTTTCAAGCTCGGATATTGCGCGAATGTAAGAGATCCCAAGAATATCATTGGAGCTGAAATCTGCATTTTCTCCTGTGACACTCTTGTATGCTTCAAAGAAAGCAGACGTAGAGCCGCAAACTGATTTTTGAAGCTCGGCAAACCTTTCTTGAAATTCTTTTCCGGATATTATACCCGCGGCATGCGTCAATTTTGAGACGCTTCCGCATTCACAACCAAAGGATAGGGTATCCGCGCCAAGTGCGCTGAGAATATAAACTCCCGCGCGTGAAAATCCCTCCGCAGACAAGGAACAGTAGGGAAAAGGAAGCTCAAGCACGATATCCGCGCCTTCGCTTATTGCCATTTTGGCGCGTGTGTACTTGTCGGCAATCGCAGGCTCACCGCGCTGAGTGAAGTTTCCGCTCATGACACAGATTATACATTTTGCGCCGCCCTCGCGCAGCAAACTTATCTGATGCTTATGTCCCGAATGAAACGGGTTATATTCGCACACTATGCCAACGTTTTCCATACGTATCTCCTTTCTGTGAATCTATTAAAACAATTATAGCATTATAAATTTTGCTTGTCAACTCAAAAAAATCAATCCCGCCCGTATTCACGGACAAAAAGCCAAAAAATACCCCATAAAATAAAAAAAACTCTTGACAAAAGGAAAAAGTTCATATATAATATTAAAGTCGTGTTTTATGTCTACATGGAGGTGCAGTATGATTCTCGAAATGAGCCCCATGCTTCGTGGGGAAACAAACCGAATAGATTTTGAATACAGCCTGACACCTGAGCCTGTTGACAGAATTACATTTGAGGGAGACGCTCGCGTTGAGGGTTACGTAACCGATAACGCGGGGTATATGAGACTTTGCGCGACTGCGAAACTTGCTTATATCGCAGATTGCGACAGATGTCTGGAGAAGGTAAATGGCGAGTACGTTCTGGAATTTGAGAGAACGGTAGCTGATGAGGGAACTCTTACAGACGAACAGCTTGAAGACAACATCGATGAGTACGTCGTTATTGAGGACGGAAAGCTTGATATTGACGAGCAGCTCACAGAGGCCCTTTTGCTGGAATTCCCCAGAAAGATACTTTGCTCCGAGGATTGCGCGGGACTTTGTCCCAAGTGTGGCAAAAATCTTAATTTTGGCGCATGCTCGTGTCCTACAAAGGAAATAGATCCGCGTCTTGCGGTTCTTGCTCAGCTTCTTGAAAAGGAAGAAGAATAAAAACACGAAAAAGCCTTGACAGAAGGTTTAAATTAGTTTATAATTATTTTGTATTATGGCTTGCGTATCTTTCGCAGGTCCAAGAGGAGGTTTCAACATGGCAGTACCGAAGAAAAAAGTGTCCAAAGCACGCAGAGACAAGAGAAGATCCAACAATAGTAAGCTTACTATGCCCGGATACGCAAAGTGCACAAACCCTGCATGCAACGAGATGGTAAAGAATCACTGCGTTTGCACAGTTTGCGGCTTCTACGGCGGCAAGAAGGTTCTTAACATTAAGGAAGAGAACTAATAACGGACACAAGCATAAGCATAAAGGATTCAAGCGCGGATGCCTGAATCCTTTTTGTTTGTGAGGTAAAAGTGAAATGTATTTGAATTTTTAACTTATTTTTCCAAAACTCCTTACTTTTTTAATATTTTGTTAATATAATTAGTGTATCATATCAATGTATGTTTACTTCAGTGGAGGGAGTATATGTTTGGATATGTAAAAACATACACGCCCGATCTGCGTGTAAGGGAAAACGAATATTACCGCGCCGTATATTGCGGTCTTTGTCGCGCGCAGGGTAAATGTACAGGACAGTGCTCGCGTTTTACTTTGAGTTATGATATCACGTTTTTGTCACTTGTCAGAATGGCGGCATCAAATACGGATGTAAGCTTCAAGCGCGGCAGATGTATAGCTCATCCCATAAAGAAAAGAGCGTACGCGGTACGCAATCCCGAGCTTGAGTTTTGCGCTTACGCGTCAGCTCTGCTTGTTTACGGAAAGTGCCGCGACGACATTTCTGATGAGAGGGGAACAAAAAAGCTCAAAGCAAAGCTTGCCCGTCCGTTTGCGTCTCACATGCGTAAAAAGAGCGTGAAGAAATATGCCGATTTGGATAAAACGGTAACCGAAGGACTGAAAAAGCTTGCGGACACCGAGCAAAAAAAGTTGCCAAGCGTGGATATTCCCGCAGATTGCTTTGGAGAGATACTTGCCAATATATGCGCATATGGGTATGAAGGCTCAAAGCGACAGATACTCTACGATATCGGAAGACATATCGGCAGATGGGTTTATATTGCCGATGCCATTGACGATTGTGAGCAAGATTTGGAAAAGGGAAGATTTAATCCCTTTGTTTGCCTGTATGGCGGCAGAGCGCCGACCGAGCAGGAGAGAGCCAACGTAGCGGATACTCTCAGACTTGAGCTATCCAGAGCAGAGCTTGCATTTGATCTGCTTGAATACGGAGAAAAGCATGACATTCGGGGCATAATAGAGAACATAATATACGTCGGTATGCCGCGCACCGCAGATAAGCTTGCAAAGGTAGCGTGTGAGTGCGATGCTGACAAAAAATCCAAGAAAAAAGACAAAAAAACCGGAAAGGTATAGATTATGGCAGACTACAAGGATCCCTATAAGGTGTTGGGTATAACTCCCAACGCAACCGATGATGAGGTAAAGGCGGCATACCGAAAGCTCGCAAGAAAATATCATCCTGATAAATATTCGGACAGCGACCTCAAAGATCTTGCTGATGAAAAGATGAAAGAGGTCAACGCCGCATACGAGGAGATACAGAAGATGCGCTCCGGCAAATCCGGCTCCAAGGGCGGTTCCGGTTCATCAAGCTCAGCGGGCGGTTATAACTATTACAACGTGCGCAGAAATATAAACTCAGGCAATATCATGGAGGCAGAATCAGAGCTTAATAACGTCGATAAAGGCGACAGAGCTGCCGAGTGGCATTATCTTATGGGATGCGTTTACGTAAAGAAGGGATATTACAATGATGCGGCGAGAATGTTTGACATGGCTTGCAACATGGATCCCTCAAATCAGGAATACAGAGCCGCAAAGAATCAGCTCCGTCATAATGCGGGCTCATACGGCGGAGGATACAATACCTCGGGTGGCGGGGGATGCTCCGGATGTGACGTGTGTCAGGGACTTATTTGCGCGGATTGCTGTTGTGAATGTATGGGCGGCGACCTTATCCGTTGCTGTTGATGATAGTGTATTATGAGCAGAGGTATTTCTAAAAAAACAAAAAAGCTTACCCTGAGCGCAATGCTCGCGGCAATAGGCGCGGTGATATTGCTTCTCGGCTCGCTTTTTCAGATAATAGACCTTTCAATGGCGGCAATAGCATCGTTTGTGTGTGTGATCGCCGTAATAGAGCTCGGCGCCAAGTACGCGTGGATAATTTATGCCGTTGTTAGCTTTATTTCGGTGCTTTTGCGACCGATGAGCTTCGCGCCGTGGGTTTACGTAGCTTTTCTCGGCTACTATCCTATAATTAAGGAAAAGGTAGAAAAGCTTCCGAGAGCACTTGCGTGGGCGCTGAAAATGATAAGCTTTAATATAGCGTTTATTGCTTGCTGTATCGTAGGCTACTTTTTCCTTACCGCAGGAAATCCAACGGATATATTTGACTTTTTCAATACGCTTCTCGGCGTACCCGGAGCAGGCATGGCGATAGCCATAGCGCTTTACGCATTTGTCAACGTGGTGTTTATCATATACGATATCGCCTTGACGCGCCTGATTTCGTTGTATCTGTTTAGATTAAGACAGAGATTTAAGTTTTTGAATGTTAATAAGTAAAATAAGAACCGCCCATCACGGGCGGTTCTTTATTATTCAAACCTTACCAGCTCATCCTCAAGCGTAGGCTCTGCCTTATCAAGCAGAACTGCCTTGAGGTTTTTTATTGCGTGGTTTGCGACCACTTGAAATCCCTTTTGGTTTATATGCAGATTGTCAAAGCCGTAGTAGCTGTCGCGGCAATATCTGTATTCGTCTGCGGGTGCGGAGAGGTAATATTTTCCCTCGTCCATTCCTTCAAACGGCATAAACGACATTACGCGCGTCAGCATATGGCAATCCAATTGCTCACGGCAAAATTCCTCTTGCGCTTGCATGATCTGCCGTGTGTCAAGTCCTTCCCAGAAGCCTATGCGTATAAAGAACATGTGCGTAAAGCCAAGCCCCTTGAGGTGTTCCCAAAAGACCTCCAGCTTAAGTCTGTAATTTTCTTTGTTGTCGTTGTAAATGGCATCGTTCTCACCTTGACACCAGATAAGCGCCTTGATTGAAGTATCCTCACCCGAAAAGCGAATTTTTGCTTCTTCGAAAAAGCTCATTACCTTTTTATCAAACGCGCGCGCCGCGCCGTCACACATGGGCGTGTGTCGGGTGTTGGGGGAGATGTTGGAGTTGTGGAGGGAATTATACTTGATTATTCTTTGTTCGTAGTCTTTAACCATAGCATCCGAGAAAAAATGCGAAATGCTCACTCCACCCTTGGTGATATGTGTGTAAGCGCAGGACTGTCCGAGCTTTTCCCACTCGCGAATCAGCAGGGGAGCAAGTGTCGCGCCGACCTGAAAGCTTGATTGTGAGAAGTTGTCAAACGGCTGAGTTGTCTTGTTCTCATCACTCAAAATGTTCGCCATAGCGGGGCAAAAATAGCAATTTTGAGAGTATTTATTCAGTCTGCTTTTGCCGTTTTCATCACGGTCTGTCTTGGCGATTTCTATTTGCTCATCCGCATAAATAAATTCTCCGCAAGGATGACTGTGAGATGAGAAAAATCCTTCACTCTCCCCGTACATTTTGGGAGCATATTTATATTCAAATGAATCCCTGTGTTCAAATATATCCGTTGCGGGATATACCGCAGCGCCCATCATATTGGACTGTCCCGCAAAAACAAATAAGTTGCGTTTTTTCATATCTTTTTTATGTCCTCGAGTATTTTCCACGCTCTGAGAGCGCATATCTGTGTTTTTGCATCGGGAACATTTCCCGCGCAGACTTCTGCGACAAGCTGTTCCAGCGGCATTTTCACGCAATCCAGAAATTCGTCGGTGTCAAGCTCCTGATTGCCGAATTCAAGCTCCTCTGCAAGATACATGTGTATGACTTCGTCCATAAGCGCGGGAGAGGGAAACATCTGTCCAAGGTATGTGAGCTTTTTGCATACGGCGCCGGTTTCTTCTCTGAGCTCACGCAAAGCGGCGCTTTGAATATCTGTGTCCTTTGCTTCGAGCTTGCCGGCAGGCACTTCAAGAGTTATTTTACTGTGAGCGTAGCGGTACTGCTCAACGAGGATGACCTCGCCCTCAGATGTCAAGGGAAGCACGCAAACGCCGCCGTTATGCTTGCAGTATTCGCGCTCACCCACACCGCCATCTGGCAGAGAGACTTTATCTACGTACAGATGCAGTATCCTGCCGTCAAAAATAAGCTTGCTTTCTATCTTGTTTTCTTGCAATCTTTTGAGTTTGTTGTTCATATCTTCTCCAAGTTTGGATTTTTTAAATATTATTTCCGGATATTATTATAAAACTTTTTTATGAATTTGTAAAGTATAACTTGCACTTATATTCAAAATATGATAAAATTAATTATAATATGACAAAACGGAGGACAGTATGGTTTCCGAGCAAAATTCAAGAACTGCACTTCTGCTGACGGAAGAAGGCGAAAAAAAACTCAATAATAGCTCTGTCGCAGTCTTCGGTGTCGGCGGTGTGGGCGGATATATATGCGAGGCTCTTGCGCGCGCGGGAGTTGGGCGGATAGATATTTTTGACAGAGACACTGTTTCTGTCTCAAACATAAACAGACAGATAATCGCAACACACAAGACCGTAGGCAGACCGAAGGTAGAGGTAATGCGTGAGCGAATACTCGATATCAATCCCGATTGTAAGGTCAATGCCTATAACGTGTTCTATCTTCCCGAAAATGCTGATGAGTATGACTTGTCGCAGTACGATTATATTGCGGACGCTGTTGACACCGTCTCGGCAAAGCTTGAAATTGTGTGCCGCGCGTATAAGCTCGGCATACCCGTAATTTCAGCGATGGGCGCGGGGAATAAGCTTGATCCTACTGCATTTGAGGTGTCTGATATTTATAAAACAGAGGTCTGCCCTCTGGCGCGCATCATGCGTCGCGAGCTGAAGGCAAGAGGAATAAAAAAGCTCAAGGTGGTGTACTCCAAGGAAGAGCCAAAAAAGAGCGACCTTACCGATAGTGAAAGCGGCAAGCCAATCCCCGGTAGCGTGTCGTTTGTTCCGTCAGTCATGGGACTTATCATGGCGGGGGAGATAATTAAGGAAATGGTGAAATAAGTTGATTTTTGGAAAACATATAAATCGTTATTATCTGCGGTATTTGTGGATGCTTGCGCTTGGTCTGGTTGCGCTTATTACGGTGGACTATTTTCAGCTTGTCATCCCTGAGCTTTACCGCACGGTTGTAAACGGACTAAAGGACGGATACGTTGAGCTTAACGGCGTATGGCATAGGTTTGACATGGACTTTGTGCTTACGTCAATTTGCAAGCCAATGATATTTATAATACTTGCAATGGTTGCGGGAAGATTTTTATGGCGAGTTTGCTTTTTCGGCGCGGGGCTTCGCGTTGAGGCAGATCTGCGTGACCGTATGTTTGACAGATGCAAGGACTTGTCACATCAGTATTATCAGGTAAATAAAGTCGGAAATCTTATGTCGCTCTTTACAAACGATCTTGATACGGTTCAGGAGTGTTTTGGATGGGGAATAATGATGTTTTTTGACGCTCTTTTGCTTGGCAGCATCGCTATATACAAGATGTGGCGTATGGATTGGTTGCTGACTGTGCTGTCAATGATCCCTATGGCGCTATTACTTGCAGTATCGGCACTTGTTGGCAGATACATGACGAAAAAGTGGGAGATAAGGCAAGAGGCTTATTCCGATCTTTCGGACTTTTCTCAGGAGTCATTTTCGGGAATTGCGGTGGTAAAGGCATTCGTCAAGGAAACGTTTGAGGCTATGGCATTCAAAAAGCTCAACAAGCAGAACGAGGACGCAAATGTAACCTATACGAAAATATCCACGCTTCTCAAAATTTTTGTGACGTTGTTTGTTGAGTCGGTTGTCTGTGTAATCATCGGATATGGCGGATATCTTGTGATAAAGGGTGACTTTGATGCGGGACAGCTTGTTGAGTTTATCGGATATTTCACGGCTATCGTGTGGCCTATCATGGCGGTAAGCGAGCTTATTGAGATGAGCGCGAAGGGCAAGGCATCTCTTGGAAGAATAAGCGAGTTGCTTGATGCCAAGACCGATGTAAAGGATTCGGACGACGTCATGGAGCTCCCAAATATACGCGGTGATATTGAGTTTAAAGATCTCACATTCCGCTACCCGGACGGAGAATTTGACGTGCTCAAAAACGTGTCGTTTAAAATAAACGCAGGAGAGAATGTAGGTCTTGTTGGCAAAACAGGCTCCGGTAAGACAACGGTCGTTGATTTGATACTCCGCACATACAATGTTGATAAGGGCAAGCTTTTTGTTGACGGGTGTGATGTCAACAGGATACCGATAAAGCAAATACGCGAAAATGCGGCATACGTTCCGCAGGACAACTTCCTTTTCAGTGACACTATCGAAAATAATATTGCATTTGCCTCGGATATCTCTGACGAAGAAAGAGTGGTAGAAGCATCAAAGCTTTCGGATATTCATGACAATGTAATGCTTTTCGGTGATGGATATAAGACGGTGCTCGGTGAGCGAGGAGTTACCGTGTCGGGCGGTCAAAAGCAGAGGATATCTATTGCCCGCGCGCTTATGAAAAATGCGCCTATTCTTATTTTGGACGATAGTGTATCCGCAGTCGATACCAAGACCGAAAAGACGATACTTGAAAATTTAAGAGAAACGCGAAAAAACAAGACGACCATACTCATCGCGCACAGGATCACGACTGTTCAGTCTATGGATAAGATTATTTTTATTGATGACGGAAGGGTGGTTGCGGTCGGCGCGCACAAGGAGCTTGTCGAGAGCTGTCCGGAGTACAGAACTATGGTAGAGCTTCAGCGGTTGGATGACGAGAAGGGAGGGAATGAGTGATGTATGAATTCTATCCCTTGCTGATCATGGGCGCAATAATCGGCGTTATATCGGCGATATTTATTTTTGCCTACGCTATGATAAAGGACAAAAAGGAAGCTATCGGTTTTGACCGAAACATGAAGGACTCGGAGATAGCCAAAAGGCTTTTGCGGTATGCAAGACCACATATAAAAAGCTTTGTTCTTGTACTTGTCGTGATGATTTTTTCTATATCATACGACATAATCTCCCCCCTTGTGGTCGGACATATTACGGAAAGTCTCCAAGAGGGAACTCTGAACACAAAAACACTCTTTATTTACGTTGGACTTTACGCAAGCATACTTCTTGTATCGCTCGTGAGCACTTACATTCAGGCGATAGTCCTGCAAAAAACGGGACAGAGAATAATCTCAAAGATCCGAGAGGATTTGTTTATCCACATTGAGGGCCTGTCGCACTCGCAGCTCAATAACATACCTGTGGGCAAGCTTGTTACGCGTGTTACTAACGATACAAACTCTGTATCGATGATGTTTACGAATATTATAGTCAATCTTGTAAAGAACAGCTTTGTTATAGTCGGTGTGCTCGTGGCAATGCTTGCGCTCAACTATATGCTCACGTTGATGGTGCTTTGCTTTGTGCCGTTTATTGTGCTCTTTACGGTTATATTCCGTAAATTCTCACGAAAGGCATATAGACGTGTCAAGGATGGCACGACTGATATAAATACTTTCCTTTCCGAAAATCTTTCGGGCATGCGAATTATTCAGATATTCAACAGAGAGAAGAGAAAGGTTGATGAGTTCAGTAAGAAGAACCAAAATCTCCGTCGCGCAAAGCAACAACAGATATTTGTGTTCGGCATTTTCCGACCGATGGTATATATGCTCTACATCTCATCGGTGCTTTGTCTGTTTTATTTGTCTGCGCGAAGCTCCATAAACGGCATAGTGTTCTTAGGTCAGACCGTAAGCGTTTCAACGCTTGTTACGTTTTACTTATATACGTCAAAATTTTTCAACCCCATACAAAGCCTTGCAGAGCAGTTCAACTGGCTTCAAGCGGCATTTGCTTCGGGAGAGAAGATATTTGCAGTATTTGATATTAAGCCCGAGGTGGTGGACGAAGATGATGCTATCGAGCTTGAGACCATTGAAGGCAATATAGAATTTCGTGACGTGTGGTTTTCTTACGTGCCCGGCGAATGGGTCCTCAAGGGAGTATCATTCAAGGTAAGTGCAAAAGAAACGGTAGCGTTTGTTGGTTCAACGGGTTCTGGAAAGACTACGATACTCTCACTTATCTGTCGAAATTACGACATTCAAAAGGGAGAGATACTCATTGACGGTATCAATATCAAGAAAATCAAAATTTCCTCGTTGCGCAGACATTTCGGACAGATGCTTCAAGACGTTTTCCTGTTTTCGGGAAGCATACGCAGCAATATATTGTTACGACGGGAGGGCGTGACTGATGAGGAGATCATGGAGGCGTGCAGATATGTCAATGCCGATAAGTTCATAGGAAAGCTACAGGCGGGACTTGATGAGGAGGTTCGTGAGCGAGGAAATAACTTCTCGGCGGGACAGCGCCAGCTGCTTTCATTTGCCAGAACAATAATCCATAAGCCCGCAGTTATGATACTTGACGAAGCAACGGCAAACATCGACACCGAGACCGAGATCCTCATTCAGGACTCACTTGAAAAAATGATGAATATCGGAACGATGCTTATAGTCGCACACCGACTTTCCACTATTCAGCACGCAGACAAGATAATAGTACTTTCACACGGAGAGATAGTCGAGGAGGGCAATCATTTTGAACTTCTTGAAAGGAAGGGAAGATACTACGGACTTTATATGCTGCAGTATGACAAGGAAAGACTGCAGAAGAAAAATAATTAAATGACGTCCCGGGGGCACAGAGCTTTCTTTGCAATCCTGCGGATATAAAATTCGCCTCTACAGAAAAACTAAAAAAAGACGGCGATTGGCGTTTATCCTTACCGGAGAACATGCTAATCACCGTCTTTTCTAATATTTTATTTCGTTTTTTCCACAAAATCATTCATGAGATATTCCTGAAGTCTTGCAATCATTTCGGGTGCTTTGCCACCGACAGGCTTGCCGTCAATATTGTTGCAGACCATGCAGAATGCGCTTGCCGAGGTTATAATTACCTCGCGCGCGTCCATGAGCTCATCAAGTGAGAAGGGAGTCTCGTCGATCTCGTATCCGAGAGTTACAGCCGCGTCAAGAATATGACGGCGCGCAATTCCGGGCAGGATAAGGTTGTCAAGGGGGGCTGTCTGAAGTACGCCCTTGGAATTTATGATATGTACGTTGGAATGTGCGCATTCGGTCACTCTGCCGCCCTCGCGGTAGAGAATAGTCTCGTATACGCCCGCTCTCTGTGCCTGCTGGGAATACATTACGCTGGGGAGCAGGTTCAAAGTTTTTATGTTACAGTGATAAAATCTCGTGTCGGGAGCAGTTATCGCGGATATGGGAGTGTACATGTCTTTTATGGACTGAGGCTTGAGAGATACCCAAAGATTTGCGACCATATTCTCGTCATAAACATGATTTCTTATCGCTGTTCCGCGAGTAGCCTGCCAATAAACAAACTGGTCGGGAGAGTCAAGCTTTTTTACAAGGTCGCAGAGAAGATCCGCAAGCTCCTGTTTTGTACAGGGTAGCTTTATTTCAAGCATAGCCGCAGAATTGAAGAATCTGTCGATGTGCTCGTCAAGCGCATATATTTTGTAGTTGTGCGCCGGAGTTGCGTCGTACACACCGTCTCCAAAAAAATGAACGCGGTCGTTAAAAGGAACTGTCATTTCGTCAAGAGGTCCGAATTTGCCGTTGTAGTAGCCAAGATTTTCCATATATATCATCCTCATTCAAGTATTATTTTTACCACAGTAAATTATATCACCGACTGACACAAAAGTCAACGGATTTGACAGATATCTTTAAAATATTTTGTAAGATAAAACGAGCGCAATTGACAATCGGTGGAAATTGTGGTATTATGATAAAAAAGTTATCTGACGGAGAATTTTTGTGAAAATAAAACTTGGAAATACAGAGCTCAAACACGGCTTAATGCTTGCGCCCATGGCGGGTGTGACCGATAAAGCGTTTCGCAAAATATGCCGCGAATGCGGCGCGGAATTTACAGTCAGCGAGATGCTTTCGGCAAAGGCATTGTGTTACGAGCAGTTAAGTAAAAAAGAAAAATTTGAGTCTAAAACGGCGCCGCTTGCATCGCTTGACTGTGACGAGCATCCCTCTGCGGTGCAGATATTCGGATGTGAGCCTTCATTCATGGCAGAGGCGGCCGCGAGACTTGAGGAAATGGACTATAAGGGATGTACCTCAAAAATACGTCCTGCGGCAATAGATATAAACATGGGCTGCCCCGTACACAAAATAGTTTCCAACGGCGAGGGAAGCGCGCTTATGAAAAATCCCGAGCTTGCCGCCGAGATAGTCAGAGCAGTTAAGGGCGCTCTGAAGGAAATACCCGTTACTGTCAAGATACGCGCGGGATTTTCCAATGACAATAAAAATGCCGTAGAAATGGCGCAGGCGGTAGCCGATGCGGGCGCTTCAATGATATGTGTTCACGCGCGCACTCGCGAGCAGATGTACAATCCCGGAATTGACCTTGAAATAATTTCACGCGTAAAGCAGGCGGTAAGTGTTCCCGTAGTCGGAAACGGAGATATTTATTGCGCCGCAGATGCGCTGAACATGCTCTCTCAAACGGGGTGTGACGGAGTCATGATAGCCCGTGGCGCAAGGGGAAATCCGTGGATATTTGAGGAGATAGCCGCCTCTCTTGACGGATACGAATACACCCCTCCGACGTTTGAGACGCGAATGTCTGCAATCATCAGACAGATGCGGATGATGGTCGAAGAAAAAGGCGAAAGAGTTGCGGCGGCAGAGGCAAAAAAGCACGTTGCGTGGTATATAAAGGGAATACGCGACGCGGCAAATTTGCGTGACAGGGTCATGAAGAGTGACAGTATAGATGAGCTTGAGAAAATTATCTTGGAGATTGGCAAATGAAAATATGTATTTTGACGGACAACCAAAGGTTTTACAGAATGCTTGAGCTTGAACTTACAGAGATGGGGTTTGACGTAATTGAGCATAAGGATATTTTTTCAAATTTGGGAGCTGCCGTACTGTGCGATCTTGATTTTTGTGAATACGAGCTTATAAAAGAGCTGTCCGTATCGTCTGATATTTACGGCTGGTCTTCACATGATGCCGATGAAAATCCTCGCGCGCAGTTTTGCACGTGCATTTTCCACCGTCCGTTTTTGATGAGTGAGCTGCGACAGGCTTTGAGTAGGTATATTACAGGTTCACAAGAGACCGCTGTGTCGAGACAGTCACCTCAAAAGAGAGTATCCGAATTCGGCAGAAGAAAAAATATGCTCACGTGTAATCACGCAAAAAAAGAAGCGGTATTCGGAGCAACGTCAATACCGCTGAGTCCCGCTGAAGCAGACGTGTTGAAGCTTTTGTGCGACAGGCGCGGAGAGGTCGTTACACGCCAGGAGCTTGAAGGATTATTCGGAAATCCTGATGGCAACATTACAGACGTTTACATCTGCAAGCTTCGCAGTAAGATAGACAATAAGCTCGGAGTTAAGTTCATATATACCGTAAAAGGCAAGGGCTATGTTTTAAAATAAAAAAATCGGCGTGTTCTCAATTGAGAACACGCCGTTGAGTTTTTATTAGGCGTTGTAGTTGTTGTAGCTTTCGTTGTCGAAATAATCTACGGGATTAATTGTACCTATCTCGGTATATCCGTGTTTATGTGCATATACGTAAAGACCGGAAGCTGCATCGTAGTAGCAGTAATTTTCATAGTTGTTATATGCCAATCTTTCCATCTCCTCTCCGATAGCTTCAAGTCTTTCATATGTAGCCTCAAAACTGTCGCTCTGAGCAGATACTACTATAGCGGGAAGATTCATAACGGGTGCAGCGGAGAGATCAAGAGTACCGGAAGCAAGGTTCAAGATTTCTGTGCCGTTGAATTTAACAGACGCGGAGAACTCTGCCTTGTTCTTGCTCTGAGTTGTAGCGGATGCCTTAACGGATGCGCTCTGATCATAGTCGTTTACGTTATACTTGTTGAGGTCTACGCCGTCATATTCACAAGTCAAAGACTTTGCATCATATGAGTAGGAAGCTTCAGCGTCAACAACCTTGCCACCCTTGGAGTCAAGCTTTGTGAAGTCGATAGTTGCCTTTGCGCTTGCCTTCATATCACCAACGGAGTAGATGGTTACGCCGTAAGATGTATATCCGTCTTCGTCAGTGTATACAACGTCTTCTTCCCATTCAGCAGATATTTCTGCATCCTTAATTTCTGCGTCTACTGCAACGCTGATACCTGCGGGCTGCTTTTCACTGTCATAAATGAATCCGATAGATGCGCTACCCTTAATAGCAGAGAAGCTGTCGGTGATGGACTCATCAATGTTTGCGTCAACAGAAACCTTAACGCTATCGAGAAGCTGTGCGTCGGATGTAAGCTTCATTTCAAAGCTTGCGGCAATCTTGCCGGATGCATCTTCTCCAATGTACTCTGCAAGGTCAGCAAAGTCACAGTCTACGGCAACCTTAAAGCCTGTGATGTTTTCGCCCGTTACGGCAAAACCGATCTCAAAGCCTGTCTTTTTAATTATTTCAACAGCCTCGTCAACCTCAGTGCTTACTTCTTCGGGAATCTCTTCGCCTGCGATATCTGCCATGAACTCAAGAACAGAATCGGCAACCTTGCCGTAGCAAGAGGAGGAGATAACGTAGTAGCCGTCCTTCAAGCTGAGATCGTCTTCTGTGATCTTGGGAAGCTTGAAGCCCTTTACGGACTCTATTGCGCTGTCATCAAGACCGAGCATACCGAAGTATTCCTCAAGTATAGCGTCCATATCACCGGGATTCATAACAGAACCAGCGGGAGACTGATTGATATCGTCTGCGCTTATAAGTGTAACTATGTAGCCGTCACCTCTGTAATCGGAAGTGATGCCTACCATGCTGCCGTCATCCTTGTAGATGGAGTAAACTGCATCGTCGTTGTAGTTCATAGCCATTATGCCGTCGTTCATAAAAGCGGAGAAGGAATAATCCTCGTCGAATACAGACAGGTCTGCGCCGACACCTCCGGAAAGATCCTTAAAGGCATCCATATATTCTTCATAGCTTACGGATGTGCCTTCAAGGTCTTCAATAACGCCGCCAAGGGTAAAGCCGTTTATAGCTTTTACGATAACTGCCTTATCGTTTGCGGATTCCTTGGGGTCTGTTTTTGTTTTTTCTTCTTCCTTTTTTCTGCTGCATGCTACTGCGCAGGAAAGGCAGAGAATAACAACAAGCAAAAGACTGAGAATTGATTTGATTTTCATGGGTCGTGTCCTCCATTTTTGAATTCGTTTGTTATACAAACGGTGTATATACATTATACACCGCAGATACCTGTTTGTCAATAGGAAATGCTAAAAAACAACTTGTAGTATAAGGGGGGATTATGTCACAGTTTGAATTTTGTGTTGTGATGACTGTCAAATTCAAGCAGTATATCCCTCTCAGAGAAGGGAACTTTCTTTGCGCCTATGAGCTGATAATTTTCATGACCTTTGCCTGCCAGAAGGACGTAATCTCCCTCGGCGGATATATTTACCGCAAAGCGTATTGCCTCGGCGCGGTCTTCAAACTTATATACGGGCTTTTCACAGTCTGTCAGATGTGAGCAGATATCGTTTATAATGTGCGAAGGAGCTTCGCCTGCAGGGTTGTCCGATGTCACGATTATTATGTCTGCGTGCTCTTTTGCCGCCTCGGCAAGCTCGCGGCGTCTGCCGAACGTACGGGTGCCCACGCTTCCGAAAAGACATATAAGTCTGGTGGGGTTGTATTCCTTTAAGGCTTGGAGAACAGAGGACAGACTTGCTCCGTTGTGGGCATAGTCTATAATAAACATCGTGTTAGGCTTTGAAAGAACGGAGACAGTTTCGCATCTTCCTTTGATTATAAGAGTTTGCAGTGAGTTTGTGATAAAATCTCTGTCTATTCCGAGAAGCAGACACGCAGCAATAACTTCAAGCGCATTTTCCGCGCTGTACGAGCCGGGCGAGGGAAGGAATATCTCCTCACCGGAGAAGGCGAATCCGCGGCATTGAAATTTTATGCCGAGAGAATTTCCGAGTTTTACCTTTTTGAGATTTTCGGCGTACATATCCGCAGCCGAATTTCCTTTTGCGGAAACTGTCAGCGTGCGAGTGGAATCCAAAGATTCCATCATGTAGCGCGCATAATCCGAGTCAAGATTTATGATTGAATTTTGGGTTTTGTAGTCTGCAAAAAGCATCCTCTTGCAGTCTCTGTAATGCTCAAAGGTGGGATGCTCAACACCGCCGATGTGATCGAGGTAAAGGTTTGTAAATACCGTGATGTAAAAGCTAAGACCGTCAATACGCTTTTGCCAGAGAGCCTGCGAGGAGACCTCAAGTACTACGTATTCCACACGCGCATTTGCCATATCGCGGAGAATTCGCTGAAGCTCCAGAACGTCGGGGGTGGTGTTCGCCGTATCTTCACCGAGATTGCCGTAAAGAACGCCGTTTGTGCCTATGTATCCCATTTTAAAGCCGTATTTTGTGCCTATGTCGTATATTGAGAGAGCAAGAGTTGTTTTGCCCTTGGTTCCCGTAATGCCGATTATCTTGAGCTCGCCTGCGGGATATCCGTAAAATTTTTGAGCAAGCGCGGAGAGCGCCGCCGCAGTATCCTCAACGATACAAACGAGAGCATCATCGGGCAGACTTAACGGACGTTCGGCAATAAAAACACGCGCTCCGTTTGAGTATGCCGCGGGAGCGTAGCCGTGACCGTCCGAGACAGATCCGCTTTTGCACACGAAAACAGACCCAGCTATCGCGCGTCTGGAGTCATGACAAAGACACAGCACGTCGATATTGGGGTATGTATCGGATGAGTATTTTTTTATTTCTATGCAGGAAAGCAGTTCTTTAAGTCTCATGATAACCTCAAAAATGATTTGTAACACAATTATATCACATTTTTGCCGTCTTGTCTCTATGTTTTGAAAAAAATATTGATTTTTGTCACAAAATCGATTATAATTGAGTTGTATTTACCGAAGCTCAAGGGGAAATAAAATGAAAAAGACCAGATTTGCAAGCATATCTTCAAAGCTGCCAACGCTTGAATGTGAGCGCGTGACACTTCGCAAAATGCTTTTTGAGGATGCACAGGACATGTATGAATATTCGAGCAATCCCGACGTGCCGAAATATCTTTTGTGGTATCCGCATCCCGATATAGAATACACCAAGGCATATCTTCGCTATATATCCCAACGCTACCGCACGGGAGACTGTATAGACTGGGCGGTGATAGATAAAAAAAGCGGAAAAATGATAGGCACCTGCGGCTTTGCGAGAATTGACTATCAGAATGACTGTGCCGAGATAGGTTACGTATTAAACCCTAAATTTCAAAGACAGGGAATAGCAGCCGAGGCGGCAAAAGAGGTCATAAAATTCGGCTTTGAAACACTCGGTCTTGCGCGCATTGAGGCGAGATACATGGTAGAAAATACCCCCTCGCGCGTTGTTATGGAAAAATGCGATATGATCTTTGAGGGCGTGAGAAGAAACGGCGCGAAGGTCAAGGACAGATACTGCGACGTCGGAGTTTGCGCGATAACCAGGGAGGATTATTACGCATTGAGTAATAAATAGTTCTTCTCTTGGAGTGTCATTTATCGGACTTGCGAGTGCCCTTGCCGCAGGATATGTTTTTTTGAAAAAGAAAAAGTAAGTAAATAAATTTCATCCCCCAAGGCGTGTTGCTTTGGGGGATATTTTTCAAATTACGCTAAACAAATGAGCTAAATGCACAAAAAGCAGAAAAAAATATTGACAATCTTTGTCACTTATGATACAATAAATTAAGAGAAGCTCATACACATATGTGCATCAATATAAGGAGGTACGAATTATGAAAAAAAAGCTTATATTTTTGACTGTCGTCTCACTCTTGTTGAGCAGCTTTTGCGCGCAGAACGTAATGGGATTTGCAGAAGAAACCGACGGCGATCTTGTAGCGCCGACGTTAGATGTATGTCCTGTTGATGCAAGTGAAGTGTACGTCGGAATGCCCGCATCCGAATTTTTATCGGCAACAGAGGGAAACAACACTCTTGTGAGATTTGGGGCATATTATTTCTACGTTGCAGATGAAACAACAGATGTTGTCGTTAAAATGAATAGTGATTACACAACTGTTGAGCACATTGAAAGATATGCGCACAATGTTGTATCGGTTGAGGAATTTTCAAAGATAAGTAACGGACTGACGCTTTATGAGGTGGTGGATATAATAGGTTTGCCGTATGGCTCCGTTACATTCGGAATGCTTACCTTGAATTTTGCATCAAGCGACGGAAAAGCCCTTATGGTTTATTTTGAAAGCGATTCCAATATGGTAGTAACAGGTACAAGGGTGGTTGATTATCAGGCTGACACCGAGCCCTCAACAGAGCCCTCAACCGAGCCTCCTACCGAGCCTGGGGTGGAGGACGAAAATACACCTCCCGATGCTCCCTCATATAATTTCAATTCATACGATGATATAAACAATGTGTTTGCCCATCCTGATAGTGAAGAAGGTGTTGCATTGAACTCCGAAAAAAATTTGTATGGAAAACAGTACTCAGATTTTGTCAATGCAATGATGTCGGATGCTACAATTACAGTTCCAAAGTTAAACAACGATGTGGTGGCTTTGAGGAATATTGACGGCTTTAGCAACGTAACGCTTTTTGTTGAAGAACTTTATAACTTGCCTTGGATATGGTATCATTGCCAAAGCGGTAGTGACGACAACTTATCAATCAGCATCACCGATCTGTCTGTGTTGGATGATTTTGAGATATCAGAAACCGATAAGTTTTCCGATGTTGTAAGAAAAATTTCTCCGAGTGCCCCCAATGTTGATAATTACATGAATATATCAGGATATGAAAAAATATCTGAGACCGATATTCGCTTGGCTGATAGAACCGTGTCTGCCTTGATTTACGAATTAGAGGACGAAGATAGAATTATGGTGGGATTTATGTACGACACATTTTATGTGAGGCTCAGAGGTCATTTTACAACATTTAATGAGGAGTTTTTTGCTGCGTTTTCCCTCGGAAAATATTCCGAAACTTCGATGATGGAATCAACGGCTGTGTTTGACGGTGAGCCCATTTATATACCGACAGAGCCCTCGACCGAGCCCCCAACCGAGCCCTCAACAGAGCCTTCGACAGAGCCCTCGACCGAATCGCCCACAAATAATACGCAGGACGATGCGAAGGGCAGAGGATGCGGTTCCAGTGTTAGCATAGGTTTTGTCGGACTTGCGAGTGCCCTTGCCGCAGGATATGTTTTTTTGAAAAAGAAAAAGTAAGTAAATAAATTTCATCCCCCAAGGCGTGTTGCTTTGGGGGATATTTTCTTTTATTTTTCTTTTTATTCGCTCTTTTCCATTGACAAAATCAAATAATAAATGTATAATAAAAAGAGTATTATATCCAAAATCTAAAAAAACGGATGGCAGCTATGAAAAGAGACATACTTAAACTTATCGAGCAGGGCGAAAAGGGCTTCTCCAAAGGACAAAAGCATATTGCAAGATATATAAAAGAGCATTACGACAAGGCGGCGTTCATGACCGCGGCAAAGCTTGGCGCAGAGGTGAACGTTTCGGAATCCACCGTCGTACGTTTTGTAATGGAGCTGGGATTTGAGGGTTATCCCGAATTTCAGAAATCCCTTCAGGAGCTTATCAGAAGCAAGCTCACAGCGGTACAGCGTGTTGAGGTTACCAACAGCTATATAGGCGAGGGCGACGTTATCGGAAAGGTGCTCGGCAAGGATATTGAGAGAATAAGACGCACAAGCGACGGCATAGACCGCGAGGCGTTCAACGAGGCGGTAGAGCATATCTCCTCGGCTAAAAACATATACATCCTTGGCATGAGGGCATCATCGTTTCTGGCAGACTTCCTCAACTACGGTCTGCGTATGATATTTGACAACGTAAAGCTCATTCAGACCACGTCGGGTAACGAGACCTTTGAACAGCTCATGAGCATAGGTGAGGGCGACGTGATGATAGCTATCAGCTTTCCGAGATATTCAACAAGTATCATAAAATGCGTTGATTTTGCGAAGAACGCGGGCGCATACGTTATTTCTCTTACCGACAGCGCGGAATCTCCCATTGCGACAAATGCATCGCAAACTCTCGTTGCACAGAGTGATATGGCATCGTTTACGGATTCACTTGTAGCTCCCATGTCGGTAATAAATGCGCTTATCGTTGCGGTCTCCCGTAAGAACGGTGAGCTTCTCTCGCAAAGATTGCGCCGTCTTGAGGAAATCTGGGACGAGTACAACGTATATGATAAAAGAGAGCATTGAGCATGACGGTGTTCAAAAATGACGGAAGCCGTCGGGTTGCCGTAATAGGCGGCGGTGCGGCGGGAATGATGTCTGCTATATTTGCGGCGGAAAGTGGAGCTGACGTGGTGTTGTTTGAAAAAAACGACCGCCTC
>SVTX01000050.1 GCA_015063545.1 Oscillospiraceae bacterium | reverse complement strand
TTACGGAGGGCTACGGCGTGATGCCGAAGGTAACGCTCGCAAAAGGCATCCAGCTATCAACAGACCTTGAAAAAAACGGTGATTTTAAATGTTCTGACGAAAAATTGAACACGCTTTACCGCGTAACCGACAACACCTTCCGTTCAAACTACCACGGCTTCCCTGAGGACTGTCCCGCGCGCGAAAAGTGTGGATGGATGGGTGACGCGCAGGTATGCTGTAACTACGGACTTTTGAATTACGATATTTCATCGTCGTATGAAAAATATCTTGAGGATATAAGGACTACTCGCGAGGTCTTCGGAGTGTGGCATATGACTGCCCCGGGCAAGCGCGGTTGCGGTGAGGCAACTCCGCTCTGGGGTTGCGCGCAGATAATAATTCCCTATTATATGTATAAATATCACGGAGACGCAAGCGTTGTTTTGCGCAATTTTGATCTTATGGAGGCTTGGGTAAAACACGAGCTTGACCGAGCTGAGGATCACGTTATTTCGGTAGGCCTTGGCGATTGGTGTCCTCCCGAAGGAAACGACAATCCCCGACGTATGCCCGTACCCCATTCGTCCACGCTTATTTTCTATGAAATATGTATCAGAATGGCAGAGCTTTGCCGTGAGTTAAATATCGGTGACGAAAAATATTATCTTGAACTGTCCGAAAAAATCAAAACTTCACTTGCGCGTCATTTTTATGACTGCGACAAGCACACTTACGGCTATTGGGGCTCGGACGGAGTTGCGCTTCTCACTGGTGCATACCCCGACGGCGAGCGCGACGCGTTGCTAAACTCTCTCGTACAGTCCGTCAAGGATGATGACTACGCCATGCCAACGGCAATATACTCAAACAAATATCTTATTCCTCTACTGCTTGAGGAAGGCTTTGGCGACGTAGCGCTAAAGATACTGTTCAACAAGGAGCATAAGAGCTTTAGCACGATGCTTGACAACGGGGCGACTACGCTGTGGGAGAGCTTTGACATTATCTCGGACAACAAGACCGCGTCCTATATTCCGTCAATGAATCACCCCATGCACGGAGGATTTATGTACGCATGTCAGGAATATATCGCAGGAATACGTCCTATATCCGCAGGCTATGCTGAATTTGAGATAAGACCTTGCGCCGTAGACGGTATAAACGAGGTTGATGCATGCGTCACATGCCCGTCGGGAAAAATATCTGTTAGCGGAAATCTTTCGGATAACGTCTGGTCTTACTGTATTGAAGTTCCCGCAAACACACGTTGTCACCTTAACTTCAAAAATGCTGCTACTCTGAGCGTAAACGGAGAGAATGCGGAAATCGGAACAATTTTAGGCTCGGGAAAATATTGTATAAAAGTCATCACGGCATAAAAGGCAATTTGTAGTTTTTTACAAATGATAAAATATTGCGTTATTTGTGATAAAAAATATCAAAAATAGGGCAAAAAATTTGCTTTTAGCTATTTACAAATTATATTTTTTTTGATATAATTGTCTGTGGTAAAAATTCAGATGCTCCAACGACGCAGTTTTGTTGGAGAAAAGGAGTGTAATTTATGAGTCGTATGGTCGGAACAGTATCGCGCGGAGTTCGCGCCCCCATTATCCGTGACGGTGATGATATCGTAGAGATAGTTACGTCGTCGGTTCTTGAGGCGTCTGCAGATGCAAAATTTGACATTCAGGACCGTGACATTGTAGCAATGACAGAAGCAATCGTTGCTCGTGCGCAAGGTAACTACGCATCGGTAAACGATATCGCAACCGATATTAAAGCAAAATTCGGCGGTGAGACGGTTGGAGTTATTCTCCCTATCCTCAGCCGTAACAGATTTGCAATATGTCTTCGCGGAATAGCTATGGGCGCAAAAAAGGTAGTTCTTATGCTCTCCTATCCCTCGGATGAGGTTGGAAATCACCTTATAAGCCTCGATGCTCTTGACGAAAAGGGTGTTGATCCCTTCCGTGACGTGCTCGACCTTAAGCGTTACCGTGAGCTTTTCGGCTATGAGAAGCATAGATTTACGGGTGTTGACTACGTTGAATACTACGAGTCTCTCATCACAGGCTGCGGTGCAGAGTGCGAGATAATTTTCGCAAACGATCCCAGAGCAGTTCTTCCCTACACAAAGAACGTCCTCACCTGCGACATTCACACGCGCGCACGCTCCAAGAGACTTCTCAAGGCTGCGGGTGCTGAGATAGTTTACGGTCTTGACGATATTCTCACAGAATCGGTAAACGGCAGCGGTTATAACGAGCATTACGGACTTCTCGGTTCTAATAAAGCTACTGAGGACACAGTAAAGCTCTTCCCCAGAGACTGTCAGCCCGTAGTTGACGCAATTCAGAAGAAGATATACGATGCAACCGGCAAGCACGTTGAGGTCATGGTTTACGGTGACGGCGCGTTCAAGGATCCCATCGGTAAGATCTGGGAGCTTGCTGACCCGGTAGTTTCCCCCGCATATACGTCAGGTCTTGAGGGTACACCTAACGAGCTTAAGCTCAAGTATCTTGCAGATAACGATTTTGCAGACCTTTCGGGCGATGCGCTCAAGGAAGCAATTAAGGAAAAGATAGTTCAGAAGGATGGAAACCTTGTAGGTAACATGGCATCCGAGGGAACAACTCCCCGCCGTCTTACAGACCTTATCGGTTCGCTTTGCGACCTCACATCAGGTTCGGGCGACAAGGGTACTCCTATCGTTTATATTCAGGGTTATTTCGACAACTACACAACCGAATAAAAAGTTACCCCACCCATGCGGTGGGGTGCTTTTGTATATTATGAACCAATTAAGCACTGAAGATTTGTATATCTTTTTGTGAGATTTCACTTGACAATCATTTGACCGCATGATATAATTATTACAACAACATGTAATGTGGAGGAAAATCATGAAGCCAACCAAAAATCAAATATTTTCATACCTACGTAACCTTTTTGTAGGTCTTTTTGCGTCAATTGTAGCTCTGCTTTTTGCGTCAAGGGTTACTCTTGCCAATTACAGCGTGATAAATGAAGGCGGATTTGCCTCACAGGACCACGGCTATGGCTGGGTGCTTTTTGTGAGAATATTTGCTTTGCTTTTAAACGTATTTGTGGTCGGCTTTGTTTTCTTTTACTTTGATAATCTTGATCTGTTCAATAAGAAAGAATATTTTTATAGTGAGAACAAAAAACATCTTCTGCTTGAAAAGAGATACTGGATATATCTTGCTATTTCTCTTCCCTTGTCAACTGCGATGTTCTCGTCAAATATCAGATTTCTTTTGGGGCATTTTACAGCAACCCCGAACATAGGGCTTTGCTCTCTGCTTTCACTTATACTGTTTGTGTCCATGCGGGCAATACAAATACATGCATTATATCGCAAGTGGAACAACGAGATATTATATCCTCATCTCAAATCACGCGCAGCATTCAAACGAAACAGCAAAATGGAAGAATTCAAGCTTCGCCAGTTGTTTCTGCAGCCTCTCGGTTTTTTCATAATAGGTACTCTCGTTTGCGCCTTTTTGATAAATCTATTGCTTATGTTTGCGTATCCGATCATACTTTTGCTCAAGGAGCCTCTATCCCTTCTTTACCTCGCGATTGTAATTTTGGTTCTCGCGGCAGTACCGTTTTTAATCTATACTATACATAATGTCGTGAAACGCCGTAAGCTTCTGAAATATCTCAAAAAGCTCGAAAAGGACGGCA
Organism: Oscillospiraceae bacterium; assembly: GCA_015063545.1. Classification (GTDB taxonomy): domain Bacteria; phylum Bacillota; class Clostridia; order Oscillospirales; family CAG-272; genus SVTX01. Next base: position 5,194 of record SVTX01000050.1, on the reverse strand, counting down.
TCGCAAAGATTACCTACAACGGACACAAAATTATATCTGCATTCTTCCCCTCTATGATCTTTGAGATAACAGCTACACACAAATCGGGGAAAAAATACACTGCTACAATAGTTTCCTGCGGCAAAATGGGAAGCCCAATGTATTTCAAAAAAGACGAGTTTCTGATCGAACGCGGATTCAGATTTAACAGCGGCGCGCTCATGTCCACACGAATGGGCACGGGATTTGCACAAGCGGTAGATATCAGCAAGCTCGGTGAAGATGAAAACCCCACCAACTTGATCTTGGGATACAACCGCGCGTATGACATTTCCTTTGCAAACGCAGATGGAGAAAAATCTCTTATTTTAAATCCCACTCCCACACGCGCGTTTATAATAGATGCAGGCAATAAGGCTCACCCCATTGACACGGGAATGAAGGCCTTCGATTACACCGTCTACACCGCATCGGGTTTTTACAATATGATGAATTTAAGTTAATAAAAAACACGGCTCGGTATGAGCCGTGTTTTTTATTTTAAATTACTCAGCGTCAGCAACTGCTTCCTCTGTAGCCTCAACTGCTTCAACAGCTTCTTCAACTGCTTCAACAGCTTCTTCAACTGCTTCAACAGCTTCTTCAACTGCTTCCTCGGGCATAGCCTCAGCTGCAGCCTTAGCTTCCTCAAGAAGCGCTCTGATGGAAAGGCTTACCTTCTGCTTTTCATCGTCGATCTCTACGATTTTAGCATCAACGATCTGACCGTTTTCAAGCACGTCTGCGGGCTTTGCGATCTTTGTCATGGAGATCTGAGAAATGTGGATAAGTCCGTCAACTCCGTCAACGATCTCTGCAAATGCGCCGAAAGGCATCATGCTTACTATCTTAACCTGGGCAATATCGCCAACTGCGAAGTTGGACTTGAATATGTACCAGGGGTTTGTTTCTTCTGTCTTGTAGCCGAGAGAAATTCTCTTCTTCTCTGCGTCAAAGGACTTAACGAATACTGTGATCTCGTCGCCAACAGAAACAACGTCAGAGGGCTTAACTCTCTTCCAGGAAAGCTCTGTTGCGTGAACCATTCCGTCAACTCCGCCGAGGTCAACGAATGCGCCGTATGCGGTGAGGCTCTTAACCTTACCTGTATACTGCTTGCCTTCCTCAATGGATGCCCAGAATGCAGCGTCAGCAGCTCTCTTCTCCTCGCGGAGAACTACGCGGATAGATCCCTTAGCCTTCTTGCCGTAATCGCGAACTTCGGTAAGCTTGAAGCTTACTGTCTGTCCTATCATTGTGTGAAGATCTGCATCCTTGGGAAGTCCTGTCTGGGACTCGTGGATGAAGATACGTGTTGCGTCGTGAAGAACGATGATGCCGCCCTTAACAACTTCGATAACCGTACCCTCGAGAATCTCATCGTTCTCTTTTGCGGCTACGATCTTGGACCAGCATCTGTCGGAATCAACTCTCTTCTTGGAAAGAGTTGCAAATCCCTCAACGTCGCTGACACGGATGACGAACGCATCAACTGCGTCGCCGATCTTGAACATTTCGCTCAACTTAACACTCGGATCATCTGTTATCTGGTCTGCTTTGATGATGCCGGTAACTTTTGCGCCGATGTCAAGCTGGATCTCGCCGTCGTTAACTGCGGTTACGTAACCCGTAACAGTATCTCCTGTATTTAAAGTTTTGAGTGAATCCTCAAGTAATTCTGCAAAGTTTTCAATTGCTTCGCTCATGGTGTTTTGTACCTCCTGTATTATGTCGCTCGGCGTCGATGCACCGGCGGCTATTCCAATTTTAACATAGTCGAGATTTTTGTAAGGAATAACCTCCTCGGCGGTCTCAACCATAACAGTGTTCTCACACTCCGCCCGACAAATGTCGTACAGTTTTACCGAGTTTGAGCTGCTTTTGCTTCCGATAACTATCATGAAATCACTCTGCGCAGAAAGGGTTTTTGCCTCTGTCTGCCTTTTTTCGGTAACACTACATATTGTATCATAAATTAAAGGTTTTGCATATACCTTTTTTAAAAGTTTTTTCGTTTTTTCCCATTCGCCCAAATTTTGCGTAGTTTGAGCCACAGCTATTGGTTGTTTTGCACAATCCGAATTCATCTTTCCGTTTTCAAACATGTCTTCAAGCTCAGAAGCTTTGGAAAATATAAATTTTTGCCCGCAAAACTTACTGCAAAAGCCTTGCACTTCCGGGTGATCCGCGCTTCCAAGCACAAACAGCATCGCATCGTCTGATGAATTTTCTGCAAGTATCTTGTGTATTTTTTTCACAAACGGACACGTACAGTCAACAAATGAAAAATACGGATTTTGGAATGAAAGCCGCAAAAGCTTATCCTCGGTGCTCGCGGGTATACCGTGTGCCCGCACAAAAACCTTGACGGGTGAATTTGCACACGCGCTGCGCGCTAAATCCTCAAGCTCGGATTCCGAGGCAATTCCTACTCCCTGCGACTTTAATCTGTCATTGTATATGTTGTTATGAATGAGTTTGCCCAGCGTGAATATCCTCTCGCCTGGCAGCTTATTTTTGACCTCATTCTCGACTGCTTTTGCCGCACTCGCGACGCCAAAGCAAAATCCTGAATTTTGCGCCACTCTTACGGTCTTACGCATTTTCTTCACCTATGGAGCACACTTTGTCGAAAATATACGCGGATATTCGCGAATATTCTCCTTTTGCATTCTCGTCATACCGAAGCTCCTCAACAGATATGGGCTGTCCGATATACACGTCAACTCTGCGAAGGGGCGCCCATCGGTTATTCTTCATCTTCACATAACAAGGAAGAACCTGAACCCCCGAACGTACTGCAAGCATCGCCGCGCCGTTTTTTACCTCGGTATCTCTGGGATCAACCTTTTTATATCTGTGTCCCTGAGGAAAAATTCCGACACAGTACCCATCCTTTAGCATTTGTATCGACTTTTTTATCGCTCCGACATCATTTCCATTTCTGTCGACCGGAAAAGCTCCGAGAGCCTTTACAAGTCCTCTCACAAGCGGTATTTTAAAAAGCTCCTTCTTAGCCATAAAATGCGGTTGCTGGTGCTTTGTTGCGGCGCACAAAAATACGGGATCGGCGTTTGACGTGTGATTAGATACTATAACGTACGCAGTATCCGTCGGCTCATTTTCGCCACCGTGTGAATGTATTCTGAAAATAAAGCGTACAAATCCTCCAAGATATTTTTGGAGGCGCGAGTATGTTTTGCTTTTCAAAGCGTTACCCTCCGATTTTCTCGTTTATAAGCTTCATGATAAACTCAACGGACTGCTCAAAGGTATAATCCGAATTATCAAAAATTATCGCGTCGGGGGCTGCTATTGCGGGAGCTATGTCACGTCCGCTGTCAGCCGCGTCGCGCTCTATAAGTTCACGAAGAACGTCTTCGTAATTCACCTTAACTCCCTTTGCGGTGAGTTCATTATAGCGTCTCTGAGCTCTCGCTTCGTTTGAAGCAGTCAAAAACACCTTTATGTCTGCGTTTGGCAGAATTACAGTTCCTATATCTCTGCCGTCCATTATGACGCTTTGTCTGCGCGCTATCTCCTTTTGAGTTTCAAGTAAAAACGCTCTTACCGAGGGTACGGATGAAACCGCCGACGCATACATGGAAATGTCGGGCTGACGTATCTTGTCTCCAAGATCCTCTCCGTTGAGATAAACGTGCTGAGTGCCGTTTTCATAAACAAGCTCCACGGTTATATTTTCAAGCATAGGCGTCATGACCTCGGATGTTTTCGCGTCTTCGACCGATGCGCCGTGCTCTCTTGCGTAATATCCTACGGTTCTGTAAAGCGCGCCCGTATCTACGTACACGATCCCCGCGCGTTTTGCCACCTCTTTTGAAATTGTGGATTTGCCCGCTCCGCCGGGACCGTCAATAGCAATTGATATCATAGTGTTCTTCTTCCTTTTTTGTTTTTTTACCATGCCGCCGCGCTCTCACCCGCAACGACCGCAGTTGAAAATGCTATCTGGAGATTGTATCCTCCGGTATATGCGTCAAGGTCAAGCACCTCTCCCGCAAAATAAAGTCCGGATACAAGCTTTGATTCCATAGTTTTGGGAGTTATTTCGTTTACCGATACGCCACCCTTGGTTATTATTGCTTCGTCAATGGGGCGGAAACGCAGAAGCGGTATCTCGAATTCCTTTATCGCACGGACAAGCTCCCTGCGTTCTTCTCTTGTTATGGAGTTGACCTTCTTGCGCTCGTCTATACCCGATTTCAGAATGATCTGAGGTATCGCCTTGAGAGGCAAAAGATCTCCCAATGCATTTATGAAGTCCTTGTTCTGATACTTTTGAAAATCCGAAAGAATACGCGTATCAAGCACCTGCTCATCAAGCGCGGGCTTGAAGTCTATCAGCGCCGTATATTTACCCTTTTCTATATCGGATATATGCGCCGATGCCGAAAGCACCAACGGCCCCGTTATGCCGAAATGAGTGAACATCATCTCCCCGAAGTCCTCATACACGACCTTTTTTGTGTCGGCAGTAACTATTTTAAGAGTTACGTTTTTGAGGGAAAGCCCTTGCATCCTCGCGCACACAGGCGTGTCCGCAACAATAGGAACAAGCGAGGGTATCAAGGGTGTAACGGTATGTCCGGCAGAGCGAGCAAATTTATATCCGTCACCGTCAGAGCCGGTTTGCGGATAGGATTTACCGCCCGTACAAACTATTACGGCATCACACTCATGCGTGAGCTGTCCGTCGTTTACACCGACAATTACTCCGTCCTCTATACATAAAGAACGCACACCGCGATTTATTATATTTACACCAGCGCTTCTGCATCTGTCGTGTAACGCGTTGACTATATCCTGCGCCTTATCGGACTGAGGGAAAACACGTCTTCCGCGTTCGACCTTGAGCTTTACACCGCAACCCTCAAAAAAGTCCATGGTGTCCGAAGGCTCAAATCTATTCAGCGCGGCGTATAAAAATCTGGGGTTTGTGGGAACGTTTTGCATAAATTCGTTTATGCCGCACTGATTTGTAACGTTGCATCTTCCCTTGCCTGTTATCCGCAGCTTTTTGCCGAGGCGGTCGTTTTTTTCAAACAACACCACGTCAGCTCCACTTTCCGCCGCAAATATAGCAGACATCATTCCCGCCGCACCGCCGCCTATTACGGCAACCCGACGGCTTCCGTCATTTTTGAACACAGATCGG
>SVTX01000049.1 GCA_015063545.1 Oscillospiraceae bacterium | reverse complement strand
ACCAAGGGCAATAAAGAAGCCGTATAACACAGCAAGAGGTATTGTGACCCAAATCGGTCACAATACCTCCTACATACAAAACTTCCTTATGGGGCGGCAACTTCGGTTGGCGCACTTTTTGTATGCTAATAGGAGGATTATATGAGCAAGCATATTCCGCAAAAGGTTATCAATATTACCGGCATAGAACTCACGCCGGGACAACCTGCCGTTTGTCTTGGCAACGGAGAGCAAGACTTTGAATGTTGTTGCGACGAATGTGACTACTATTTGCTTTGTTTTCCTGAATTTGATCCGGAAAACAAAGAAAGAAATATTATTTAAAATAACGTTTATATTTGATGATCGTATAAAAAGGACGGGAAATTGTTAGAATTTCCCGTCCTTTCCTTTAGGTAGGCAAGCTATTCCATTGACCTTTCAAAACTGTACTTAAGAGTACGGCCCATTTCACGCTCTTTTTTATTTAAAACAACGGTGTTTTATAAACTCCCGCTTTTACAAGTCTGTCAAACTCTGCGGCAACTGTGTCTCTGTCCTCGGCATAAGTAACGCCAAACCATTTGTCGTTTGTGGGGAGGATGCTGACTGTCGCGCTGCCTGCCTTTACCATATCTCCGATTATTGTGGGAAGCAGATACTCTGCTTTTTTGTCACCAAGATTGCCCGCCTCAAGGAACTCGGCAAAGCCGTCCTCAAGTCTGTTTACAAACTCAGGTGTTATCGCCCACATGTTCATGGAAACGGCGGCGTCTGCATCAAGAGAAACCTTCTGCTCGTCAACAAGCTTATACGCTCCCTCGCCGTCCTTGTATATGTTCTTTGTCTCATCAATGTCGGTAAGATGTCCGAGCATATCAACCTCGCAAATGCCGCGCGTAACGCTTCCGTTATCGCTCAGTGTATTTTTAAGAACGAATCCGGGCATAGCCATATCAAGACATTCGGTATTGTCAACGTCCATTTTATTCACAATAAAATCATGCATCTGAACAAACGCTTCCTTGCCGTAGTAGTCATCTGCATTGATAATGCATCCGGGATTCTTCAGCGTTCCCTTGCAAGCAAGAATTGCATGTCCCGTACCCCAAGGCTTTGTTCTGCCCTCGGGCATTACCATATGACGGGGCAAATCGTGAATATCCTGGAATACATACGCGCACGGGCATACTTTCTCCATTCTGTTACCGATAACCTCGCGGAAATCCTTTTCTATATCGCGTCTGATAATAAATATAACGTCATTAAATCCAGCTTCAAGCGCGTCGTGAATGGAATAATCCAAAATTATCTCTCCGGACGGACCAACCTCTGCAAGCTGCTTTATACCGCCGCCGTAACGCGAGCCAATACCCGCGGCCATTATAATAAGTGTAGTTTTCATTTTACTATCTCCTATACGTTTCTCTTTTTCAACCCATGTTTTCGGGGAGCTTTTTGCCGCCGAGAACATGAAAATGTATGTGCTTTACACTCTGGCAACCGTCCTCACCTATGTTGGTGATAACTCTGTAGCCGTTTGTAAGTCCGCATTCTGCAGCCACCTTAGGTATTGCCTCAAACACCGCTTTTACAGCGTCGGAATTATTGGAAGCTACAGCGTCAGCCGATTCAATATGCGCCTTGGGCACTACAAGCACGTGAACCGGTGCCTGAGGGTTGATATCGCGGAACGCGTAAACATTTTCATCCTCATATACCTTTGATGAAGGGATCTCTCCCGCAATTATTCTGCAAAACAAGCAATCCATTTTATTTTCCTCCGTAATACTTTACAAAATTCAAATCAGATGATATAATTAAAATAAATTATAATTCTTTACAGAAAGTATAGCACACAATGAATAAATTGTCAACAGAAACCATACTTAAAAGTGCGCAAAATATAACTGATCTTTGGTCATACCTCTCCAAAACAAATAAACATATCGTCATGTACGGCATGGGAAACGGTGCAGACAAGATACTCTCGGTCTGCGACATGTACAACGTAGAGGTAGAGGATTTTTTTGCAAGCGACGGATTTGTTCGCGGTCATCAATTTCACGGCAAGACCGTAATGTCCTATTCCAAAATCAAGGAAAAGTACGGTGCGGAAAACATTATAGTGCTTTTATCATTTGCGACTTCTCTGCCCGATGTGCTCGAAAACATATATAAGATATCCACCGAATGTGAGCTTTACGCGCCGGACGTACCCGTATTTGGAAACACCCTGTTCAACACTGAGTTTTATGAAAGCAATATCGATCAATTCCTGACTGTACACGACCTTTTTGCAGACAAAGAATCCCGCCGCATATACAAAGAAATAATTGCATACAAGCTCACAGGAGACATTTCTCACCTTAGCGCATGCCAATCAAGTAAAGATGAAGCATACAGGGATATTCTCTGCGCAGACAAAATATCATCATACGCAGACCTTGGCGCATACAACGGCGACACTATCCGAGAGCTTTCCGGGTTTGCTCCCAACCTCAAAAAAATATATGCATTTGAGCCCGACGCGCGAAATTTCCGCAAGCTATGCGAATATTACTCGTCTCTCAGCGCGCCCACCTTTGAGCTTGAAGCGCATAATATTGGTGCATGGAGCCATGACGATACTCTGTTTTTTGACAAAAGCGGAAACAGGAACGCGGGATTGCTTCAAAACTCGTCCGATTTTTCAGATGCGATAAATGCCCGTGGAAAAAAGATAACCGAAATACAGGTGAATTCACTCGACAATGTTCTTGACGGCAGAGGCGTGGACTATATAAAATACGACGTTGAGGGCTCGGAGCGCGAGGCTCTTCTCGGCTCACATAAGACCATTCAAAATTACAAGCCTTCCCTGCTCGTCTCGCTCTATCACAGAAGCGAGGACTTGTTTGATCTTCCCCTGCTTTTGCATAAACTAAATCCAAATTACAAACTCTATTTAAGAAGAATGACGTACATCCCCGCGTGGGACATAAATCTTTACGCCGTAGAGAAATAAATTTTGCGAGGTATATATGAAAATATCAATAATTACAGGCGCGTCATCGGGCATTGGCAGACAAATGGCGCTCCTTCTGGACAAGACCGAGGGTTGCGACGAGATATGGCTTGTGTCGCGTCAGGTCGGCAAGCTCGAAGAATGTGCAAATCTGCTCTCGACAAAAACAAGAATAATAGGATTCGACCTTTCTCTAAATTCAAGTATATGTGAGCTTGAGAAAATGCTCAAAGAACAAAATCCCGAAATAGTGTCTCTCGTCAACGCGGCGGGATTTGGGAAGGCGGGAAGCTTCCGCGATATTCCGCTTGAAGCGCAGATGAATATGATAGACCTCAACTGCAAAGCTCTTATGGCAATAACGTATATATGTCTGCCTTATATGAAATGCGGCAGCAAGGTATATGAATTCGCCTCAAAGGCGGCATTCCAACCTGTGCCGTATATGTCCACCTACGGAGCGACCAAGGCATTCGTGCTCTCCTTCTCCCGCGCCTTGAACAAGGAGCTTCAAAGAAAAGGGATCAGGGTTATCGCAGTCTGCCCCGGTTGGACAAAAACGAATTTCTTTGACCGTGCAATGAAGGATGACACCATAAAGCGTTACGATAAATTTTATCTGCCCGAAGACGTCGCAAACAGCGCCGTTCGGGATATGAATCGCGGCAAAGACATCTCCGCATACGGACTTATCACCAAGGCTAACAAATTAGCCTCCAAGCTGTTGCCCCACAAACTCGTTATGGGAGTATGGTGCAAGATGCAGGATAAATGATTAAAACACGACAAAAACCGCCGTCGGGGCTCGATGCCCCAACGGCGGTTAGTTTTATATCTTATGATTACAAGCAGTTAAGATAAACGTTGTCTATAAATTACCTGCTTGAGGTATAACAACTTTTTCCAAACTTAAATAATTCCCTGTGCCATCATAGCCTCTGCTACCTTCTTAAAGCCCGCGATGTTCGCACCCTTAACAAGATCGTAGCCGTAGCCGTATTCCTCTGCTGTGTTTGCAGCAGCATCGTGAATATTTACCATGATAGTCTTGAGCTTTGCGTCAACCTCATCAGCAGACCAAGCAAGTCTCTGGCTGTTCTGTGCCATTTCAAGCGCGGAAACAGCAACACCGCCCGCGTTAACTGCCTTGGAAGGAGCAACTATAACGTTGTTGTCCTGAAGGAACTTAACAGCCTCGTTGGACGTAGGCATATTAGCAACCTCAACGTAGTACTTCGTGCCGTTAGCGAGGATCTGCTCAGCTTCGGTCATGCCAACCTCGTTCTGAGTAGCGCAAGGCATGCAAATGTCTGCTTTAACACCCCAAGGCTTCTGCTTTGCATAGAAGGGTACGCCAAACTTATCGGCATAATCCTGAACCTTATCTCTGCCGGATGCGCGCATCGTAAGCATAAAGTCTATCTTTTCGGGTGTGGAAACACCGTTTTCATCATATATGTATCCGTCGGGACCGGAGATAGCGAGCACCTTACCGCCGAGCTCTGTGATCTTCTTAACTGCGCCCCAAGCAACGTTACCGAAGCCGGAAACTACAAAGGTCTTGCCTTCAATCGTATCACCCTTGAGCTGGAGCATACGCTGTGCGAAATAAACCGCGCCGTAGCCTGTAGCCTCGGGACGGATAAGAGAACCGCCGTAGGAAATTCCCTTACCTGTGAGAACGCCGTTCTCAAATGCGCCGCGAAGTCTCTTGTACTGACCGAAGAGATAACCTATCTCACGCGCGCCAACACCGATATCACCTGCGGGAACGTCAACGTCGGGACCGATGTGACGGTAAAGCTCGGACATAAAGGACTGACAGAATCTCATGATTTCTCCGTCGGACTTTCCGCGGGGATCAAAGTCGGAACCGCCCTTACCGCCGCCGATAGGAAGACCTGTAAGGCTGTTCTTGAGTATCTGCTCAAAGCCAAGGAACTTAAGTATGGAAAGATTTACAGAGGGGTGGAAACGGAATCCGCCCTTGTAAGGACCGATTGCACTGTTGAACTGTACACGGTAGCCGCGGTTTACACGAACTGTACCGTTGTCATCTACCCACGGAACACGGAACATAATAGTTCTTTCGGGCTCAACAAATCTTTCAAGAAGACCTGCCTTCTCATACTCGGGGTGCTTATCAAACACGGGAGCGAGGGATTCAAGTATCTCTGTTGCTGCCTGATGGAATTCGGGCTGATTGGGGTTGTTGGCGATAAGGTCTGCCAACACTCTTTCTACATACTGGGACATAATAATTGTTTCCTTTCTTGTATGGATTTGGGCTCTGAACAGTATATGCCGGGGCTCAAAATAATTTACTTTTATATTGTATCACAGAATTTAGAATTTTGCAAGATTTTTTTTAAAAATTTCATAATTTTTTTTGCTACGCTTTAAAAAATTGTTTTTACGCATAAAATTTGTGCATCAAATATATCAAAATTTCTTTGATTATATTGGCAATTTGTTCCTTTCGAGCTATTTTGCAAGGGGAGCATCGCCTTTTGCAAGAGAAAAACAAAAACTTTCATAATATCGGTTGTTATTTCATGTTGACCTCACAAATGATTTATGGTATAATTAAGAAAAGAGGTGATGATATGTTTGGTGCAATATATGGAGATGTCCTCGGCTCATACTATGAAGTCCACTGCACAAAGAATTATAATTTTACATTTAATAAAGACAGCTCTTTTACTGATGACAGTGTTTTGATAGCTGCAGTTTGTAAAACAATACTGAACGATGCATCAGAAATATCAAAATGGAATATGCAAAAACGAGCAAATCAGTTTGCCGCGCAATACCGTCAATATTTCTCATATTTTCCTTCCGCAGGATTTGGAAATATGTTTACCTCGTGGGCAAAGGCTACATATTCAAGAAATGGACATAGTTATGCAAACGGCGCTTCAATGCGAGTTATTCCCATAGGCTATGCATACAGCAATCTTGAACAAACTCTTATTCAAGCAAAAGCAAGCTGCATTGCAACTCATAATAATCGAGAAGCGATAATCGGCGCACAAGCCGTGGCCGCAGCAGTTTATCTGGCAAGGCATGAAAGCAGCAAAGAGGAAATAAAGAAATATATTGAGAAAAATTTTAAATACAACTTATCAATACCTCTTGAAAGCATCCGCCAAAATCACGTTTTCGATAGCAGAACATCGTATAGCGTGCCTCCTGCAATTATTGCGTTTTTAGAATCCGAGGACTACGAGAGTGCAGTTCGCGGAGCAATATCTCTTGGTGGAGATGCAGACACACAGGCGTGTATTGCCGGCGGTATTGCCGAGGCATTTTACAGAGATATTCCCGAGCATATTCGTAAATTTTGTGATTCAAGAATTGATTACACCATAAAAAGCGTAGTGAGAGAATTTTACAACAAATTTATACATTAAGTCAACGGGCGTTGCTTTCGCAACGCCCGTTTTTATAATGAAGTTAAATCTTATAATACTCCACTGCGGACTCAAACAGTCCCATATCATAATTGCCCTCAACGTTCTTGTAGAGGAACTCGCCCTTACGTTCGGAGTGTCCCATCTTACCAAGCACGCGTCCGTCGGGAGAGCAAATGCCCTCGACCGCCCATGCGGAGTTGTTGGGGTTGAACAAAATGTTGTCCGTGGGATGTCCCGCGAGATCAACGTACTGCGTGATTATCTGTCCGTTTGCCGCAAGCTGCTTGAGAAGCGCCTCGTCGCAAAGGAATCTTCCCTCTCCGTGAGAGATCGGTACGTTATATACCTCGCCTACGTTTGTATGAGCAAGCCAAGGCGACTTGTCTGTGCAAACTCTTGTGCGAACTATTCTCGACTGGTGTCTGCCTATTGTATTGAAAGTCAACGTAGGACAGCTCTCGTCTGTATCGATTATCTCACCGTAAGGCACAAGTCCGAGCTTGATAAGAGCCTGGAAGCCGTTACAGATACCTGCCATAAGACCGTCGCGGTTCTTAAGCAGCTCATGAACTGCATCCTTCACCTGCGCGTTTCTGAAGAATGCCGTGATAAATTTACCGGATCCGTCAGGCTCATCGCCGCCGGAGAAACCGCCGGGAATAAATATCATCTGCGAGGACTTAACTGCGTTCGCAAAATAGTCAACAGAATCCGAAATAGCCTTGCTGTCGAGATTCTTTATAACTACTATCTCCGCCTCAGCGCCTGCCTTTGTAAATGCCTTTGCCGTATCGTATTCACAGTTTGTTCCGGGGAATACGGGAATGAGAACCTTCGGCTTTGCGGATATAATAGCCGCGCTCTTTGTCTTCTCTGCACCGGTATAACAAACAGTGGGAATCACCTTGCCCTCACTTGCAATATTACAGCTGTAAACGCTCTCAAGCTTATCCTCGTAAGCGTGAAGTATAGCGGGCAATTCAACAGAGCCTTCCGCGCTTGAAATAAACGCATCGGCAGATACACGTCCGAGTGTTCTGCAAGCAAATCCGTTACATTCAATGTCCATGTCCTCGCAAAGCTCAACTACAAACGAGCCGTACTTGTAAGAGAACATATCTTCTCTTGTGATGCTCTTGTCGTATTCAAATCCGAATCCGTTACCTATACACATCTTGAGTATCGCCTCGGCAACGCCGCCGTATGTAGGTGTGTATGCCGCAACCGCCTTGCCACTCTTTACAAGTTCATTGACCTTGTCAAATACCGCGAGGAGAGACTTGGTTACGGGGAGCTTGTCCGAATTGTATTCGGGAGTGAGAAGAACTACCTTATGACAGGGATACTTGAATTCGGGGGAGATTATGTACTTCGAATCTGTCGTTGTTACCGCGAAGGAAACAAGCGTGGGAGGAACGTCGATATTCTCAAACGTACCACTCATAGAGTCCTTACCGCCAATCGCAGCAATTCTGAGATCTGCCTGTGCCTCAAATGCTCCGAGAAGCGCCGCAAGAGGCTTGCCCCAGCGCGCGGGATCCTTGCCGGGCTTTTCCATGTATTCCTGGAAAGTAAGATAAACGTCCTCAAATTTCGCGCCCGTTGCAATAAGCTTGGAAACAGATTCAACTACCGCATAATAAGCCGCGTGGAAGGGAGACTTTTCCGCAATGTAAGGATTGTATCCCCAAGCCATGAGTGAGCATGTGTTTGTAAACTTATCCTCTGCGGATATCTTGTGTACCATCGCCTGAATGGGAGTTTGCTGATGCTTTCCGCCGAAAGGCATAAGCACCGTTCCCGCGCCGATGGTGGAGTCAAATCTCTCACTCAGTCCACGCTTTGAGCAAACGTTGAGGTCTGTGGCAAGCGCAAAATAAATATCGTGGAAATTCTTGTCCGTATCTATTTTTCTTTCAAAGTCTCCGCAAGATGCAGGCTTTACTGTTATATGCTTCTCTGCTCCGTTGGAGTTAAGGAACTCACGGGAAATGTCAACTATGTACTTACCGTTCCACTTCATGCGAAGTCTGGGCTCTGCCTTTACGGTAGCCACTACGGTAGCTTCAAGGTTTTCAGCCTCAGCAAGCTCTTTAAATCTTGCAACGTCTGCCGCTTCAACGACAACTGCCATTCTCTCCTGAGACTCGGAAATAGCAAGCTCTGTGCCATCAAGTCCCTCATACTTTTTGGGAACTGCGTTGAGGTCTATCTCAAGTCCGTCGGCAAGCTCACCAACAGCAACCGATACACCGCCTGCGCCAAAGTCGTTACATCTCTTTATAAGTCTGGACGCTTCTTCATTTCTGAAAAGTCTCTGGAGCTTTCTCTCTTCAGGAGCGTTACCCTTCTGAACCTCCGCGCCGCAGGTCTCAAGAGACTCAAGCGTGTGAGACTTTGACGAACCGGTAGCTCCACCGCAACCGTCACGCCCTGTTCTTCCGCCGAGAAGAATTACTATGTCGCCGTCCTCAGGTCGTTCACGGCGAACGTTCTTTTCGGGGGCAGCCGCGATAACTGCGCCTATCTCCATTCTCTTTGCAACGTAGCCGTCGTGGTAAAGCTCATCTACCTGTCCCGTTGCAAGTCCTATCTGGTTTCCGTATGACGAATAACCTGCCGCCGCA
>SVTX01000007.1 GCA_015063545.1 Oscillospiraceae bacterium | reverse complement strand
ATAAAAATCATATACAACGGCATCGGTGAAATACCGACAACGCCTATAAACGAGAAAACGGCATAGCCGAATTAACGACTATGCCATTTTCCCGGGGATTAAAAATCCCTAATTTGCACCCACAAATGGCAAGCCTTTACTTTATTTCATTATAACTATTGAATACGGAGGCATGACAAGCATGTCCATTTCAGAATTATATTCCGCTTCATATGAAATGTCGTACGCGCATATCTGTGCGGCTATATCGCTATATCCCAGTACCTTTTTATCCAAAGTCACTTCCCTTGCGCCCGTAGAAACGTCCTGCGGGTCTGTAGGACGCGCGAGATTAACAATGACGGTTATCTTTTCATCGCCGTAAGTTTTTTGAATAACGCATACCGAGGTGTTACCTATAAGCTCAATGTTATCAACCTTGCCGCGTGCCAATGACGGGAACGCGTTTCTCAGTCTCAACATGCCCTTATAGAAATTCAAAATACTGTTAGGATCATTTTGCTGTCTTTGGACAGATGCGTAAATATAGCTATTCTCCGCACCGTTAGTTGCCACATCGCAATATCCTTCGTCAGAAAGGCTGTCAGTCCACTTAATACCTATGTACTTTGAGGCATCGTTGTTTACTCCACCCTTGCTGACCATACCTATCTCGTCGCCATAGAACGTGCTGATGCTTCCGCTACAGACCATCTGTATTCCCGCCAGCATTTTTATACTCGCAACTCCGGATGATGTATATGTCGCGGGGCGGTTGGACAGCGAATTGCCGGATAGGAATGTTGTTGTAATATTTTTTTCAAATACAGTTTGCGAATCCTCCATGAGCTTACCCAGCATCTCTCCGCTTGATATTCTCAAATAGTGAGCCAGCATACCCGTTGCGTCAGCATAAGAAAACAGCTGAAAGCTATCTATTCCGCTTGCGTAATACTTAGCAACAGTTTTATTATCGTTAATGAACAACTCTCCCAAGATATAACACTCAGGGGATATTTCCTTAGCCTTAGAATTAAACCAAGTCAAAAACTCAATATTCTTATCATCGTCAAAATAATATTTTACAGTATCCGTAAGTCTGAATCCGTCAACGCCCCTCTCCTCAAGCCAATATCTCATGACATTCGTTATCTCACTGCGCCAGAGCTCACTGTCCAAATTGATTTTGGGTAATCCGTCTGATGTTTCATACCCATAATCCGAACCGCTTATATTGCCGTCTGCCTCGGTCGAAAAGCTATAACAGTCTCCGTATTCACCGCCAACGGCGCCGTTTTCCAAAATAAAATCAACCGCTCCCGCAAAATACGGATGTTCTGTGCTCGTTGTGTTGAGGCCGAGATCTATAAGGACGTCTATTCCCTTTGTATGCGCCGTTTTTATAAGGCTGTCAAAATCATCCGTGTCGCCCAATTCATCCGCAATGTCGCAAAAACTCTGTACGTCGCGTCCGTGATACATCTCGCTCGGCATAACAGGCATAAGCCATATTCCATTGTAGCCCATGTCTTTTATATAGTCCAGCTTTTGAGTTACACCGTTGATATCGCCAACACCGTCTCCGTCCGAATCATAAAAGCCGTACACATATATCTGATACCAGTTTCTGTATCCGTCATCGAGAATATTGAGCGCAAGTTCTTCCTTTTGATCCGGAATTTGCGGTTCTGTGGGCTTCTCGGTCGGTGTGGGAAGTGTCGACTGTTCCCCATCCTTTTTGGAGCATGAAACTGTAATCTGCAACAAACAAGCCAAAAGCACAACTACAGCAAATATTTTTTTCATAATTAAACCTTTCATCTATTTGTAAAGATAATATACCTCTTTCCCTAATTGTACAACATTTATCGCGAGATTACAATGGATTTTCTGTAAATTCCAAATTTTTCTTTTTTAAATATTAAAAACTTCCCTTTTATAAAACAAAAAATGCGGTGAGGCTTCACCGCATTTTTATGTAATTATTCCTTAATAACCTTTGTGAAAACAAGGATCTGAATAACGATTCCTGCGATAACGTAAACATCGATAATCGCTCCGATTGCTCCAAGGACGATTCCTATAAGAGTTCCAAGGAAAGCAACTATACCACCGATAATGCCTGCAAGCCAACCCGCTACAGCAAGCAATACGGCTCCGATTATACCGGCAACTACATAAATGATGATACCGATAGCAAGATCGGCTCCGGATTTCATGGGCTTAAAGGAAAGGGGGAAAATCTTCTTCAATGTCTCCATAATGACCTCCAAAAATAAATAAAATTAGTAATGTTTTTGAAAAATTAAAGCAGGCGGTGTCATCCAACACACGCCTGCTCTGAGAAAATTAATTACTTATACTTTCTCTTGCGTGCAGCTTCAGACTTCTTCTTGCGCTTTACGCTGGGCTTTTCATAGTGCTCTCTCTTACGAAGCTCGGTGAGGATTCCCGAACGAGCACACTGACGCTTAAAACGACGGAGTGCGCTGTCAAGAGACTCGCCGTCTTTTACCTTTACTTCTGCCATTCCTTTTTCCCTCCCCTCGCACTGTAGAGTTATGTGTGGGTTTCCCCAAATCATACTTAAGTATTATACACCATAAAAATGGGTTTGTCAATACAAATTCTCTAATTTTTTCTTTTTTGTTTTCAACACATCAGAGTGACTTTGCCACCTCGCGAATTTTCTCGGCGACGGCATTGGCGCAAAGCTCAACACCATCACCGGAAAGATGTATCGTATCGGCACTAAGATACATATCTCTGTCTGCGTCAACAAGAGAATGCAGGTCGTTAATGATAACTCCCATCTGTTCAAGTCTTGGCACGACTATCTCATTGAACCTTTTTATCGTGCTGTTTTTGTTGAAAATATTCGTGTCGAGAACGGGAGTTGTCGTAGCAAATATGACCTTATCGTAGCGCGACAAAAGTATTTTTGCTATACGCGTTATATTGTCAATATACTCCGCCTCGGTTGAGAATGTCCCGTCGCCGAATATATCGCACAGATCCCAATGACCTGTATTCCAATGCACTATTCGGCTTCCGCGCATCAACGGCTCGTAGTCAAACAGCATTCGCAAAGTATATTTTGCAAATTTGCAATTGTCGTTGGGCTGAAACACTTCAAACTCATCTCCGAGAAGCTCTTCTGTGCGCGCTCCGTATCCCTGTATGTCCTCTCCTGCGCCGTAGCGTATGGAATCACCCAAAAGTGTGACTTTTATCATACCCTGCCTCTTATTTTACTACAATATTCACTATCTTGTTGGGAACAACTATTTCTTTAACGATAGTCTTGCCCTCAATTGCCGCCGCAACCTTTTCGTCAGCCTTTGCCAGAGCGATGACCTCGTCCTTATCCATGTCAACGGGAACGGCAATCTTGCCTCTGAGCTTACCGTTTATCTGGAGAATGACCTCAACTGTATCGTCTGCAGTCTTTGCCTCGTCGTAAGTAGGCCACTTTTCATAAGCAATAGTATCCTTATGACCGAGAATGCTCCAGATCTCCTCTCCTATATGAGGACAAATACAAGAAAGCATCTTGATAAGTCCCTCTGCATATACCTTCGGGCACTTGCCTTCCTTGTACACCGCGTTTACGAATATCATCATCTGCGAAATAGCAGTATTGAACGCGAGCTTTTCAAAATCGCTTGTTACCTTCTTTACAGTCTTGTGATATATCTTTTCAAGCTCGGGAACTGCCCCGCCCACAATGTTCTGAGGCTCGGTGAAGAACGCCCATACACGGTTGAGGAATCGGCGCGCACCGTCAACACCCTGATCGCTCCAGGGCTTTGAGACCTCAAGCGGGCCCATGAACATTTCGTACAGACGGAGCGTATCCGCGCCGTAGTCACGAACAACGTCACTGGGATTTACCACGAACTCGGGGAATCTCTTACCCATCTTGATACCGTTTGAGCCGAGTATCATTCCCTGATGCACGAGCTTACGGAAGGGCTCTTTTGTGGGAACAAGTCCCTTGTTGTAGAGGTACCTGTTCCATATTCTTGAATACATCAGGTGACCTACCGCGTGCTCGGGACCGCCGATGTAAAGGTCAACAGGCATCCAGTGCTTAAGAAGCTCCTGATTTGCAAATTCATCATTGTTGTGGGGATCTATATAGCGGAGGAAGTACCACGAAGATCCTGCCGAGCCGGGCATTGTGGAGGTTTCTCTTACGCCCTTAACGCCATTCTTGTCATACTGCTTCCATTCGGTCGCGTTCTCAAGAGGAGCTTTTCCGTTTACTCCCTTGTAGTTTTCAAGCTCGGGGAGAACGAGCGGCAGCTCGTTGTCGTCAAGCACGTGGATCGTGCCGTCCTCGCAGTGAACAACGGGAACAGGCTCGCCCCAATATCTCTGACGCGCGAATATCCACTCTCTGAAATGGTAGTTAACAGTTCTCTTTGCCACTCCCTGCGCTTCAAGCTTTGAGGTTATTGCCTCTTTTGCCTCCTCAACGGTAAGTCCCGTGAACTCCTCGGAGTTTACAAGTCTGTAACCCTTGCCGAGATAGTCCTGCTTTTCAAATGCCTTTTCGCTTACGTCTACGTGACCGAGCTTTTCGTCACCGTCAATGACCTGGATCATATCTATATTGTGAGCTATCGCATACTCAAAGTCACGCTGGTCGTGAGAAGGAACTGCCATTACCGCGCCCGTGCCGTAGCTTGCAAGCACGAAGTCACCGATAAACATTCTGACTTCCTTGCCGTTTACGGGGTTAATACAGCTAACTCCCTTAAGCTCACAGCCCGACTTTGTCTTGTTAAGCTCGGTTCTGTCCATATCGTTCTTTTTGAGCGTCTCGTCAATGTAAGCCTGAACTTCATCCTTGTTCTGGATTCTGGGCATAAGCTGCTTTACTATATCTCCGTCGGGAGCAAGCACCATAAACGTAATACCGTAAATGGTCTCTATACATGTAGTAAATATGGAGAATTCACCGCCGCCAACTATCTGGAATTTGACCTCGACACCGGTAGATTTGCCGATCCAGTTCTTCTGCATAAGCTTTGTAGACTCAGGCCAGTCTATCTCGTCAAGTCCTTCGAGAAGCTCCTCAGCAAACGCGGGCTGATTGATTACCCACTGCTTCATGTTCTTTCTGATTACGGGATAACCGCCTCTCTCGGACTTGCCGTCAATGACCTCGTCGTTTGAAAGCACCGTACCAAGCTCCTCGCACCAGTTTACAGGCATATCTATATACTGCGCGTAGCCGTCAAGATAAAGCTGCTTGAATATCCACTGCGTCCACTTGTAGAACTCAGGATCGCTTGTCGCTATCATCTTTGACCAGTCGTAGTCAAAGCCAAGCTCTGTGAGCTGCTTTGAGAAGGTCTTGATGTTCTCCTGCGTAAAGCCGTTGGGATGATTTCCCGTGCTCACGGCGTACTGCTCTGCGGGCAGACCGAACGAGTCATATCCCATAGGGTGCAGCACGTTGTAGCCCTGCATTCTCTTCATTCTGGAAACAATGTCTGTGGCGGTATAACCCTCGGGGTGACCTGCGTGCAGACCTACTCCCGACGGATAGGGGAACATATCAAGAGCATAGAACTTGGGCTTTGAAAAATCCCAGACGTCCGTCTTGAAGGTCTCGTGCTCCTTCCAGTATTCCTGCCACTTTTTTTCAACTGATAAGTGATCGTATCTCATTTTTACTCCTCCGCCCATGTGGGCAAAATCTAAAATATTTTTACAAAAAAATAAACGCCGCGTCTCTATACAGAGACGAAGCGCAAGCCCTCCGCGGTACCACTCTGATTGGATGCGAAAGCACCCCTCTCAACTCCGATAACGGCGGACTCCGTCTCCCCTACTATGCAGCATGTTTCTGCAATTGCATTTCGGCTTGAAGCTCAGAGATGAGTAAGAATATAACGCAGACCGTCTCGCACCGACCGACAGCTCTCTGTACGTGCAAAATATCCTCTGTTCTCTTCACAGCTTTTTAATACTTAATCATTATAAAATATATTTTCAGATTTGTCAATAGGTTTGAAAAAGTTTTGAACAGTCACAGCCATAAAATAAAGACCGCTCCACGATATCCGGGGGCGGTCTTTTGTGTTTTATGCAACCTTTTCAAAGGTAAGCGTTGCGAACTCTCCGTCAATAGCATCAACGGTGAAAGTATATCCGAGCTTATTGCCCGAATCGTCATAAACACCGTCTAGTGTTTCTCCGGTAACGTAAATGTAATGATCCTCCGAGGATTTTACATATTCAATGAGATTATCTGCCGTACCGTATTCACCCGACACATCCGTGTTGGAATTGTAAACGTCATAATATACCTCTCCATCGATTTCTTCTCTGTAAAGAGAAGCGTTAACGTGATATATTACTATTCCGTCACGCGTGAAATATCCGCCTTCGCCACCGTTAAGCCCGCCGGAGGTATAGTACATCACAACGTAATATTCCTGATATACTCCGAGCGATGAATCCCAGTTGTTTGCTATTATAATGGTGTCGCCGTTCTTTGAGAAATCCTCAAGAGCTACTGTCACGGCACTGTCCGTTGTGATAAGCTTTGAGGATGTGATCCATCCAAAGTTGAACTTACTGTAGGGATTGTGATCGCCTATCATTGCATCCATAATGTCGTAGCCCCCAAGAGGACTTGACACATACTCTGTGTCGTAATAGTCGTCCGCGCCGAGCACGTGACTGAATTCGTGAATAAAGGTATACGGATTAAGTTCATTATCAGCATCGTAATTTATGTCGCCGTATTCATCAACGTATTCAAAAACAAACTGATACGGTATCCATGCGTAATCGTTCGCTGAAACGCCGTCGTATTCATAATAATATTCCTCGTCGTCAACAAGCATATTCCAGTGCCTGTATGCCCAATGAAAATCACTTGTGTCATCTATGTCAAGGGTGTTTACCATAACTACCGCATCAATAGTACCGTTGCCATCAGAGTCAAACTCGGACAAGTCCATTACGGTTGAAAGATATGCAAGGGCCTCGTCAAGTATAAGCTGATCTCCGTTTGCCATTTCATATCCGTAATCATCCATAGTGGAATTTTCGTAATAGCTGCTGTTATACTCAGGTCTGAACCATTCGTCCAGCACAGTAATGTCAAGGTCAAGTTTTCCGTAGCTTGACACAAAGAAATAATCATGAACCGAGAAATAATTCAAGTCCCCTGTGGTGCCATTGAATATTGTTTTGATATTTTCTATACTGTATCCGCAATTCTGCGCGGTTGCATCTGAAAATTCAACCGGAATGACAAGCACCGCGGGAGAGCCAACCGTGGGACACCCGTCAAGATACATCCCCTGGTCTGTGACGTTCTTTACGGGTTCGGCGTCAGTGAAATCTATATCGTATATTCCATCGCCGTCATCTTCGGGTAAGCCTGCGCCGTTATTGGTTATCAAGTCAACGTCTTCTTCAGTATCTTCCCAATCGCCGGAGCCGCCTCCGGAATTATTTTCATCAACAAAATACGCATATACGTCTACAATGTAAATGCCATCATCATACAGATAAAATGACAGATCTACGTAAATGTCGCCCCTGCTGAATAAATACCACGTATCGCCGTATTCGTCAATATCCGTTCCGTCATTTGTGTAATCTGAGAAAAGCTCAAGATACGCGTCAAACTCTTCTTCTGTATTGCCAAACGCATAGAAATTTATTCCGTATTCGCTGTATTCTTCCAAAGCGTAATCCTCAAAGTAATATTCATCGTTGGGGATAAACGGAATGACTGTACCAAGCATCTCTTGAAGCTTTGCTTTCTCGGCAGATGTGAAATCCAGATATATATGATCCGCGGGATCGTCTGTGGGATCATCCGTCGATCCTCCGGAATTGCTTTCATCAACAACATACGCATATACGTCTACAACGTAAATGCCATCATAGAAATAAAATGACAAATCTACACAAATGTCGCCCTTGCTGAAGAAATACCACGTATCGCCGTATTCGTCAATATCCGTTCCGTCATTTGTGTAGTCCGAGAAAAGCTCAAGATACGCCTCAAACTCTTCTTCTGTATTGCCAAACGCATAGAAATTTATTCCGTATTCGCCGTATTCTTCCCAAGCGTAATCCTCAAAGTAATATTCATCGTTGGGGATAAACGGAATGACTGTGCCAAGCGTCTCTTGAAGCTTTGCTTTCTCGGCAGATGTGAAATCAAGATATGTATGATAAGGACGGAGAGGTTCTCTCGCTGTCGCGCCGCAAACAGAGCACGTTTTGGGAGCAGTAACTGTAGCATCTTCCCAACTGTGACCTTTAGCAAGGAGAATATACTGTGCTACGAGAACTTCTTCACATACAGAACAGTGCTTACCTTCTGTAAGACCTGTTTCTGTACAAGTGGGATCCTTCGAGGGAGTTACTTCTTCTGTATGACCGTTTGCAGGTATTGCCTTACTTTCGCGCAAAACCTCGGCTTTACACACACCGCAATAAATTACCGTCTGATACGAACCCGGTGTAGTACATCCCGTCGGCTCAACTCTGTTTTCCTCTACAGCTTCAAGAGGGGTATGCCCTGTCGAAGGAATATAATCCAGCTTATAATCTCCGCAAGCGCAATCCTGAGATTTTATGCCGTTTTCTGTACACGTAGCCTCTTTGCGCACCACCCAGTCTCCGTATTCATGAACGTGCTCTGTGGGATTCTCGGTAGGCTTCTCCGTAGGAGCTACGGTGGGAGATTCAGTAGGCTTCTCTGTGGAATCTGCGGTAGGTTTCTGTGTTTCTGCATGCGTGGGTATGGTGGGTGTCTCGGTTGAATCGTCACCGCACGCCGCAAAGCATAATGTCAAGGCTAAAATAAGCATTAAAGCTATGAGTAACTTTTTCATAACTGTGCCCTCCTTATTGTTTTTCCTTCGTTTATTCTATCACAATTTTTGTTTTTTGTAAAGATATCTGACAGTTATTGTGCGGCATAATTATCTGACATTTAACACAAAAGCATAAGAAAACGGGCGCCGAATGGCGCCCGTTTAGTATTTTATTACTTTCTCTTAAGCTTTCCAATCACCTTACCGCAGCAAGATATCTCTTCAAAATTCTTGAGTAGGATAGGCTGATATTCGGGATTAAGGGATACAAGCCTGTCGCCTTCGTACTTTTTGAAATATCCGTCACCGTCAAGTATAAAGATTCCAAGCTCTCCATATTCAACATAATCACATTCCTCGACAAGCAAAATGTCGCCATCCTTATACTTTGGCTCCATACTGTTGCCCTTGATGCGAAGCGCAAAATCTGCGCCGTCGGTCTGAGGTGTCTGGGGAATCTTTATCTGCACGGATTCAGTATCCGTAAGGAATACACCCGTACCCGCAGATACGGGAAGATCGTAAAGTCCTATGCTTCTCTTGCCCAGACCTGCCGACTGCCTGAGAGACTCCCTGCCAAGAATAACCGCACGTCCGGATCCGGTCTTCCTTCTTGTATTCTCTACGCTATCCGAAACAACACTTCTCTCCGCTTCCTTATTTATAACTATTCCCACAAGCTCCTTGCTGTGCTTGTCGAGCTTGCGGTAATTTTCTATAAGCGTCATCTCGCTCTCATCAAGAGTATA
This sequence comes from Oscillospiraceae bacterium, assembly GCA_015063545.1. Lineage (GTDB taxonomy): Bacteria > Bacillota > Clostridia > Oscillospirales > CAG-272 > SVTX01. The sequence goes on along the minus strand of SVTX01000007.1, from coordinate 52,597 downwards.
GTTGTTGGTGTTTTCGGGAATACCCGTCAAAATGTAATCAAGAGAACAATCCAGCGCATCGCATATTGCAACTATATTTGAAAGCTTCGGCGAGTCGCTGATACCTGCCATGATTTTGGAAAGTGTACCGAGCGGTATGCCTGTCATCTCGGAGAGCATATCGTTTGTGATCTTCTTCTCGCTTTTTATAGCTTTTATTCTGTCAATATAGGTGTATTCCATGATTCCCTCCATGAGTTTTTTCTGTTTTCGGTATTATTATAGCACACGTTTTCCGATTTGTAAATACTTTTTTGAAATTTTTTTCGTTTTTTTGAAAAAAAGTATTGACAAACTCCAAAAGCGGTGCTATAATGTAGTCACAGAAGTTCCAAAACAGGAAAACACTTCGGGTGAAATTCTTGCAAAATTCCACATTGAGAACAATATTAATTCTTAAAACGAAATTTCAACAGCCCGAATATTTCAAAGGAGATATACAATGAACGCTTATTTTCATCACTCTGATATTCAGAAAAAAACGCTTGAGGATAGATTTACATCTATTATATGCAGCATTATTTCTTTCTTTACAAATAAGACGCTTGTCAAACTTATAAAGCTTGCCGTAATTTCAGTCGGACTGCTTTTCTTCTTCGCCACGATTGGAAAGATAGACAACGGTTCTATGGGAGTTTTTGCAGGCATCATGATCTGCGCGGTCATCTCCCTTTTAGAGATAATCGTTATCGGAAGCTTTACCGAGCAAAAAAAATAATCGGATTGCTATTCGAAGCATTTAAATTAAGTGGCACACATGCCTCCGCACTGTGATCTTATCCACCGCTTGGGGAAGCGGCAAGGCGCAGCATGTTGACACATATAGAAAAACGGATATGCCGTTTTTCACCTCTGTTTATGAAAGCCTTGGTTGGGGAACCGAGGCTTTCGCCTTTTTGCAAACAATTAATTTGTAACAAAAAATTTACATTTTTCAATTGGAAGCAACACGGCATGAATTTTGCACAATCATCCCACAAAAGCCTTGGCAAATCACACCGGCAAAAAACGTTCAAAAGGTCTTTTTGCACAAAATAAAAAACTCATTATTGTGCAACTATACGAATATTATTTATAACAATTTGTTCTATTGCAAAACCGACTTTTTTATGTTATAATATTACACGTATATTTGCGACCATTCGCAAACGGTATAATTTTACGATTATACGAGGAGGAAAACCAAATCATGATGAAACGCGCAATTTCGCTTATCCTTTGCCTTGTTATGTGTCTTTCTATGATGACATTCATTTCATGCAGCAAGAAAGAGGATGAGGACTACAAGGGAGAAACCGTAATAATGTATCTCTCCGAGAACATATACGACCTCGATCCCGCAAACGCATATTACGATGAGTCCACAAGAAACATTGTAAGCTTGCTGTTTGACACTCTCTTTGTACTTGACGAAAAGGGCAAAGTCAAGGGATCTCTTGCTGAAGACTATGAGATCATAGAAGATAAGAAATCTAACGAATATAAGATGGAGATCACTCTTGCCGATACAAGGTGGTCTGATAACGTATCCATAACCGCCGATGACGTTGTGTTTGCATGGAAGAGATTACTCGACGTTGAGGCTTCGTACGAGGCTGCTTCCCTTCTCTTCGATATAAAGAACGCACGCGCCGTTAAAGAAGGCGATGCTTCTATTGATGACCTTGGACTTTACGCGGACAACAATATCGTTACCGTCGAATTCGTAGGAAAAATAGATTACGATCAGTTCCTTATGAACCTCACGAGCGTTGCTCTTGCCCCTCTTCGTGAAACCTCTGCAGGTAAATCCGACGACTGGGCAAAGAAGCCCGGTACAATGGTATGCTCCGGTCCGTTCAAGCTTTCCAGAATTGAGTTTACGAAGGACGATACAGTTACATATATCGATACAGAATACGACGTTAAAAAGACCGATATCGAGAATTCCCAAAACGTATGGTACGAAAGAGGCGAAGCTCCCAAGGCCGAGCCCTCTCAAGTAATCAACTCTTTCATTATCGAGCGTAATCCTTACTACTATAGAAACGTTGATAAGGAAGACGCAATCGACGAGTACGTAACTCCTTACAGAATCATCGTTGACTGTTCTCTTAGCGATAACGAGATCAAGGCTGCATACGATGCAGGTCATATTCTTTACATGGGTGACATTCCCATGTCCATCAGAAACAGCGTGAAGGAATATGAAAGCCTTGAAATAAAGGATTCCCTCTCCACTCATACATACTATCTCAACCAAAACGCTTTGATTAACAAGGCGAGCTCCGAAGAAGGAGAGGCAATATTTGCAATCAAGGAAGTAAGACAGGCGCTCTCTATGGCGATCAACCGCGAGCAGATAGCCGACCTCGTTGTATTTGCTGAGGAGGCAACCGGAATAGTTCCCACAGGTGTGTTATCCACAGGATCAAGAAAAGAATATTTCCGTGAAATCGCCAGCAACAATTACAGTGCTCTTACTAAGAATATGGATAAGGCAATCGAGCTTCTCAAGAAGGCTAATATCAACCCTTCCGAATATTCCTTCTCTATCACAGTAGCTGCTTATGACGATGTACACGTCGCTATTGCAGAAGTGGTTGCAAGAGCTTGGCGTGAGCTCGGATTTAACGTCAACATTAAGCTCCGCGGAAACATCGTGAACAACGACTATTCCAAGGAAATTAACGATATTCCCCAGGATATTTGCGACAACCTTTACATCCAGGACCTCAAGAGTGGAGACTTCGAGGTAATAGCTCTTGACTACGTAGCTACCGTTGCTTCTCCTTATGCTGCTCTTGCTCCCTTCGCAAAAGCATTCTCCGGTCAGGGAATGGTCATGGATACCGCAATCAACCCCGACTATGAAATAACTCCTCACATCACAGGTTATGATTCTTCTGAGTACAATGCCATCATGGAAGAGATCTATTACGGTTCTTCCAACGGCACATTCTCCATGGATAACCGTTTCAATAACGATAAGCTCGTTAAGGCTGAAGCTATACTCATGGAAGATATGCCAATCATTCCTATAGTATTCAATCAGTACGCAACCCTCAAAAACGAGTCCTTGAACCTCAAGAACAAGACTCTGTGGTGGAAGAAGAATACAAACTACTACACAACTACAAACTTCAAAAAGCTTGAAGTAAAGAAATACGAAGAGTACCTCGACGTTTGCGAGAGCTACCTTGCAAAGAACTACGAAAAGTGGTCAATGAATCCCTTCTCGGACTTCTACTCCTTCGGAGGAAAGAGACTTAACAGCACAGAAAAGGATGCTAAGCCTTTAACGTATGAAGAATTCAAGAAGGAATCCTCTTACTACTCTCACCTCTTCCCCCAAGAATAAAACAAAAATCTCGAGAGAGCGCACACGCGCTCTCTCTTTTTGCTTCAAATAAGCATTTTTGTAATTTTTTATATAAAATATGTAGACAACCTCAATTTGCTGTGATATAATATAGAGTGGTATAAAATTTTCGGAGGTTAAAATGGAGATATACAATCTTTATCCGGGTTCCTTGGCTTCAAATTGCTACGTGCTTATAAGCAACGGACGTGCCGCAATAATAGATCCCAGCGCATCTGCCGATTCTATACTCGATTTTCTTAACAAAAAGAATGCATCTCCCGACTGTATAATACTCACACACGGACATTTTGACCATATGTTCTCGGCAGATACTCTGAGAGAACTCACAGACATCCCGCTTTTTGTTCACGAATGTGACGCGGAGCATCTTACAGACGGCAACAAAAATGCCTTCAAAACTTTTTTCGGCAGAGACAGGACATTTCGCCCCGCCCAGCGCTTGTTGCGTGATGGGGACATCATAACTGTGGGAAACGTGAATCTTACGGTTATAAATACACCCGGACACACCGACGGTTGCATTTGCTTACTCGGAGATGGGGTGTTATTCACCGGCGATACGCTTTTTGCAGATTCCATCGGCAGGTGTGACCTGTATAGCGGAAACGCGAGAAAAATGAGAGAAAGTCTCGCTCTGCTCGGCAAGCTCGACGGTAAGCTCAAAATATATCCCGGTCACGGAGATACCGAAATGCTTGCAAATGCTCTTGAAAATGTAAGCTATTACTATTGACAAAAAATACGGTTATATAAAAGGAAGAAATCATGGACTTTAATTATTTGGCAGAACTGCTTTTTCCGCAAATCACGACGCTGCCCTCAGATATTGAGGAGCAGTACCCTGCACGTCAGCTCCCCGAGGGTGCGAAGGTAACAAGATTTGCACCCAGCCCCACAGGATTTGTTCACTTTGGCGGACTTTTCCCCTCCACAGTTGCGGAGAGACTTGCTCACCAGTCGGGTGGAGTTTTCTATCTTCGTATTGAAGACACCGATGCAAAGCGCGAGGTGCCGGGCGCGGCAGAAGGACTTATAAAAACGCTCGCGCGTTACGGCATTGAATTTGACGAGGGCGCAATTCTCGGAGACGACGGCAAAATATGTGACAAGGGTATCTACGGTCCCTACAAGCAGAGCCTTCGCGGCAACATATATCAGACCTTTGCAAAACAACTTATCCGCGAGGGTAAGGCATATCCTTGCTTTACCACCGAGGAAGAGCTTGACGCACTTGCGGCGGTAAATAAAAAGGAAGAAATAAAGAACACCGACTGGCAGGCAGAGGCGGAAAAAAAGCGTGCCGAAATGCTCGCTCGCCGAAACTTCACCATTGAAGAAGTTGAAGAACACATCAAGGCAGGACATCCGTTCGTAGTGAGAATTCTTGCTGACGGTGACGCAGAGAAAAAGCTCAAGTTCACCGACCTTGTAAAGGGTGCTATAGAAATTCCCGAAAACGACGAGGATTTCGTGCTTCTCAAGTCCGACGGAATCCCAACATATCACTTCGCACACGCAATCGACGATCACCTCATGGGTACGACACACGTAATACGCGGTGAGGAATGGCTCCCCAGTCTTCCCAAGCATATTCAGCTTTTCAGATATCTTGGATTCAAACTTCCAAAATACATGCACATCGCGCAGATAATGAAGCTTGACGAGTTTGGCAATAAGAAAAAGCTCTCCAAGCGTGACATGGGCGCAAATATGGACGACTATACCCGCATGGGCTACACGCCCGAAGCGGTATGCGAATATATCATGACGCTTCTCAATTCAAACTACGAGGAGTGGCACATGCAGAACCCTGACAAGTCGTATAAGGACTTCCCCTTCAACATCAAAAAGATGTCCGTATCGGGTTGTCTGTTTGATTTCAACAAGCTTGACGACGTATCAAAGAACGTTATCTCCAAAATGAGCGCGGAGGATGTTGCCCAAAAGGTTACCGACTGGGCGCTTGAATTTGATCCGGAATTTGGCGCTGAGCTTGCAGCAGACCGTGAGTTTGCGGAAAAGATATTTGCAATAGGCAGAGGCGGCAAAAAGCCCCGTAAGGACCTTGCAACGCTCGCCGACGCAAAACCCTACATGGGCTTCTTCTACGACAAATTCTTTACAATACAGGATCAGTATCCCGAAAGCTTTGATAAATCCGACATTATAGCAACTCTTGAATCTTTCAAGACAAGCTATGACTATGCTGATGACATGAATTCATGGTTTGACAAGGTCAAGGCAATAGCCGACAGTCTCGGATATGCATCCGACATGAAGGCATACAAAGCAGATCCCTCGGCATTCAAGGGAAACGTTGCCGACATCAGTATGTTCATCCGTGTTGCTATCACAGGCAAGATGAACGCCCCCGACCTTTACACAGTCATGCAGATACTCGGTAAGGACAAGTCCTTTGCTCGTATCGACGCTATGATAAATTCACTCAAATAATCCCGCAAAACACCCGAAAGGACACACTCTCATGGAAGAAATTATAAACGGTAATTTTATTCACGACATAATTGATGAGGATCTGCGCAATAATCCTAACCTCAAAATCCACACGCGTTTTCCGCCCGAACCCAACGGATATCTTCATATCGGCTCGGTAAAGGCAATCTGCGTCAACACTGACGTTGCAAACAAGTACAACGGTCTTTTCAACCTTCGTTATGACGATACCAATCCCGCAAAGGAGTCTGACGAATTCGTCCGTTCCATTCGCGAGGACCTTGAGTGGCTTGGCGCAACGCCCACGGGCGGCGTCTACTACGGCTCTGACTACTTTGGCAAGTGCTACGAGTTTGCAGTTCAGCTCATACGTCAGGGTGACGCATACGTTTGCGACCTTTCAAAGGATGACCTTGCGGACTACAAGGGTACAGACCGTGCTGTAGCGGGCAAGGAATCCCCCTACCGTAACAGAAGCGTTGAAGAAAACCTTGAGCTGTTTGAACGCATGAAAAACGGCGAGTTCGAGGACGGCGCGCGCACGCTTCGCGCAAAAATTGATCCCTCCTCGGATAACCCCTATCTCCGTGATCCCGTAATTTACAGAATAAAGCATATTCACCATCACCGTCAGGGAGACACGTGGTGCGTATATCCTATGTACGACTTTGCGCATCCCATTCAGGACGCGCTTGAGGGTATCACTCATTCCCTTTGCTCCAGCGAATTCCGTAATCACCGTCCTCTTTACGACTGGGTAGTGGAAAAGATAGGCTTTGAACAGAAGCCCCATCAGTGGGAATTCGGCCGCATGAACATCACCTACACTGTTATGTCCAAGCGTTATCTCCGTCAGCTCGTTGAGGAAGGGCACGTTGACGGCTGGGACGATCCCCGTCTTCCTACTCTTTGCGGTCTGCGCCGCCGCGGATATACTCCGAACGCTCTTTTCACCTTCGTTCGTGAGGCAGGAGTTACCAACACCGACCACACAGTTGACGTTCGTCAGCTTGAGGCTTGCGTGCGTGATGACCTCAACGAAAACGCGCTTCGCCGCGTGGGTATCGCATCTCCTATAAAGGTCATAATTGACAACTACCCCGAAGATAAGGAAGAAATGATCTCTCTTCCCAACCATCCTCAGAAGCCCGAACTCGGCACTCGTGACGTTCCCATGACACGCGAGGTATATATTGACGCAGATGACTTTGCCGAGGTTCCCCCTCCGAAATTCTTCCGCTTAAAGCCCGACGGAGAGGTTCGTCTCATGGGCGGTTATATCATCAAGTACGCAGGAATTGAGAAGAACGAGGACGGCTCGATAAAGTGCATCCACGCGACCGCCGACCTTGAAACAGGCAACGGAATGCCTGCCGACGGCAGAAAGATAAAGGGCACTATCCACTGGCTCTCAGCTAAGTACGCAGTCCCCGCAACTCTTATGCTTTACGACCGTCTCTTTGATATTGAAAACACCGCAGACGTTCCCGAAGGCATGACGTATCTTGATTTCCTGAACAAAAACTCACTCACAAAAATTGAGGGCGCAATGGTCGAACCCTCGCTTGAATCAGCCGCTGCCGGTGAAAGATTCCAGTTTGTGCGAATGGGTTACTTCTGCAAGGATAGTAAGCACGAAGGCACATTCAATCGCGTTGTAAGCCTTAAGGACAGCTTCCCTAAAAAGTAAAAAGGAGAAATTTTATGTTGGATTTTATTAAAGATAATCTTGTAATATCTATATTTGCGGCATATATTATCATTATGTCGTTCATTTCCGTGATAGTTTGCTTTTGGGATAAAAAGATCTCAAAAAAGAACAGAGTGGAGCTTCGTATTCCCGAATCCGTTCTTCTCGGTCTTTCCGCGCTCGGCGGCTCGGTTGCCATGCTCCTTTGCATGCTCGCAATGAGACATAAAACAAAGCATGTAAAATTCATGCTTGGCATCCCGCTTATCATTATTCTTCAGGCAATCGCTATCTGCGCGCTTTTCTACTTTGAAATATTCACTATTGTTTAAAATGCACAAAGCCTCCGTGTAAGCGGAGGCTTTAATTTTGCAGTTTCAACACTTGCGTAAATTCGGAATTAGTGTTATAATATTATTCGATATAATAATGTAGTAAATGCTATGAAAAAGTCAGCCTTACACAATGTTGCATCACAGAGAGTCAAGCAAAGCTGAGAGCTTGATATGTACAGTGCAAAGGCATTTCCCTTTTGAGCAGACAAGGTCAAAGAGTAATCAAGTAGCCAAGTCCGTTTAGCCTGCGTTACAAGGCTTCAAAGTGCCGACAATAGTCGGAAGCTGGGTGGTACCACGGATAAGTCATTCGTCCCAATTCTATGTGAATTGGGTTTTTTTATTTTTTGGAAACTTTTCGAGAAAAGTTTCCAAACCTTCAAAAGCTTCCCCAAAAATCTTTATATGGTAATAGAGTAGCCGTATGGAATAAATATAAGGGAAAGTTCTTTGAAGGTCTCGGAAACTTTCTTTCAAGAAAGTTTCTGAGTAAATCCGTATAATAAACGAAAGGATATAAAAAAATGAAAGAAACATTGAACAGAATCAAGGCAGAGGCGCTTGAGCAGATCTCTTCGGATATCGACGACGCGAGCCTTGAGGCGCTTCGCGTAAAATATCTTGGCAAGAAGGGAGAGCTTACCGCCGTTCTTCGTGGAATGGGGCAGCTTTCTCCCGAAGAGAGACCCATTGTCGGTCAGATTGCCAACGAGGTAAGAGCTGAAATTGAGGCGGCTATTACCGCAAAAAAGCAGGAGCTTTCGGTAAAGGCGCTTGAAAACAAGCTCATAGCTGAAAAGCTTGACGTTACCGTTCCTGGAACAAAAAAGAAGGTCGGTCACCGTCACCCCCTCACGCTCGTTCAGCGTGACCTTGAGGACATCTTTATGGGCATGGGATTCTCTATTGCTGAAGGTCCTGAGGTTGAGTACGACTACTACAACTTCAAGGCGCTCAACATTCCCGAAAATCACCCCGCGCGCGACACGCAGGACACATTCTACATCACCGAAAATATACTTCTTCGCTCCCAGACATCTCCCGTTCAGGCGAGAACGATGGAAGTGCAGAAGCCCCCGATACGTATAATCTCCCCCGGCCGCGTTTACAGAAGCGACGCTATGGATGCAACTCACAGCCCCCTTTTCCACCAGATGGAAGGACTTGTAGTTGACGAGGGCATCACAATGGGCGACCTCAAGGGTATGCTTGAGACATTTGCAAAGGCAGAGTTTGGCGAGGACACGAGAATCCGTTTCCGTCCCCACCACTTCCCCTTCACAGAGCCCTCAGCTGAGGTTGACATTTCCTGCTTCGCTTGCGGCGGCAAGGGCTGCCGTCTTTGCAAGGGCGAGGGCTGGATAGAAATTCTCGGTGCGGGAATGGTACACCCCAACGTGCTCTCTATGTGCGGAATCGACCCCGAAAAATATTCGGGCTTTGCGTTCGGTCTCGGTCTTGAGAGAGTAACCATGCTTAAATACCACATTGACGACATCCGTATGTTCTACGAGAATGACATCAGATTCATAGAACAGTTCTGAGAAAGGAGATAACGACATGAATCTTTCACTTAATTGGCTTCACGATTTTACAAACACGGACGGTATCTCCACAAAGGAATACTGCGACAGAATGACAGACACAGGCTCCAAGGTAGAGGGCTACGAGGTCCTTGGTGAGGACATACAGAACGTAGTTATCGGTAAGGTTCTTGAAATGGAAAGACACCCCGATTCCGACCACCTCTGGATATGCCAGATAGACATTGGCGCTCAGGTCACACAGATAGTGACAGGTGCGCAGAACGTACACGTCGGTGACCTCGTTCCCGCAGCTATTCCAGTCGCTCACCTTCCCGGCGGCGTTACCATTAAGGCAGGCAAGCTCCGCGGAGTTGAGTCCAACGGTATGCTTTGCTCTATCGCCGAGCTCAACCTCACTCTCCACGACATGCCCGAGGCTATTGAGGACGGAATCCTCATTCTCGGCAAGGAATACGAGGACAAGGTGGGAATGGACGTCAAAGAGGCTCTTATGCTCAACGATACAGTCGTTGAATTTGAGATAACCTCCAACCGCCCCGACTGTCTTTCCGTTATCGGTCTTGCACGCGAGACGGCTATCTCCTTCGATAAGCCTCTCAATATCCCCACTCCCGTAGTCAAGGACGCAAACGACGGCGACAAGATAGACAACTATCTCTCGGTCAAGATCAGCGACCCCGACCTCTGCTTCAGATATGCGGCAAAGGTTGTAAAGAACGTAAAGATCGCTCCCTCGCCCCTCTGGCTCAGAATGAGACTCCGCGCGGCTGGCGTGCGCCCCATAAACAACATCGTTGACATTACAAACTACGTCATGCTCGAATACGGCCAGCCTATGCACGCGTTTGACTATTCCTGCCTTGACGGCTCGGCAATAAACGTTCGTCGCGCGCTTGACGGTGAAAACTTCAAGTCGCTTGACGATAAGGATCACACGCTTGACAGCTCCATGCTCGTTATTGCAGACTGCAACAAGGCTGTTGCTCTCGCGGGCGTTATGGGCGGTGCAAACAGCGAAATAAAGGAAAATACGGCAACCGTCGTATTTGAATCCGCTTGCTTCTCGGGCCCCAGCGTACGCGTTACCGCAAAGAAGAACGGTATGAGAACAGAGTCCAGCGCCCGCTTTGAAAAGGGACTTGACGCGGAAAACGCAATGGGCGGTCTTCTCCGCGCTTGCGAGCTCGTTCAGATGCTCGGCGCAGGCGACGTGGTTGACGGCATAATCGACGTATATCCCACAAAGACAGCTCCCACAGTTCTTCCCCTTGAGGTTGAGAGATACAACAAGTTCCTCGGAGTTGAGCTTACGGAGGAATACGTAACTGACGTGCTCACCCGTCTTGAGTGCAAGGTCGAGGACGGCAAGATCACCGTTCCCTCCTTCCGCGCAGACCTTACTTGCATGAATGACATCGCAGAAGAGGTTATCCGTATCTACGGCTACAACAAGATAAAGTCCACCTGCATCAAGGCAGAGACCACGCAGGGCGGACGTACACCCAAGCAGAAGTTTGAGGTGGACACTGAAAATCTTCTCTACGGTCACGGATTTGACCAGATACAGACCTTCTCGTTCATCAGTCCCAAGTCTTACGACAAGATAAGACTTCCCGAGGATTCCGTTCTCCGCAAGTCTGTTGTTATTACCAATCCTCTCGGCGAGGACACGAGCGTTATGCGTACTACCGCGCTCCCCTCTATGCTTGAGGTGCTTACACGAAACATCAACTTCTCAAACGAGAACGTAAATCTCTTTGAGATGGCTAACGTATATCTCCCCAAGGACGAGGAAAATGCCCTCCCCGACGAGCCCAAGATGATAGTTCTCGGTGCGTACGGTGATACAGATTTCTACACTCTCAAGGGTGTTGTTGAAAACATTCTCGCGTCTGCCCGCATAAAGGGTGCGACATACAAGGCAGTATCTGACAACCCCTCCTACCATCCCGGACGTTGCGCAAGAGTAATTGACGCAAACGGATATTGCCTTGGCATATTCGGTCAGATTCACCCTCTTGTTTGTGAAAACTACGGTGTGAATATCCCCGTTTACGTAGCTGAACTGTCATTTGACAAGATCTTTGGCGCATCTGATATGACGATAGACTACAAACCCCTTCCTAAGTTCCCCGCAACAACCCGTGACTTCTCATTTGTTTGTGATGAGGAACTTACCGTTGGCGAAATAGAGGCAGTTATGAGCCGCGCGGCAGGTAAACTTTGCGAGAGCGTTAAGCTCTTTGACATCTACCGTGGAGAGAAGATAGGCGAGGGTAAAAAATCGGTTTCCTTCCGTGTAACCCTTCGCGCGTCCGACCGCACTCTTACCGTTGAAGAGGCTGACAAGGCGTCGAGCAAAATACTCAACGACCTCAAGTTCAAGCTCGGTATAGGTATCCGCGAATAATGCTTTAGGCAAGGTTTTTAAACATGACACAGGAAAAGATAAATAAAATAAACGAATACGCCCGCCGCGTCAAGGCAGGCGAAACACTTACTCCCGAGGAGCTCGCGGAACGCGACGCTCTCCGCCGTGAGTATATTGAATCCTACGTTGGCGACCTGAGAGCAACTCTCAACAACACCACGGTTCAATACCCCGACGGCACGAAGAAGAAATTGAATAAGGGTAAGTGATAAAAGGGGGAGGGGAGAACTTCTTGAAAGAAGTTCTCCCCTCCCCCTTTACCCCCTCCCTCTTTCAAGAACTTCCCCCGCAAAATTTAAATTAGTGTCCTCAAAAATTTTAAGTATAAATTAAGACGTAATACAATGTTCTTCGAGAACATTCACTCACCACTTGACGGAGATAGATTTTTATGGTAAAATAAAGCATACATTAGGACGGAGGTTTTCTCACATGAAAATTCTTGTTGTAGTTGATATGCAAAACGACTTTATTGACGGCGCTCTGGGCACGCCCGAGGCGGTGGCGATAGTGCCGTACGTTAAAAGTCTTATTGAGAGCTTTGACGGCAAAGTCTACTTTACCCGTGACACTCACACGGAAAATTATATGGACACGCAGGAAGGCAAAAATCTTCCCGTCCCTCACTGTATAAAAGGTACTCACGGCTGGGAAATACGCGCTGAGCTTGACGCGCTTCGAAAAACGGATGCCATTGACAAGATAACCTTTGGATCGAAAGACTTAATTGATGTCATAGCCGCAGAGAAAAACGTGGAAGAAATCACATTTGTAGGTCTTTGCACCGACATCTGCGTAATATCCAACGTAATGGCAATAAAAACATTTTTCCCCGAAATTCCACTTACAGTCGACGCCAAGGCATGCGCAGGTGTCACACCCCAAAGTCACAAAAATGCCCTTGAGGCAATGAAGATGTGTCAAGTTAAGGTAATTAATGCATAAAAAATACGTTTTCTTTGCTTCGGGTTCTAAGGTACAGTTTTCGAAATAAAGCAGTAGAAATACGAATAGTTACAATTAGAGGCTTCCTTATGTAAAGGGAGGCTTTTGATTAGGAAGTACGCACTTCTCACCACCAACCGTGGCTGTGCAATAGAGAATAGTTAACCGCCGAAAACGACTATAACAGTCGCTCTCGGCGGTATTTACGTTGGCTTTATTAAAGGTAAATATATGCTCCAATTGTATTGATGGTATTATCGTCGTATTTGAGCCAATCGTTATTCAAAGCTTGCTCAACGACATATCCGCGAGAAATTTCGGGGGCCTGATCGAACAAGAGGCCGATCTCTCTCTCCAATGAGGTTAGCTTCTCGTATGCTTCGTCATTTAAGTTTGTTTCTGCGTTTTCATCAAAAATAACAACATTTGGAACAATAGCCCCATCATTTTTTAAATAGCCATATTCAAGTAGATTATCAATATGTCTATCCTCGCATTCTGTAATCCGTCCGTGGCAAACGAGCCACAAGGTGTATGCCTCATCATATGTTATGTAGTCCGGAGTTTTTTCGCAAATATTATTAAATCCGAATTTAAACTGCCAAAAATCAATATCATTGTTAATCTCGTCATCATCATAAGTCATATATCCGTGTCTGCCGACAAACTGTGGAATTTCCCAGTCGACTGTTTCAAAGCCCGTCAACACCCATGCACCTTCGTTGGGGCGTTGGGGATAAATCATCTTCAAGGTTTTGCTTTTATTGTGCAATAACTGCAAGTAGTCAAACGCACGAACGATCAGTGCCCACTTTGCTGCCTCATAACCGATATGATCAAAATTAATCTTCGAACCGTCTTCACGGATATACGTGTCGATAAGCTCACAGATCTTATCTGTGAGAGCCTTTTGCGCTTTGATGTTAGCTTCGTGTTTTTTACGCTGCTCCTCTCTGCTGATTATTGGAAATGCGGTCTGATACTTATTGGCAGTCTTCGTCATAAGCTGTTCGCGGACAAGGTATTCAAGCTCATCCTCCATATAAGGAAGAGCGATTCCCAATTCCAGCGACAATTCCTCCGCGGTTTGAGGATTTTCGTATGCTTCAAGGAAAATATTTTTATACAACATATGATTAACGATAGTCCAAGGTTGACCGTTTTTGCCGTCTCTGCCGTTTTTGGAGAAAAATATGTTCTCCGGATTATAACTTCTTTTACCAAATTCTCTTGCCATATCCATACCTTCTTTCAAAATTTGTCTTGCACGGAGAAGCCGTGACTTAGCCGTATTTGCTGAAAGTGAGAGCGATTCTGCAATCTCACGAACGGATTTATTCTCTATGTAATAGGCAACAACTATATTGCGGTAATCACTTTTGATGAACGCCAGCTCGCGCCGAAGCAGGGCCAGTTGCTCTGTATGTATCATTTCATCAAGGATGTTATCGCTCTCGTCCTCAATCTCATAGTCGCTGATATCGGAACCGGTTACCGACTCGTTGCGATTATACTTTTCCTTTGCCCATACAGAATAACGATTGCGCGCGATCTGCCATACCCAAGCCGAAAAACTTGTTGGGATCGTGCCTTTATTCAAAGCCGTAATAATTTGAAATGCGATATCTTGTGTCAAATCTTCAGCTTCAATATGGGTTCCCGTCTTTTTTAAGCAGAAGTAAAATAGTTTCTCCATATAGTTTGCGGCAAATTCATTAATCAGCCTATCGCGCATTTTGTTCGTTTCTTGCATTTTCTCGCCTTCTTTCATTCGTATAGTGTGGCATTTTTGAGTTTGGGTGCGTCCGTTTATAAATTTATATCATAAAATTGTGAATTAGCCTACATAAAAATATTTGTGGACACAAATGCAGTGCTTAGTCTGTATTAACTAAAGACCACAACAAAATTGCTATGCGAAAGGGCCGCACAAATCAAAGGCTCCCTTGTGTAAAGGGAGCTGTCGCGAAGCGACTGAGGGATTGTTTTGAGCGAAAAACCAATCTTTTACAATCCCTCCGTCACGGCAAGCCGTGCCACCTCCCTTTGCACAAGGGAGGCTTTTTTCTACCTTCCGGAAGGTAAACAAATGGGCTTTTGATATGTTAATGTCAAAAGTACCTTTGCGTTGCTTTGGCAAAATCTTGTTGTCTTTAATTAAGTCAATAGTTACCAATAAAAAAGAGAATATGAAATGGTATACCCCCCAAAAAGCGTATAACTTTTGGGGGGCATATCAATTTTAAATACTGTGTTATAAACACGATCCATACAAAGTCGTATTTTTTATTTTAATATTTCTTCAAGCTCTGTCATTCGTTCTCTTGTCGGCTCGGGGAGACGTCCAAACGGAAATTCAATTCCCATATTATCATATTTGACCTGACATATTTTTTTGAAAGGCAAAAGCTCTACCTTGTCGACACATTCATGAGCCTGAGCTATGCGCTTGAGTTCAAGCGCGTTTTCATCACTGTCATTCTTTGTGGGTATGATCACTTGACGCAGTGTGGTCGGAATATGCTTTTGATTGAGATAGTTAAGAAATTCCAGCGGTGATTTTATGCCGCATCCCACGTATTTTTTGTAATCCTCGTCATTCGTATACTTGATATCAAGCAGCACTCGGTCAGTATGATCAAGCAAGTCTTTTACACTGTTGTTAAGAATACTTCCCGACGTATCAAGACAGGTATTTATTCCCTCACCGTGACAAAGCTCAAAAACGTCTCGTACAAAATCAGCTTGAAGCAAAGGCTCGCCACCCGAAAATGTAATACCGCCATCTTGCCCAAAATATTCTTTAAATCTTACAACGCGACTGAGTATCTGTTCTGGAGTATATTCCTTTCCTGCGCCACACTCCCAAGTATCGGGATTGTGACAGCATCCGCATCTTAGATTGCAGCCTTGGGTAAATACCACAAATCTGACACCCGGTCCGTCAAGCGTGCCAAGACTCTGAATAGAATGTATTTTTCCTACACTCATAAAGCTTCGTGGAACGTGCGGCTGATAACCTCTCTCTGCTGCTCGCGGGAGAGCTTATTGAAGTTTACAGCGTATCCCGAAACTCTTATCGTAAGGTTGGGATATGCCTCGGGGTTTTCATATGCCTTCATAAGTGTCTCGCGGTTGAGCACGTTGATGTTTATGTGGTGTGCGTTCTTGGAGAAATATCCGTCGAGAATTGAAACAAGATTGTTTATTCTCTCATCGTCATTTCTTCCAAGTGCTTCGGGAGTTATCGAGAATGTGTTGGAAACACCGTCACGGCAATCGTCATAGCTTATCTTTGCTACCGAGTTGAGGGACGCAAGAGCGCCGTTTTCTTCACGGTTATGCATGGGGTTAGCTCCGGGAGCGAAGGGTGAGCTTGCCTTTCTGCCATCGGGAGTTGCGCCGGTATGCTTTCCGTACATTACGTTAGAGGTGATTGTAAGAACCGAGAGTGTGTGCTCTGCGTTTCTGTATGCAGGCGTCTTGCGAAGCTCTGTAATGACCTTGTGCGTCATTTCCTTTGCGATAAGGTCAACTCTGTCGTCGTCATTTCCGTACTTCGGGAAATCACCCGTAGTTACAAAATCCGTAATAAATCCGTTGGAGTTCTTTACAGGGGCAACATTTGCGTATTTTATGGCGCTGAGCGAGTCTGCCACTACTGAAAGTCCCGCAATACCAAATGCCATGAAGCGTCCTACGTCGGTATCATGAAGCGCCATCTGCGTCTTTTCGTACGCGTATTTGTCATGCATATAGTGGATTATGTTCATTGTATTTACATACAAACGGCTAAGCCATGCGATGTAAATATCATATCTCTCCATAACCGCATCGAAATCAAGCTTATCTCCGTCAAGCACAGGCATCTGAGGGCCGATATGCATACCGCTGCTGGTATCGTAACCGCCGTTGATAGCAATAAGCAAAAGCTTTGCAAGGTTACATCTTGCTCCGAAGAACTGCATCTGCTTTCCGACCTTCATAGCTGAAACACAGCAAGCGATGGCATAGTCATCACCGTAAATGGGACGCATGATGTCATCGTTTTCATACTGAATAGAGTCTGTGTCCTTGGATACCTTGGCACAGAACTTCTTAAAGCCCTCGGGAAGAGCTGTAGACCAAAGCACCGTGAGGTTAGGCTCAGGAGCAGAGCCGAGAGTATAAAGTGTGTTGAGAATTCTGAAGCTTCCCTTTGTTACAAGAGTTCTTCCGTCTTCTCCCATGCCTCCGACAGCCTCGGTTATCCACATGGGATCGCCGCCGAAAAGCTCATTATATTCAGGAGTTCTGAGATGACGAGCCATACGGAGCTTGATTACGAAATCGTCAATTATCTCTTGCGCGCCCGCTTCGTCAAGTACGCCGTTTTCAATATCTCTTTCAATATAAATATCAAAAAACGTGCTTACACGTCCGAGCGACATAGCCGCGCCGTTCTGCTCCTTGATGGATGCAAGATAAGCAAAATACGTCCACTGAACAGCCTCGCGCGCGTTCTTTGCGGGCTGACTGATGTCGCATCCGTACATCTGAGCCATTTCCTTCATATATCCGAGGAAAGTGATCTGCTTTGAAACTTCCTCGTTGAGACGAATTATCTCAGAATTGAAGTTGCCCTCAGCAAGCTTCTGGCGATCCTTCTTTTTTTCCTCTATGAGCTTGTCCACACCGTAAAGTGCAACTCTACGGTAGTCACCTATGATTCTTCCTCTGCCGTAAGCGTCGGGAAGGCCGGTGATAACGTGCGACTTGCGCGCCGCGCGCATCTCCTCGGTATATCCGCGGAATACTGCATCATTATGCGTAGTTCTGTAGCGGAACTCCTCCTCTACCTTCTCGCTGAGCCTATATCCGTAAGCCTCGCAAGCCTGACGGACCATTCTCATTCCTCCAAAGGGATTTACACCGCGCTTTAAGGGACGGTTGGTCTGAAGCCCTACGATTATCTCATTTTCCTTGTCGATGTATCCGGGGCTGTAGCTTGTAAGCGAAGATACTGTTGCGGTATCAATGTCAAGCACACCTCCGCACTGTCGCTCAAGTGTAAAGAGCGCGTTTACTCTCTCCATGAGCTTATTTGTTCTGTCTGTAGCACCAGAGAGGAAGCTATCGTCTCCCGTGTACTCCTTGTAGTTCTGCTGAATAAAATCACGCACGTTTATCTCATTTTTCCATGCTCCGGGTACAAATCCTTGCCAATTCTTATGTTCCATACGTGTCCATTCCTTTCTATATCATTGAATTTTTTCAAACAAAAAGGACAATTCAACGAAAAATTGAATCGCCCAGACGGTCGGCAAATATTCACCGCATTTCCCCGCGGTTATCCGCGAAATCCGTCAGTCATACGATGTATAATAATTATACATCACTTTTACACTTTTGTCAATAGCAGATATAAATATTTAAGAACTGCAGGAGACCTCGAAAGAGGTCTCCTGCACTCATTATTCTTTATAAAGATAATTAAATCTTCCGTGAGGCGCACAGTCACCGTTGTAGTAGAAATCCATCACATCGGACTTTTGCATGTTGTCGCTCCACTTGAATTCAAAATCAAGCTTGCCGTCAAGGGAGATAAGCTTTCTATTCACCTTGATAACAATAGATTTGTCAGATACCGCAATATCCGCCTCGCCCGTCTTCTCCCATGCAAACTCACCCGAACGGCTTACCTCAACCGATGCTTTCCCAACATTCGGAGCAAGTCTGTTAATAGCTATGTCATAACCTTCCCAACCTGTGGATTTTTGACGGTCTACATCTACGAAAAGCGTCATCCAGCCACTCTCCGCAGGCGCGGTAAGAGTGTTTTTACATTCAACGTAAAAATAAACATTCTCACTATCCCTTGCTACGCGTGAAGAAACTATCTCATTCCTTGCGCTGTTATTTTTGTAATAACAGCCTTTGTATCCGGCATAGTCACGGTTTACCGCCCCGCAAGTATTATCATATTGGGGTTGAACATCCTTCCACTGAGAATTATCGCCGTTTATATTTATCGTCTTTTCCGCCGATGCCTTTACTCTCGGCGCAACTCCTTTGAACTTGCGGATATAATTTATCATCTGAAGATAATAAGTGTCAAGATATCCGTCAATATCCGGCTCAATGTCTCGGCTGCGTTCTCTGTCATACTGATCCACAAAGGCTATCTGCTTTGAATCAGGATCAAGTATCCAGCAGTCGTGACATCTTCCCATCTGCCATTCATTCCAACCCGTTATGAAAACTATATCGGGATCGGCTTCAAGAGCATTTTCCCACTGTTCCTCAAAGTTATATCCGTATTTATAGGAGTCCTCTGTCAGCTTAGCATGTCCATCCTTTTTGGTATAGCTACGTCCATAAGTTCCCTCATCATTGAAATACGTGCATATTCTACCGTCGCGGGCATTCTGAGCAACCCCGACGGTCATCATCTCAAAGCTTCCGTCCTCACGCTCACAATACTTATGCTGAGGAGCCATCTCAAGCCAGCCCCATTGAATATTCTTCTGAGATCCGTTAGGTCCTCCGTAATAAAGCGGTTGACCGGGACGGAATGCAAAGAAATTTCTTATCTCGTCGAGCAACTTCGTATCCTTATCACATACTCCCTTTTTGGGAAGCGAATCGGGATATGCCATAATAAGCGGCTTCCCGTCAAGCATAAACCACAAATCACGGTATTTACCCGGACGGTAAAGGTCCTGGTAAAGTGCTCTCAGCATATATTCGCTTGGCTTCATAGCCGCAAAGTTAAGCATGAACGCAACCTGCGGGGCTTTTATTCCCTCTTTACGCGCTTTTGCGAATTCTCTGAGCAACGGCTCATAGCCGTCCTTCCACAAAAAGCTTCCGTTGGTGCAGTCAAATACCACAAAATCTATTCCGGCATCAGCAAGCATTACCGCATGCTTACGAAGCACATAAGGGTCACTGTTTCGGTAGAATCCCATACCCGGTTCATTCCAATGGCATTGAAGATCGGGGGTGCCCCACGCAGGATGATCGGGATCAAACTCCGCCTCGGGATATTCAGCCAAAAACTTAGTAAGGTTTATCGGACGAAGATTTACATGGGCATCACGCCACGTCCAATAAAACAGACCTACCTTTTTATCGGGACGCACAGGTCCTGCTTCCTCGGCAGATATAACAGATCTGCCCAGCATATCAACAGCTTCCCATGATCCGCTTTGGTTATCGACATACTCATATTGTTCATTTGCTTGCTCGTTGACAGTATAACTGTCACCAAAAATAAGCTCCACGCTGTTAATACAAGTAGGCTCACTCGCATTAATACATATATCACATATCCCGCTTATTTTTTCTATTTCAACGCACGCGTAGTCTGCATGAGAAGCATTTGCCAGCATAACGCATCCGACAGCCTGTCTGTTAGCATAAATTTTCGCTTTGATGCAAAACCATGTAGAACTGTTTGAAAAACCTATCTTCAAACCGACAACTCCATTCTTGCAATCTATGCCTCTAAATAGCCATTCGGTTTTCTTCTCGCCTGTAAAAGGAATATTCATTATGGGGGTCCTCCGATTCGTGTTCGCGCGCTTTAACGCGCTAAAACACAATTTTAATCATTATACCATTATTACCAAATTTAGTCAATAGTTTTTGATATTTTTTTGACAAAAAACGTCAATTATTTCTTTGTTTTGGGTAGCAATAATCTTGACTTTTGCCACAAAAAAGTATATAATCTAAATAGCGCGTGATCGGAGGTGCAAAATATGATCTTCATGAGATATCCCGACGGGAAAGCAAAAGCATTAACTTTCAGCTATGACGACGGTGTCCAGCAGGACAAACAGCTTATGGCTATTTTTAATAAATACGGACTTAAAGGCACTTTTAATCTCAATAGTGCCCATCTTTTGCAGGATGAACGTGAATTTGCCGCAGGAACTCTGCACAGACCTATGGCGCGTATTGAAGCGGTAGAAGCGTATAACGGTGAACTTGGGAAAAATCATGAGATAGCCCTGCACTGTCATACTCATCCATTCCTTGACAGACTTCCCCGCACCCTCGCAACATACGAGGTAGTAAAGGACAGAGAGCTTTTGGAGCAAATATTCGGCAGAATCGTGCGCGGCTGCGCATATCCTATGGGTACGTCAAGCGAAATGACGGCAGAGGTACTCGCCGGTGCGGGCGTTGCTTATGCGAGAACTACGGAATGTACGGGAAATTTTGTTATTCCCTCGGACAAGTGGCTTCGCATGCCCGCAACATGCCATCATAACGATCCCAATCTGTTCGTTTATCTTGAAAAATTCCTTGCGCCGGAGCTTGATTTCTGGAATAAAACCTATCTGTTCTACGTATGGGGACACGCATATGAATTTGAAAATGACAACAATTGGGAAAGAATAGAAGAGTTCTGCGAAAAAGCAGGCGGACATGACGACGTGTGGTATGCCACCAATATTGAGATATATGATTACGTTCAGGCATATAATTCCCTTCAGTTCTCCATGAACGGATCTATGGTAAAAAACCCTTCGTGTCAAACGGTTTGGTTTGACGCTGACGGAGTTCTTGTAAAGGTGGAGCCGGGAGAAACGGTAAAATACAAATAATTATGGAACAAAAAAGATTTTCAAAAAACGATAACGGCTTTATATGCGCGCATTGTGGCAAAGAAGTCAAACCTCTCGGGTATACATCGAGAAATCACTGCCCGTTTTGCCTGTGGTCTCTCCACCTCGATGTAAATCCCGGTGACAGAGCCTGCCTTTGCCAAGGTCAGATGGAACCCGTAAAAGTAGAGCTTGATGCAAAAAAAGGTTATATTATAGTTCACAAATGCGTCAAATGCGGCGAGCTTCACCGCAACAAAGCCGCCCACGAAGCAACTATACAGCCCGATAATCTGTCCTTGCTCATTCAACTAACGACGGCACAAATATGATGAAAAAATAATCTCTTTGGTTCTGCTTGCGGCTTCTCTGCTGTTTGTGATGTGCTCATGCGGCAAAAAACGCTGGAAATTGCACGAGCACCAATATACAAGCTGGCAAACCGACACGCATCCGACTTGTCAAGAAGACGGAACCTTCATACGCAACTGCACAATATGCGGGCAGATAGACAAAATGTCCACACCCGCCCTCGGCCATTCGTATGACGACGGTGTTGAGATAAGCTCGCCAACCTGCACGGAACGCGGATACACCGAACACACCTGCAAGCTGTGCGGAAATGTAAAAAGTGTCGTTACGTCAAAGGCATCACACGAGCCGAAAGCGGCTTTTGTCATTACAGAACAGCATCACGCTCATGAATGCTCAAACTGTGGCGCGTTGGTAAACAAGGAGGAGCATTTTTATCAAAAAGGCGTCTGCATTATATGCAACGCAGTACAATCAAACGGAGAATAATATGCAAAGAATAAAAAATACCACCGGCAAAATACTCGGCGTGGATTTTGGTGACAAGCGTACAGGCCTTGCCGTTTGCGACAGCACTCGCTTTCTCGCGTCCGGAATTGGGTACATCAGCGTAGGCGGTATGCAAAAAACCGCTGAAAAAATATGCGAGATCATTCGCGAGCAAAATGTGACCGGCGGAATTATTATAGGTCTGCCCGTAAACATGAACGGAAGCGAAGGTCCTCGCGCAGAACACGCGAGAAAATTTGCATCGATACTTGAATCATCTATGAAATTTTGCGGTATTCCCGAGATGCCCATAGTGATGCTCGACGAGCGAATGACAACCATGGCGGCGGCGCGCTATCTTAACGAGACCGACACCAAAGGGGCAAAACGCAAAGGAGTTATCGACACGCTCTCAGCGCAGATAATCCTTCAAAATGCCCTCGACAGACTCAAAAACATGCCATGATACAGAAAAAAAGGATATATTAAAATGATAAAGAAAAAATTCAGCATGCACGTGCTGTCATTTATTTTCAAGCTTTTGTGTACGCTTATTATAGCTTCGGTCGTTGGAGTATTCGTGTGGAGAATATTCGCATCGCAAAATCCCAAATCCATGAAGCGTCTTATCGCAAATGAAAAGTTATGTCAGGCGTATGCGGCGAATGACGGAGATCTGACGCTTTTCAAGCAGGATTTTGACAGCATCACCCGCGCAGATCATAACTCCGGGTACTTTTCCATAACGAGCGCAGTATTTATCGATGAAGCTGATCAGGTACAAGTAGTACTCCGATACAACAACAGCACCTTAAAACACATAAAAGAAGACTACAGCCTTAGCAATGTTCCCGACAGAGACACCGACATTGTGGATGTCACGCTAATCGTCGTATATGATGAAACTCCCGATGACAAAACAGATAATTCCGACACCTCGGAAACCATAAGGAGGGTTCGTTATTACGCAAGCGGAGAGCCCGTGGCGGACAAAAAGAACATCTACAATTACAGAAAATTTGTTTTTGACGGAATAGATACAGATAAATCCGTAATTGCCGTATATGCGGACTTTTACTATAAAGAGGACATAAACTACGAAAAAGAGCCCTACGGCTCGCTGCGAATTTATCACGCGGAGGCGGCAAACAAAGACGTTTCTCTCAAACGCGCAGACAAGAAGAATATTGAAGCGTGGTTAGAGGAGAATAAATAAAAAAATCGTACAGCAAGGGGAACGTGATCAAAAGGACATTTTTTGAATTTCAATAGAATACGTTACCTGCTGACCAAAAAGGACGAAGAGCTATTAAAACTCCTCGTCCTTTTTTCTTGACAATCACTCACTTGATAAAACACACCAAAGCCATCTGACACATTAAAATCAGTGAGAAAGCAATTAATACACTTTTTTGTCCGGCAGGTAATATTTTTATCAAATTTACAAGCTTTATTGACAAATCGGCAAAAGCGTGGTAAAATATACTCGTCACACAAATTGCATAAGCTAAAATCAGCGAAGGGAAAATACTTTTGGTAAAAAGTGTTTTCTCCTTTTCCTCATACCTTCGCTGGTTGAGCATTTGTGTGACAACAAACTAAGGGAAAGCATTTTTTCGGTGCGTTCCTTTTGGGGCGCACCTTTTTATATGCTGATAGGAGGTATATATGAGCAATGATATTCCAAAAAAAATAATAGATATTACCGGCACAGAGCTCATGCCCGGAAAGCCCGCCGTTTGTCTTGGCAACGGAGAGCAAGGTTTTGAGTGCTGCTGCGACGAATGCGACTACTATTTGCTTTGTTTTCCTGAGTTTGATCCAATGGTCAAACATGTGGATTTTTATTATAAGGACTAAGTAAACTACGAAAAAGAGCCCTACGGCTCGCTGCACATTTATCACGCGGAGGCGGCAAACAAAGACGTTTCTCTCAAACGCGCAGACAAAAAGAATATTGAAGCGTGGTTAGAGGAGAATAAATAAAAAGGGCTTATTAAGTGAAGTGAACCGATTTAGTTCACTTCACTTATCGCCCTTTTTTTATTTAAATTTACCCATTTCTTCCTTTTTCTGTTGTTCCTTCAACTCGTTGCTCTCATCTTGCCATCTGTGCTCGACCTTACTTCCGTGTTTAATTCGGAAATACAGACCTCCGCCGATAAGTGTGAAAAACATTATAAAAACAGACAATATCTTTATCCATTTTGAGAAGAAAAAGAAAAACGGAACAAACAAGGGTATGGCAACCAAAAACGCTCGCTTCATACACAGATACATTTTTTCTTTTTCGTTATCATTCAAGGAGTTTTGAGACGTGTACATCGTGTTTTTCTGAAAATTTTCACCGTTTGAGAAAAAACGGATTTCAAATATTGACAATATTATCATTGCCACCGGTATAACAGACTCAAGATTTATGTTGATGTGCTCGCGGAAAGCTATCACGCAAACAGCATTTACAGCTATTGCCACTACATAATATATTATCCAATACATAAATACACCTCCCGTTAACACTATAATAACATAAAACCCGCAGGATGTCAAGTCCGCGGGTTTTTAGTGTATTACTGCATCTCCGCGTAGAGCTTATCAAGATTATAAAAATCTCTTGCCTCGCGGTCAAATATGTGTACTATTACGCTGGAATAGTCAAGCGCTCTCCATGAGTTGCTGTCTCTGCCCTCTACGTGAGCCGCTTCAAGTCCCGCAAGTCCGAGCTTGTACTCCACCTCATCAGTGAGCGCGCGAACCTGGGTGCTGGAATTACCTGTTGCAAGCACGAAGAAATCCGCGATTATGGTCTTGTCGGCAACCGCAATAACTTTCACGTCTCTTGCCTTTTTATTGTCGAGTATCTCTGCTACAGTATCCGCTATCTCGCGAGGAGTTGCGCCAACAAGCGACTTTACCTCGGGGGTTGTATTCATATCGTTCATTTTATTACCTGTCCTTATTTAATATTTAAAAGCAAGCTGTTACGCGCTGATACAGTGTCACAGCTTATTATTTTTCTATCCTCTATGAGTGAGTTTATGCACGTGTTAACCGCCTCAAGCACAACAAAATCAAGGTGAGCAATTCTCTCCTCGGCATTCATATTCTGAGGCTCTGCATCCCAGAACATATTGCGCAGCTTAATACAGTCCCAATGTGTTCTTGTATCATCAATATAATCCGAGAGGTATATTATCTTTTCGCAAAGCGTCATATAAGCGCATCCCGTGGTATGAAATCTTACTGCGTTGATTATCTCGATATCCGAAAATTCGGGGAACTTCATAGGAATGATTATCGCCGCTGTCCTTGCATGAAGCGTTTTTGGCGCAACCACATCTTCGGGAATAAGCGTCTCCCCGTACTCCTTGCACAACGCAAGATGCTCATCAGCAGACAATTCCTTGGTTATGTCGTGCAAAAGCGCTGCCGCGCGGATCTTGTTCTTCTTTTCGGGACAATACAAATCCGAAAGCCTTGCCGCCATATCTTCTACGGCAAGAGTGTGCAAATATCTTTTCTCGGACATATATCCGCGAACGCGTTCTCTGAGCCCCTCTATCTCGGCCTCTGCGATCTCTCTGTAAATCATGTCAGATATAACCCCTTTTCCTTGATGTATTCGTAAATGCCCTGCGGTAACAGATGTGAAACGTCCTCGCCGGCTTTTATACTTTCGCGTATCCCGCTGGACGATACCTCTATTGGCACAACTGTAAGCTTAACTACATTCTTGCCGTATTTTTGCTTATATTCCGCTATTTTATCAATTATTTTTTTGTCCAGTGAGCTGTCACTCTCGCGCCTGATATAAACCGGATAGCATAGCTTGAATATTTCTTCGGGCTCACGCCACGTATCAAGTGACAGCATCATATCGGTTCCGCACAGCAAAAACAACCTGTCCTCGCTGTTTACAGAAAACATACGAAGAGTATCGACAGTATAGCTTTTACCGTGTCGGAGCATTTCGACGTCGCTTACTATCACTCCGTCGATGCCTTCAAATGCCAGCTTGCACATCTGCAAACGGTCTGCATCGCTCGCTCCGTTGTCCATTTCCTTGTGCGGAGTAACTCCGGTTGGAATGACAAAAAGCACGTCGAGCCACATCTGCTCCATAAATGCCTTCGCCGCCTGCACATGTCCTATATGCACCGGTGAAAACGTACCGCCGTAAATTCCTATTCTCATATTACTTTTTGGGAAGCTCTATCTGCTTGTTTTCTTTGGATTCGCGGTAAATGACTATTTTTCTGCCGACCACAAGCACACCGTCGGCATCAGTAGCCGCGCAAAGTCTCTCTTGAATTACTCTGGGCTCATCTCCTGCTGTTTCCAACACGGTTATCTTAATAAGCTCTCTCGCTTCAAGAGCATCTGACACCGTCTTTACGAGGTTTTCCGTGATGCCGCCCTTTCCAACCTGAATTATCGCGTTCTCATTGGCAGCCAAGCTCTTGAGATACGCTCTCTGTTTTGATGTTAACATATTTTTTCTCCGTTAATTAGTTTGTATAAGCTTTTGCGCCAAAGCGTGTATTGCTTTGCCTCTGTGACTTATGGCGTTCTTTTCCTCAGAGGATATCTGCGCCAAGGTCTTATCAAAAGGAGGATAATAGAATATCGGATCGTAGCCGAAGCCTCCGTCTCCCCGGTATTCGTCTATTATTCTTCCCTCTACCTCGCCGCGTACTATTATAGGCTCGCGGTTCTCTTTTTGAGGAAATACACACGCAATAGTGCAAACAAATCTTGCCGTTCTGTTTTCTTTATCTTCAAGATTTTTGAGAAGCAAAATATTATTGGCATTGTCATCACCGTGCTCACCGGCATATCTTGCGGAATATATACCGGGCGCGCCGCCCAGCGAATCGACCTCAAGCCCCGAATCGTCACCGATTCCGATATATCCGGATGATGCCGCAACATTTGCTTTTATAAGCGCGTTTTCCTCAAAGGTATTGCCATCTTCCTCTATCTCTCCATATATTCCTACGTCGTCAAGAGAAAGTATCTCTATACCTTCAATATACTGCGCGAGCAACGCTTGAAGCTCCGCTTTTTTCTTTTTATTTCTTGATGCAAGTACAATTTTCATGTATCAGCCCTCAAAAAGCGCAGAAACAAAATCCTGAGCGTCAAATTCTCTCATGTCGTCAATCTTCTCGCCGACACCGATAAATTTAACGGGAATACCCAACTCCTGCTTAATGGAGATAACGATACCGCCCTTTGCTGTTCCGTCGAGCTTATTAAGCGTAATACCCGTTATATTTGCCGCCTTGGAAAATTCCTTCGCCTGCAAAATAGCATTCTGTCCCGTGGTCGCATCAAGCACCAAAAGGTTTTCTCTGTCCGCGTCGGGAAGCTCACGGTCGATAACACGGTTGATCTTTGCAAGCTCATTCATAAGATTGGTCTTATTGTGAAGTCTGCCCGCAGTGTCAACGATAAGAACATCAGCTTCTTTTCTTTTCGCGTATCCGATAGCGTCATAAACCACAGCCGCGGGATCACTGCCCTCGTTTTGTCTTACCATATCAACACCCGCACGCTCACACCATACTGCAAGCTGATCAATAGCCGCCGCGCGGAACGTATCCGCCGCCGCAACTACTACCTTTTTGCCGGATGCTTTAAGTCTCTTGGAAATTTTTCCGATTGATGTCGTCTTTCCGGCGCCGTTCACGCCGATAACCAAAATTACAGAAGGTTTGGTATCAAGCTTAAGAGGCTGTCCCTCTCCAATCATGTCCTTGATTATTTCCTGAATGGAGGACATGACCTGTTCTTTCTCCTTCAGTCTTCCGTCCTTTATGCGCTCACGGAGTTCATCTATAATATACTCAGTGGAATTAACTCCTACGTCTGCCATTATAAGAAGCTCCTCAAGCTCATCAAGGAGATCCTCATCAACCTTTACAAAGTTTTTGAGAAGGTCGTCTATCTGTCCGAAAAGCGCCGCCTTAGTCTTTGAAAGTCCGCTTTTGAGCTTACCCCAAAATGATTTCTTTTGCTGCTCCTCATTCTGTTCTGAAATATCGTTTTCCACAGGATTGTGCTCCGCATCCTCTGTTTTTTCCTGGGGTTCCGCTGTCACAATAGCTTGACCGTCCTGATCTTCGTCTTTATTTTTACCAAAAATCTTATTCAAAAAGGCCATTCCACTCATTCTCCTTCTTCTTTTCAATATCCTTTACGTCAAGCGTGAGAACCTTGGATATACCGTGCTCGGGCATGGTGACACCGTAAAGTGTGGTCGCCGCCGCCATGGTTCCTCGTCTGTGTGTGATCATAATAAACTGCGTGCCGTCAGAATATCTCTTTATGTACTGCGCAAGTCGCTCAACGTTGACCTCATCAAGCGCTGCCTCTATCTCGTCAAGAATACAGAATGGTGTGGGATTCACCTTAAGTATTGCAAAGAACAACGCAACACCGATAAATGCCTGCTCACCACCCGAAAGCTGCATAAGATTCTTAATTATCTTTCCGGGAGGCGCCGCCTTTATCTCAATTCCGGACTCAAGCACATTTTCGGGATCTGTGAGAGTGAGTTCTGCAGATCCGCCGCCAAAAAGCTCCGAAAAGGTCTTTCCAAAGTTTTCGTTTATCTGATTAAAGGACTCGGTAAACGCAACCTTCATTTCGCTCTCAAGCTGATTTATAATGCCCTCAAGCTCAGCCCGCGCCTTCTCAAGATCCTTTATCTGTACGGACATATAGTCGTATCTTTCCTTGACTTCCTTGTACTTGTTGACAGCGTCAAGGTCAACGTGTCCTATCGCGCGGAGCTTATTCTTGCACTCGGTCTGAGTTCTTACATACTCAGAACGGTTTTCAGGTGTTACCTCAGGATATCCGAGAGCCACCGCATCGTTACGCGTCAACTCATAGTCTTCCCAAAGCTTGCCCGCAAGCTTATCGTATGTGTCGCGCAGATTGCTCAGCTTAGATTCATTCTGCGTATGCGCTCTGAATATAAGCTCCTTCTCGGACATCTTCTCACGAATAAGAGTGTTTATCTCATTGAGCTTTTTCTCAAACTCCATATTGCCCGCATCAAGCTCATTCTTCTTTTCGTTAAGCTCAGCCAACAGCTTTTCGCACTCTGCATAGCTCTTACGGTTTTCAGCTTGCGCTATTGTGGTATTTTGAATCTGCAGCTTGTATGCTTCTATTCTGCCGCACGCGGAAGATACGTCTTCATTACATACGCGTATTCTTTCCTCAGACACTGCGAGAAGGGCTTCGGCTGTCTCTATATCCTTCTGTATCTCATTTATCTTGATGATAATCGAGGTCTTGTTCTTTTCAAGCTCAGCTGCCGCATCCTCGGCGTCAACCTTCTGTCTGTGCTTGTCCTCGCGAGCTGCAAGTATCTCGGAAATAATAATATTCTGCGCCTTTTCTTCCTCGCGGAGAGCCGCTATATCTTCCTCGTATCTTTCGCTCATCTCGACTATCTGGTCGTAATCCGCTTTCATTTTTTCAAGAAGCGACTTGTTTGCCTCGGCCTTTGCAATTATCTGCTCAAGCTTCGCATTTTCCGTGTTGCGAAGAACACCGAGAAGCTCTTTTCTGTCCTCGACCTCGGTAATTCTCTCGGTATATTCCTCAATATCGCTCTTGAGTGACGATATTTTGGATTCAAGAGCCTTGATTTCAACCGACAGCTTTTCCGCATCGCTTGTAAGGGTTTTCATTTCCTCGGCGCGAGAAAGCGCACCGCTTCCCTGCTTTACAGAACCTCCTGTAAATGAACCGCCGGCATTTATCTGCTGACCGTCCAGCGTAACTACCTTGACCTTGTATTTTGTCGCTCTTGCCATAACCGTTGCGTTTTCAATACTGTCAAATACAAGAGTTCTGCCGAGAAGCGAGGATATTACGTTGTCAAATTTCTCATCTCTGCGACAGAGATTGTCAGCAGTATCTATATATCCCGCAAATCCTCTGGCCTCCCTCATTTCGGGTGTCTCGGTAGAAGGTCTCATAGACGAAATGGGGAAAAACGTAGCTCGTCCCGCCTGTCCGCGCTTGAGGTAATACATAGCTGACTTAGCAGTGTCCTCATCCTCTACGACTATGTTTTGCAAATTTGCGCCCAAGGCTACCTCGATAGCCGTGATAAATTGCGAATCTACCGATATGACCTTGGAAAGGGGGCCGTATATTTTGCCGCATTTGTTTCCTCTAATGTCGGTTATCTTGCCCTCGGAATAGCCGCTCATAACGTAGCGTACGCTATTGGCATATCCCTCAAACTGCTCCTCCATCGCCTTGATAGTAGAAACTCTCTGAAGCGCGGAATCACGTCTGAGTTTTTTGTTGTTTATCTCCTCGTAAAGCTCTCCGTAGGTATTATTTGCCGATGTGAGCTTGTCCTCCTGCTCTGCTATCTCAGCATCAGCCTCTAAGATCGCCTTGTCGTAATCATTTACTGTCTTTTCCTTGGATGACTTTTCTTTTTCAAGCTTTGCCTGAGCTTGCTCGTATTCTTCTATATCAGAAAGAATATCCGCATTCCTGTCGCTTCCGCTGGAGCGCGCGTTTTCAAGTACGGAAATTCTCACCTTGATATCGGTAGCTACTTCCTCTGCCTTTTTACTGTCAGAGAACGCCGTATCTATATCTTTATCAAGCTGGGCTATTTTGCACTTCTGATCAAATATCTCATCCTCGGCACCTTCAAGCTTTACATTCCACTCCTCAACAGAAGCCTTGAGTTCATTTATTTTGCCCTTTTGCGCCTCGCTCTTTATTTTCTCATCGGCAAGAGTTTTCTCAAACGACGCGCGAGATTGCTCTGCATTCTGCATAAGCTCGCCTGCGTGAGATATATTGCTCTCGCTTACTCTGAACTCACTGTCAAGAGTATGCAATCTGTTTGTTACATCACGTATTTCCGAAAGCACCTGAGACGATGCTATCTTACCACTCTGAGACGCGTCAAAAAGCTTTGCGTTACGCGCATCAAGGGACTGCATGGAGTCCTCGGCATTTTTCAGGTCAAACGCGGAATGACGGAGTGCATCCTCGGCAACAGAAATGTCTGTACGGAGTTTTTCCGTATCAAAAAGCCAAAGGCTGACGTCAACTTTTTTCTTTGTATCCATAAGCTCAATGGCACGCTTTGCCTTGCCTGCCTCGCGTTCAAGAGGACCTACCTGCGCTTCGATCTCAAGGAATATGTCGTTTACACGCGTCATATTATCCTCAGTCTGTGACAGCTTTCTCTCTGCCTCGTTTTTCTTATGGCGGTATTTTGCGATACCCGAAGCATCCTCGAATATGCCTCGTCTCTCATCGCTCTTACGGGATACCATCTCGGCAATTCGTCCCTGACCGATAATAGAATATCCGTCACGTCCGATACCCGTGTTCATAAAGAGTTCGTAAATATCACGAAGCCTTACGGGACGTCTGTTGATATAATATTCGCTCTCGCCCGCGCGAAAATAACGTCTTGTAACCGTTACCTCGTCGTAAGGACAATCAAGCCTGTTTTCTTCATCAGTATTGTCAAACGTTACCGACACCTCGGCAAAACCCATGGGTCTGCGACTGTCCGCACCGCCGAAGATAACGTCTTCCATTTTTGTGCCTCGAAGAGTTTTGGAGGATATCTCTCCCAAAACCCAACGCATGGCATCCGCTATATTTGATTTTCCGCTTCCGTTAGGTCCTACTATGACCGTAACTCCCGAGGCCATGTCCTCGCCCTTGGAGTCAAACGTCAGCTTTGTTTTATCGGGGAACGACTTAAATCCCTGCAGTTCTATTGATTTAAGATACATTTCTTCCTCCCTGAATTTTTATAAGGTCAGGCGAATTTCTTGCGTCTCGCCCTCACGCACGGATACACTTTTAAATTTATATAGCCTGTACAGTCTTTCTCTGTTAATACCCTTCTGCCCGATAGCCGCCGAAAGCTTTCCGCGCGGCACGGTAAATATTGCCTCTCTGTCTTCTGTGGCAACACCCAAGGAATCTATAAGCTCACACATACGTCTGAATATATGCTCACCCAGAACAAGCTCACCGAGAGCCGGGTGGTTAGCTCCGCCCATAACACAGCTCTCGTCCGCAAGATTATCCGAAGAACAAAGTCCTATGCGAATGCATTCAACCTCATTATTCTCAAATATCGAATACACGTCTGCCGCCCTGCTAACTGCATCGGCAATATCAAGCATTCTGTACTCTCCTCGCTCTGCCATACAGGCAAGTTCCGTTTCGTAGAATACCACCGTGGGATAAATTCTTGCGCCCACAGCCCCAAGCTCGCATATTTTTTTTGCCGTGTATATCTCGCTTTCCTTAGTTGAGCCGGGCAGACCTATCATCATTTGCCCGACAAGGTCAAATCCTCTTTGCGTGATCATTTTACACGCTTTCTCTGCGCATTTTGAATCATGCCCTCTTTTGGAAAGAGAAAGCACCTTGTCATCCATGCTTTGCAACCCAAGCTCTATGGCGCTTACGGCATATCCCGACAAAATATCAAGTATCTCCTCGGTGATATAGTCGGGACGCGTGGACATGCGAATACCCGACACTCTTGCCTGCCCTTGCGCGGGCTTATCTATAAATGACTGCGCCGTATCAAGCAAATATATCATAAGTTCACGGTCTATTCCCGTAAACGAACCGCCAAAATAAGCTATCTCCACCTCGCAGTCCGAAGGTATGGTAGAGAGCGCAGTCTGTATCTCGTCGCAAACGTTTTCTTTATGAAAGTCCTGCTTTCCCGAAATAGAGCGTTGATTGCAAAACACGCACATATTCGGACAACCGAGATGAGGTATGAATACCGGTATATTTCTGTGCTTTTTTGATATCATAATTCCTCGACACTGAAAAGCTTCAAAGCCTCTTTTGCGGCATTCTGCTCCGCTTCGCGCTTTGAACGTCCCCGACCTCTGCCGATAACGTTGGAATTAAGTCTCGCCTCAACAAAAAACTCCTTCATATGATCGGGACCGCTTTCACCAACGGTAACGTATTCAAGAAAATCCCCCTCAGCCTGCTGTACAAACTGTTGAAGCATTGTCTTTGCGTCTGCGGAGAATCCTGACTTGCCGAGATGCTTGATCTCTTCCTGTACGAACGGGAGCAAAAATGCTCTTACATTGTCCATTCCACTCTCGCCCGAATCAAGATATATAGCCGCCAAAAGCGCCTCGAACGCATCCGCCAGAATGGATTTTCTCTGTCTGCCGTTATTTTTTTCCTCACCGACACCGAGAAGTATGTAATCCCCAAGTCCTACAGAGATAGCATAGGATGACAGCGCGCGCTCACAAACAAGCTCAGCTCTCATTCTCGTAAGCTCTCCCTCCGGAGAATCGGGAAACGTCTCAAAAAGGTACTTGCTCACGATTATAGAAAGCACGCTGTCACCCAAAAACTCCAATCTCTCGTTGCAAAGAAGATGGTGATTTTTAGCTCCCGACTCATTTGAATATGAGGAATGCGTCAAGGCTCTCTGCAAAAGCATCTTGTCCTTGAAATCATGTCCTGTTTTTCCTTCAAGCTTGTCCTTACCAAATGGGCTTGTGCTCATAGCAAGCTCCTTTCCGCCAAAATTCCGGCTGTATTATTCCTCGCTGTCGCTCTGTACAACGGTCGACTTTTTATAATTTTGCGCGCCTATCATCTCTCCGTAAGCAGGAAGCGTATCAAGCGAGCGTTGCGCGACCACCTCATATTTTGCTACCTTGCCACCCTTTATTTTTCTGCTGAGAGGCTCGATAATTCCAAAATTTGCGTTCATGGGAACGAAATTTCCACTCATATTTCCATCTGAGATATACTTTGCCATCGCGCCAAGCATCATTGTTGACGGGAATATGACCTGCTCCTGCCCGAGAATTCTGCGCGCGGCATTTACACCAGCTACAAATCCCGAACCCGCGGATTCTATATATCCCTCGACACCCGTCATCTGTCCCGCAAAAAATATATCGGGATTACTTAGCATCGCGTAGTTTGCTCCCAACAGTCCGGGAGAATTGAGATATGTGTTTCTGTGCATGACACCGTATCTTAAAAATTCCGCATTTTCAAGTCCGGGTATCATTGAAAATACTCTTTTCTGTTCTGGGAACGTCAGATGTGTCTGGAATCCGACAAGGTTATACATCGTACCCTCGGCATTCTCACGGCGAAGCTGAACAACGGCATATGATTCCTCACCCGTGCGCTTATCCACAAGTCCTACGGGCTTCAGAGGACCGTAACGAAGAGTATCATATCCTCTTTTTGCCATTACCTCTACAGGCATACAACCCTCAAAAACCTTAAGATCTTTTTGGGATTCCTTGTCAAATTCCTTGAGCTCCGCTTCTTTTGCAGATATAAGCTCGTTATAAAACGCATCGTACTGATCGCGGTTCATGGGACAGTTGAGATAATCTGCGTCTCCCTTGTCATATCTTGATGCGGCATACACTATGTCCATATTAAGTGTTGACGCGTCCACGATAGGCGCGGCAGCATCAAAGAAATGAAGCCCCGTACATCCGAGCGTATTTTGAATATAGTCCGCCATGGGCTGACTGGTAAGAGGCCCTGTTGCAATAACCGTCACAACTCCGTCCTCAACACGGTCTACCTCTTTTTCTATGACCTCAATATTCTTGTGTTCTCTTATCTTCCTTGTAATGTACTCCGAGAACAGATCTCTGTCCACGGCAAGCGCAGAGCCTGCGGGAACTCTTGTGGCATACGCCGCTTCCATGATAAGAGAATCCAATCTGTAAAGCTCTTCCTTGAGAAGTCCTACGGCATTGGTCACTCTGTCCGAGCGCAAAGAATTGGAACATACCAGCTCCGCAAAGCCTTGCGAATGGTGGGCAGGGGTGTATTTATGTGGCTTCATTTCATAGAGCTTAACCGAAACTCCGCGCTGTGCCGCCTGCCACGCCGCCTCGCATCCCGCAAGTCCTGCGCCGTATATGTGTAAAACGTTATTACTCATTTATTTTCCTTGATCATTCCTCTGCGGGCAGGTCCTGTGCCTGCTTTGTGAATCCGCACTTTTCATTGTGACATACGAGGATGGGCTTGCCCTTCTTTCTGAAGAGTATCTCTCCGCAATCGGGGCATTTTTCGTTTACGGGCATATCCCAAGACGAGAAGTCGCACGTGGGGTACTTTTCACAGCTGTAGAATACGCTCTTGTTCTTGCCGTATTTGAGAACGACCTTGGAGCCGCACTTGGGGCAGTCAACACCGATATCCTTGGTTCTGGGCTTGGTAGTCTTGCACTTGGGATAATTTACGCAAGCGTAGAAACTTCCGTATCTTCCACTTCGAAGCACCATGTCCGCGCCGCAATTTTCACACTTGAAATCGGCAACTACAGTCTTCTTCTGAGCCTTTTCGGTCTTTTCTTCCTCGGGCTTTATCTGCTGCTCTTCCTCTTCTTCTACTTTTACAAGAGGCTTTGTGTTTCTGCACTTGGGATAGTTAGGGCATGCCGCAAACTTTCCAAATCTGCCGTTCTTGACTATCATTTTAGAACCGCACTTATCACAGATTATATCCGTTT
The DNA here is from genome assembly GCA_015063545.1 of Oscillospiraceae bacterium. GTDB lineage: Bacteria > Bacillota > Clostridia > Oscillospirales > CAG-272 > SVTX01. Next base: position 16,833 of record SVTX01000007.1, on the reverse strand, counting down.
CCTCTGCGGGGATCTCTATATTTACGTCGCCAAGTCTTTCTTCAGCCTGCTTGAGTGTTACCTCAAATGTCTGCCAGAAATCAGCCAATACCTTGTTCATGGAACAGCTGCCGTTTTCAATATCGTCAAGCTGATCTTCCATGTCTGCTGTGAACTTGTAATCCACGATATCTGCAAAATTCTCTCTCATTATCTTGGTCGTTATCTCTCCCAAGGGGGTAGGCACGAGTGCCTTGCCATCACGCTTTACATAGTTACGTGTAACGATGGTCGTGATTATGGGAGTATAGGTACTGGGACGGCCTATTCCCTTCTCCTCAAGGAACTTGATAAGCGATGCCTCGTTATATCTCGGAGGCGGCTCGGTAAAGTGCTTTGCGGGATCTATTTTGTCGGAGTTGAGCATCTCGCTCTCGTGAAGATCGGGAAGCTTTATGTCCTTCTGGTTTTCATGCTCGTCGTGATTGTGTGTCTCCTCCTCGGATTCAACGTAAACCACCATATATCCGGGGAAAGTAACGGTATATCCGCCGGTACGGAAAATATAACCCTCAGACTCAAAGTCCGCAGTAAGAGTAGCAAGATTTGCGCTCTCCATCTGGCTTGCGATAAATCTCTCCCAAATAAGCTTATATATCTTGTACTGATCGCTTGTGAGATAGCTCTTTATCTTGGAAGGCTCAAGCGATATCTTTACGGGACGTATCGCCTCGTGCGCGTCCTGCGCCCCCGACTTTGACTTATATATTCTGGGAGATTCGGTGTTATATTCTTCGCCGTATCTCTCACCGATAAATTCTCTTGCCGCGGTCTGCGCCTCTGCGGATACGCGGAGAGAGTCGGTACGCATATAGGTAATAAGACCTTGCACACCGCCGTTATCGGGACCAAGGTTGATACCTTCATAAAGCTCCTGCGCTACTCTCATTATTCTCTGAGACTGGAATCCGAGATGTCTTGACGCATCCTGCTGAAGCGTTGACGTCGTGAAGGGAGGCGCGGGCATCTTGCGACGGGTTGAACGCTTGATAGAAGCAACTTTAAACTGCTTGCCTTCAACCGCGTTGACTACCTTCATGGCATCATCCTGATTGGAAAGCGTAATTTTACCGTTTTCGTCACCGTAAAATCTTACGGTGAAGGGCTTGTTGTCACTTGAAAGAAGTGTTGCATCGATGGTCCAATATTCATCGGGAATAAATGCCTTTATCTCCTCTTCTCTTTCAACGACGATTCTTGTAGCAACAGACTGAACGCGCCCTGCCGAAAGACCGCTTTTTACGGACTTCCAAAGAAGGGGGGAGAGCTTGTAGCCGAGAATTCTGTCCACAAGTCTTCTTGCCTGCTGAGCGTCAACAAGGCTCATATCCACCTGTCTGGGATTCTTTATAGCGGTCTTTACCGCTGTTTTCGTAATTTCATTAAACGTAACACGAAGCGTTTTATCTACGGGAATTCCGAGAGCTATCGCAAGGTGCCACGAAATAGCCTCTCCCTCGCGGTCAGGGTCAGTTGCGAGGAAAACTTTATTTGCCGCCTTGGCTTCCTTTCTTATCTCCTTAATAAGATCTCCCTTTCCTCTTATGTTGATGTAGTGAGCATCGAAATTGTTTTCTATATCAACACCGAGCGTAGACTTGGGAAGGTCTCTTACGTGTCCCTTCGATGCTATAACTTTGTAGTTTGAGCCAAGATAGCTTTTAATAGTACTTGCCTTGGAGGGTGACTCCACTATTACCAGGTTTGCCATTTATATATATCCTTTCATTATTTTCGTATGTAAAGCGCGCCGGGAAGCGAGGATACAAGTCCTTTTATCTCCAGCACTGTAAGAGCCGACATGACCTCTCCCATGGTGTATCCCGAATTAGTAAAATAATCTACCGTTACAGGCTTATCCATAGGCATGTCGGAAAATATTTCTTTCTGTCGCGGTGTCAAAGTGTCCAACACGGCAACCGAACTGTCGCCCTTTACCTCTTTGGTATCAACAGGGCGCTCTGTCTTTGCTTTCTTTTCCGCCGAGTTTGATTTGACCTCAGGCGCTACCCGTTTTGCGGGTTGTTTCTTCTGAATCAACTTTTCTTTGAAGCTTTCAAAATCGCTTGGCTTGTTTTTTTCATCAGATACACTCGCTTTGGGCTGTACTGTCTCGCGAGGTATGGAAGTGGGAGCAGGTGTACCTATTCTCATTCCGACCTTCATTTTCAATAGCGGAGACGGATCAAAATCGGAGCATTGTTCCGACTTTGTAAGCTTTTGCATATCTATAGCGTGTCTGTAAAGATATGCGTAATTTTTTATAATATCTCTGCCGCACATCACCGCCGTGGCACCGTCGCGGATGAGTCCGTTGGTGCCCATAGTGTTCTGTCCGTCAATGTTGCCGGGCACGGCATAAACGTCCTTGCCTTGCAGTATAGCATTTTTCGCGGTTATAAGCGCACCACTTCCTTCGGGTGCATCTACTACCAACGTGGCAACGCACATGCCGCTGATCAGTCTGTTTCTTACCGGGAAATTATATCCGTGGGGCTTTGTTGAAGGGGGATATTCAGTAATGATAGCTCCGTTTTTCAAAATCTGATTGCGTAATGTCAAGTGCTCCTTAGGATATACAACATCTATTCCGCAACCAAGTATAGCTAAGGTCTTTCCGCCTGCGGCTATGGACGCGCACGCAGATACTCCGTCAATACCAAGAGCCATTCCGCTGACGGTTATTGCGCCTGATGCGGCAATTTCATAAGATATTTTATACGCCGCCTTCATTCCGTATTCGCTCATGCGACGTGTTCCCACTACGGAAATACACAATTCCCTGTTCAGATCGGGTAACGAACCTATATAATACAGCACGCACGGAGGATTCGGAAGTGCCCTCAGCGATGCGGGGAATTTTTCATTGTCGAAACACAAAATTCCAACGGCATTGGTCTGACACCAGCTCATGATCCCATAAGCACCGTCCAGTCCCTTATCACAAAGCATATCAGCCGTTCTTTCATCCACACCTACCGAAACGTAGGTATCAAAATCGGCATTGTATATAGCATCGATATTCCCGAGACGCGACACAAGAGGCAATACGTTAGGACTTGCCACTCCGCATTTTTCAGATAACCATATCCATTTCAACTCGCTCATATAAACAAGCCCGCCTTTCATTCAATGATTAATTTTTGCCAAAAAACTCCCAGAGTAAAACCGATGCCGCTACCGCTGCATTTAATGATTCAACATCGCCGCGCATTGGAATGTATAAGCTGGAGTCACAAGCCGATATCATATCGCTTGACAGCCCGTGTCCTTCGTTTCCGATAAGGATACAGTCGCCGCGCAAAATTTGCGTTTGACCGAGCTTTTGGGCATGTTCGTCAAGTGCCGCCGCAAAAACTCTGCGTCCGCGCTTTTGTAACTGTCTTACGGCATCAGCAAGGCTGTCCACTCTGTCTATCTTCATGTCAAAAAGAACGCCCATCGATGCTCTGACAGTCTTGGAATTGTAAATATCCGCACAATCCGCGCTCATTATAATCCTGTCCGCGCCAAATGCCGAAGCGCTCCGTATTATAGCCCCCACATTTGAGGGATCTCTGACAGATTCAAGAAGCAAAATGTTTTCGTCATTATCCGAGCAGAAATCGGGTGTGATATTTTCTTCCTTATTTATTATAGCAAATTTATGAAATTTGTCAATATATTTTGCCACACATATTACGCCCTCAGGAGATTTTTCCTGAGAAATTTTTTCAAAAACAGACTTTTTTACAGGTATGATGCGGCAGGATATATTTTCTCTTTTGATGCCATATATTTTATTCGTTTTTTCAAAAATTTCCGAATATTTATCCTCGCACACGAGTATATACTCCAACTCCACTCCGCGTTTGATTGCTTCACACAACAATTTTATGCCGTCAAAGCGAAAAATTGACGAGCTGTCACGGCGCTTTCTGTCGTCCAACATTCTCGCCTCAGAAACGTATTTGTTTTGTCCCGAAGTAATGATTTCCTCTAAAATTTCCATAAAAAATAACCTTTTTTTGCACTTTGAATTTGCCTGTATATATGACAAAAACCCGGCTTGACCGGGTTTTTATTCAATGATTAAAGAGCTGCCTTTGCCTGCTCTGCGAGAGCTGCAAATGCTTCCTTATCGTTAACTGCGAGCTCAGCGAGCATCTTTCTGTTAAGTGTAATGCCTGCCTTCTTGAGACCGTTCATGAATGTAGAATAGTTCATGCCGCAAACCTTTGCCTGAGCAGAGATTCTGGTGATCCAGAGTCTTCTCATGTCTCTCTTCTTGAGCTTACGTCCAATAAATGCGTAGTTACCGCTCTTCATTACAGCTTGCTTAGCCATCTTGAAGTGCTTGGACTTTGCACCCCAGTAACCCTTCGCAGCCTTAAGTATCTTATTTCTTCTCTTGCGCGTCATAAGAGCGCCCTTAATTCTTGCCATTTTCTTACTCCTTCTATAGTGCCTGCCATCAGCAAGGCTCGATGTTTTTTGTGGATTGTCCTCTTAGGACCGTGATTTGCGGCTTCGCCGCGCAGAATTACTTCTGAATGAGAATTCTGATGTTGGGAGCCATTGCCTCGCTCATGATTGCACCTGTGCGAAGATGTCTCTTTCTCTTCTGGCTCTTAAGTCCGAGATTGTGACGGTGATGACAGTGATTCATCTTTACCTTGCCTGTTCCGGTAACGGAAAATCTCTTGGCAGAAGCCTTATGTGTCTTGATTTTTCCCATGATTATATACTCCTTTAAATTTTATTTACAAATATTATTTTTTCTGAGTGATGGGCGAGATGACCATGCTCATTATTCTGCCGTCGACCGAAGGCTTTTTATCTACGTTGCCTACCTCAGAGCAGAACTCTGCAAACTTGTCAATTATCTCACGGCCGATTGCCATGTGGCTCATTTCTCTTCCCTTAAATCTCATAACAACACGCACCTTATTGCCGGACGAAAGGAATTTAACTGCCTGCTTCGCCTTTGTCTCAAAGTCATGCGTATCGATTCTGGGCGAAAGCTGAATTTCCTTAAGCTCGACCGTCTGTTGCTTTTTCTTTGCTTCCTTTTCGCGCTTTTCACGCTCAAAGCGGTACTTGCCGAAATCCATAATTTTGCATACGGGGGGATTTGCCTGAGCGGACATTGCCACAAGGTCAAGGCCCTTATCGTACGCCATTTTGAGCGCTTGCTCGGAACTCATTATACCAAGCTGCTCTCCGTCCGAACCGATTACTCTTATCTGCGGAAAATCAATGTCTTCATTAATAAGAGTGTCTTTTTCTTTGTTAGTTGCTATGACTAAACACCTCCAAAAAATAAATTTTGTTTTATGCTATAATATTTGTACATGGTTTATACCGACAAAAAACGCCGGGAACACAGAAATCCCGACGCACTCATCTACTCCACCTATGACTGTTCACACGTGAAGAAAATTATTAACCGTGACTCGCCCATGCGGTCCGGTGGAAGTGGGACTTCTCTTTGTTACGGAGTAGATTATAGCACAAGTCGCGATGCTTGTCAAGAGTTTTTTGAAAATTTTTTTGCGATTTTTTCGAGGCTTTTCACTACGACACAAGAATGCACAAAAAGCACTACGACATAATCCGTCATTTTTCTACTCTGTATTCAAAACGACGAAATATTCACGAAAAAATCGTCAACTTTGATAATTTACAAATCCCAAATTTCGGTGTATAATGAATAAGCGGTCAATCCTGCATGGGCTTGACCGTCAAATATTGCACAACAGGCGAGAGCATCTTCCGAAATATCAATCTAATGATATCAAAGCACGAGGGGTGACGGTCCGGTTGTGCTTTTTTATTGTCAAAAACGCTGTGTTGCACATACGTCGTGAGAAAATGAATTAAATACAGTATAAAATTTGTAAATATTCTCGAAAAACTATGGAAATTACAAAAAAGTTGTGATATAATAATATAATTGATGAACTATACGCAAAAATATTCAACTGAAACACCCCGAAAGGATATCTATATATGTCAAAATTCACAGAAAGCGTCGAAAGGCTTACCTTACCTGTTGTCGCACTTAAGGACACGGTTGCCTTCCCCGGCGAAATAATAAACTGCGAGCTGAGAAAAGACAGCTTCAATTCAATAGAAGCAGCGCGCGACGCGGCAAAAGGTACGGGCTACATAATTTTAGTCCCCATAAAGCCAGCGTCCGACGTTGATTCCATAGACGGTGACATTCTTTTTAACGTAGGTACCGTTGCAAGAATCAAGCAGCTTATAAAATCCGCAGACGGCGGAACGCGTATCATCGCTGAAGGTCTTTCAAGAGCATCTCTTATCTCCTACCGCCCGACCGGCAAATACAATATCGCCGACGTTATGGCAAAGACCGTCATACTCGCAAATGACGGGGGTATTCGCGGAGAAGCTTACGCAAGAGAAATGATCCACGCGGTAGAAGAAATTGCAAACATCATCCCCGCACTTGCTTCGGGTGATGTGATGTCCACCGCAAAAAGCATACGAAATCCCGCGCAGCTTGCCGATTTCATAGCATCCCATATTCTTGAAAAGATAGAAGACAAGCTCGACGTTCTTGCAATATTCGAACCTTACGCAAGAATAGAAACTCTCATAGAGATACTCGCTCACGAGGGAAAGATCCTTTCATACGAGGCAGCTCTGCAGAAAAAAACTCGCGAACGCATAGCAAAAGGACAAAAGGAATATTATCTTCGCGAGGAGATGAAGGCTATTCAGGAGGAGCTTGGCGAGGGCGCGTCGGATACTGACGAATACTATGACAGAATAATGGATGCCGATATGCCTGAAGAAGTTCGCAAAAAACTTCTTAAAGAAAACGAAAAGCTCGCAAAAACTCCCTTTGGCTCGGCTGAGTCCACGGTACTTACAAATTACCTTGATACTTGTTTGGAGCTCCCTTGGGGTAAAAAGACAGACGACCGCGCAGACGTCTCCGCAGCAAGAGAAATTCTTGATGCCGATCATGAGGGGCTTGAAGACGTCAAAAAAAGACTTCTCGAATATCTCGCGGTAAAGCAACTCAATCCTTCTCTTAAAGGACAGATAATATGTCTTTACGGACCTCCCGGTGTGGGTAAGACTTCTATTGCGGCTTCTTTGGCGCGCGCAATGAATCGCAAATACGTACGGGTTTCTCTCGGCGGTGTACGCGATGAGGCTGATATCCGCGGCCACAGAAAAACATACGTCGGAGCTATGCCCGGCAGAATCATAAACGCGCTCATATCGGCGGAGAGTTCAAATCCCCTTATTTTGCTCGACGAGATAGACAAGATGGCAAGTGACGGACGCGGAGATCCCGCAAGCGCGCTGCTTGAGGCTCTTGATCCCGAACAGAACAAATTCTTCCGCGATCACTTTATAGAGCTTCCCTTCGACCTCTCCGAGTGCATATTTATCGCAACCGCCAACACTCTTGAGACGGTGGCTCGCCCCTTGATCGACAGAATGGAGATAATTGAGCTTCATACTTACACAAAGAGCGAGAAGACGGCAATAGCAAAAAATCATCTTATTCCCAGACAGCTCAAAAGACACGGTCTTAACAAGAGAACTCTCAGAATAACCGATGAGGCTCTCTCTAAAATAATAGATGCATACACCCGTGAATCCGGCGTTCGTAATCTTGAGCGTGAGCTTGCTTGTCTTTGCAGACGCGCCGCGCTTAACATAATAGACGGAAAATGCAAGAGCATGACGGTAACACCGAAAAATCTGGAAAGTCTCTTGGGCGCAGAAAAATTTCTGCCCGAAAAGATCTCCGACAGAGACGAGATCGGCGCGGTAAACGGCCTCGCATATACTCAGTCCGGCGGTGATATGCTCAAAATTGAAGTTGCCGTTACTGACGGAACAGGTAAATTGGAACTCACGGGAAATCTTGGTGACGTCATGAAAGAATCTGCCAAGGCAGCCTTGACATATGCGCGTCAGATAGCCTCCAAATACGGCATACCCACAGATTTCTACTCAAAAAAGGATATACACATTCACGTTCCCGAGGGAGCTGTTCCCAAGGACGGTCCCAGCGCGGGAGTTACCATGCTTACAGCGCTCGTAAGTGCATTGTCAGGTATTCCTGTTCGCCGTGACGTGGCAATGACAGGAGAGATAACTCTGCGCGGAAACGTGCTTGCCATAGGCGGTCTGCGTGAAAAGACCATGGCGGCTTATGCAGCGGGAGTTACAACCGTGCTTATTCCCCACGATAACATAAAAGATATTGATAAACTTGACGCTTTGGTGAAAGAGAATATAACTTTTGTTCCTTGCAAACACGCAAGTGATGTTCTCTATCATGCCCTCGCATGTGTGTGCGAGGACATCCCCCAACGCATACCAACGCAAAAGGATGGGTACACCGCTATACCTGCGGCACCCTCTCATACAACGGAGATACACGCAAATTCAAAACAGTAACAGGAGCCTCATTATGGGACTTAATATTCAGAATACCAATCTTAAAATGACCGCGGGCTTTGCAAGCCAATTCCCCGCTGATCCGATTCCTCAAATCGCGCTTTCGGGCAGATCAAACGTTGGAAAAAGCTCACTCATAAATACTCTTCTCGGAAGAAAATCCCTGGCAAGAGTATCGGCTACTCCCGGCAAGACAATAACCGTGAATTTCTACGAGGTTGATAAAAAGCTCTTTCTTGTGGACCTTCCGGGATACGGATTTGCCGCGAGAAATCCTGCGGATCGGGATAAGTGGTCGGCTCTGACAGACGGTTATTTTACCAAAAATAAAAACGCAGATCTCATCCGCGGTGTCGTACAGCTTGTTGACAGCCGAGTAGGTATCACGAACGACGATGCTATGATGCTTAACTGGATGAACGCATCCGGAATTCCTTACATCCTTGTCATCACAAAGATAGATAAGCTGAACAAGACCGAGCGTGCAAATAATCTTGCGGTGATATCGGGCGACGAGCTCATCCGCGAAGGTACTCCCATAATTCCCTTCTCCTCTCTCAAGGGCGAGGGCAAAGCCGAACTTTGGACGGCAATATCCGAGCTTACGGGAGTAAAACTTTAATTATACGAGGACACACTAATGATACTTCATCCGCATTTATCGGTAAACAGTCAAGGACACCTCACAATAGGTGGCATGGACACCGTAGAGCTTGCGCGCGAGTTTGGAACTCCCGCATACATCCTTGACGAAAACGTAATAAGACAAAATATGAGAACATACCTCTCCGCAGCAGAAAAGAATTTTGGCAAGGGTGCTCTGCCCCTGTTCGCATCAAAGTCACTCTGCTTCAAAGAGATATACAAAATAGCCGCAGAGGAAGGGCTCGGCATTGACTGCGTTTCAGGCGGTGAACTTTTCACCGCAAAAAGCGCGGGATTCCCTGCAGACCGCATATATTTTCACGGCAACAACAAAACAGACAAAGATATTTCCGATGCTATGGACATGGGTGTCGGCAGAATAGTCGTAGATAACACCGACGAGCTTTATGCGGTAAACGCTGAAGCTATGCGCAGAGGAACAAAACAGGGTATTTTGCTCCGCATCACACCCGGCATTGATCCCCACACTCACAAGGCGGTAGTAACCGGCAGCGTCGATTCAAAATTCGGAAGTGCAATAGAGACCGGACAGGCTATGGAGATAGTGAAGAAGGCTATCGCATGCGACGGTGTTGAGCTTTACGGACTTCACTGCCACATCGGATCCCAGATATTTGACATTTATCCCTTCTCCGATGCCGCAGATATAATGGTAAGATTCATTGCCGAGATAAAAAAAGAATGCAATTTTTCTATTCGCGAGCTTAATCTGGGCGGCGGTCTCGGTGTAAGATACACCGAAAACGATCCCCATATAGACTACGCTCAGGCAATATCCGATATTGCCAAGGTAGTCACCGGATTTTGTAATCAAAACGGCATTGAAATGCCCCAGGTGCGTCTTGAACCCGGTCGCTCCATAGTAGCGGCGGCAGGTATAACTCTCTATACCGTAGGCTCTGTAAAACAGATACCCGGATTCAAGAATTATATCTCGGTGGACGGCGGAATGCCCGATAACCCCAGATACGCGCTTTATCAGTCCCGTTACACAGCGCTTATAGCCAACCGCGCCGATGCCCCCAGAGATTTCAGGGCAACACTGGCAGGCAGATGCTGTGAATCCGGCGACCTGCTTGGCGAAGACATGGACATTCAGCACGCGGAACGCGGAGATATTCTCGCCGTACTTGTAACCGGTGCGTATAACTATTCCATGGCATCAAACTATAACCGTATTCCCCGTCCTCCGGTTATTCTTGTAAAGGACGGCAATGCCCGTGTCGCAGTCAGACGCGAGACGTACGATGACCTTATAAGATGCGACGTATAATTTTGAGCTGAATGTGCTCAAATTTTCCAGGAGGTTTACATGCTTTTTTCTCTTCTCTCCACAGGAGATATAAAAATAGCAATAATTCAGCTTATTCTGACCGTACCGATAGTGCTTTTCGCGCTTTCATGTCACGAAGCGGCGCACGCATATGCCGCTTACAAAATGGGCGACAGAACGGCGTTCAACCTTGGCAGATTGACAATAAACCCTGCAAAGCACCTCGACCTTTGGGGCACTCTTTGCATGATCGCGTTCGGCTTCGGTTGGGCAAAGCCCGTTCCCATAAACGCAAGGAATTTCAGAAATCCCAAAAGGGGCATGGCTATCACAGGTATAGCAGGACCGCTTGCGAATTTTCTGCTCGGAGTTATAAGTACGTTTTTGTACATCTTCACATTATTCCTTCAGATAAAGTACTTCTGGTCGACAGACACAACGGAATTCGTTTATAACATATTCTATATAACTCAAACCTTCTTTTATCTGTCTGCTATGTACAACTTCGTGTTTATGGTATTCAATCTTATACCCATTCCTCCGTTTGACGGCTCACGTTTTATTACGGCGTTTTTGCCGGCAAAATGGTATTTCATGCTCATGCAGTATGAAAGATATTCGTTTTTGATAGTTATGGCAATAAACCTTATCCTTTCGCGTGTGTTCGGCGTTTATCTGACGTCAACGATCGCCTCGTGGGTTATGGATTTTGTTGCTTTCCCCTTTGAAAAACTCTTTACCGCGCTGCTCTAATCATATCTGACCGGAGGCTCCAATGGACGCTTTAAATTACCGCCTCGAAAAATTCGAGGGCCCGCTTGACTTATTGTTGAGCCTTATACAAAAGAATAAAGTAAGCATTGAGGACATTCCGATAAACCTCATCTGCGAGCAGTATATGGAATATATTGCGGCGGCGCAGGCGCTGGACATGGAGCTTGCCTCAGAGTTTATCGTCATGGCGAGCGAACTTATGCTCATCAAAAGCAAAATGCTGCTGCCCAAGGTGGTAGAGGATGAAGAAGACCCCAGAGCCGCGCTTGCCGAAATGCTTATAAAATATCAGCAAGCTAAAGAAGCAGCCAAAAAACTTTTACCCGAATACGCAAAATACTCGGGAAGACTTGAAAAAGACACTGATGAAATATCAATAGATAAGTCTTTCGTTGCAGATCAGGAGACCGAAAGTCTGCTGTTGGCAGTCAGACGTATACTGACCTATAACGAAAACCGTCCTCTGCCCGACAGAGAGACGTTTACCCCTATGATAAGCAAGCCCATAGTGCCCGTTGAGGTGAAGATCGTGGGAATTCTCAAGCATATGTCCCAAAAAAAGGAGACAAGTCTCAGAGAGCTGCTTGAAGACGCCGTATCTCTCAACGACATGATAGCAATATTTCTCGGTGTCCTTGAACTTATCAAGGTGCGGAGAATACTTATCGCGGAAGACGATAGCGGTATATCCTCGCTTATGGGGGATGACGCGAAATTTATGATAAATGAAAATCCCCCCGAGGATGTGCCCGGAGAATTCGGCTCGGCTATCAAGGAGGCGGACAAGCAGCTTGATATGTTTACAGAAAGCGAGGCGACAACATGAGTGAAGAAAATGCAACTTTAACAAATATATCGGGTGCCATAGAGGCAATACTTTACGCCGCGGGTCACCCTATAGCCTATGAAAAGCTCTCGGAGGTCCTCGGACTTTCGGTCGGCGACGTTAAAAGCATAGTAGAGGCTATGTCAAAGGAATACAATTCCAAAAAATCCACTCGCGGAATTCTGCTTCTGATGTATCCCGACTCCTGTCAGTTCTCAACTAAGGAAGAATACATGCCTTACATAAGAGAAGCACTTGGAATAAAACGAGGCGGCAACCTGTCCAATTCAACAATGGAAGCTCTGGCTGTAGTAGCTTACAATCAGCCCGTAACACGTTCCTACGTGGATTCGGTAAGAGGAGTTGATTCCTCATACGCCATGACATCTCTCATTGACAAGAATCTTATTGCCTGTTGCGGCAGACTTGACGCGCCGGGACGCCCCATGCTTTATGCAACAACCGAAAAGTTTTTGAGAGTGTTCGGGCTGAACTCTCTTGACGAGCTTCCCCAGTGTGAATTCACTCCTCCGGCAGAGAGCGATGAGGAAGGCGCAAACATCGGACTTGTGGGAGAAGTCGGCATGATGCTTCCTCCCATCTCAAATGAAAACAGTTCCGAAGAAACAAAAGAAGATCAAATCAACGAATAATAATCCATTCAAATATCAGAGAAAGGAGTGATCTCTATAATTGTATTTTTAATTATTGCTGCAATTTTGGTATTGCTCTTTTCTGTGCGCGTATCCGTGAATATGGAGCTGAAGGATGAGTTTCGTCTCAGTCTTTGGGTATTCGGAATAAAGATACGGCTATTGCCCAAAAAAGAAAAAAAATATAAGATACGCGACTACACTCCAAAAAAAATAGCCAAACGCGAGAAAAAAGCGCAAAAGCTTGCCGAGAAAAAGGCGGCGAAAAAAGCTGAAAAATTGGCGAAAAAGAAGGCTCGCAAGGCAGAAGAAAAAAAGCTTTCAAAAGCTGAGCGCAAGGCTCTCAAAAAGCAGAAAAAGGCAAGCCGTCCACCTGTGACGGATATGGTAAGCTTTTTCTCGGAGCTTGCAAGACTGTTTCTGTCTACTTTCTTCTCCCATCTTCATATCAAAACCTCCAGGATAAGAATAAAGGTTGGCGGTCCCGACGCGGCGCAGGTGGCTCTTCGTTGGAGCGCTATATACACCGCATACGGCGCACTTATTACGATTCTGGACAGTAACTCCAATCTGCACGGACAAAAACGCGCAGACGTATGTATTGAGCCCGACTATCTGTCCGATAGCATTGAAGCAGACTTGAAATTATCTTTCTCCATGAATCTGTTTGGGCTTCTATGTGTTATATTCAAGTGCGGTATCAAGGGAATCGTCGGCTGGTTCAATATACAGCCCACTCCTCCTCAAACATCGACAAATACAGCATCAAGCACAAATCAAAACCACGTATTTACAAATTCGCAGACCACGAAAAAAATTTAAACTCATATAAATGAAAGGAATTTTGTTATGGCATCAGAAAACAAACTCCAGGAAGTTATCGCGGCTACTTTGTCGCAGGTAAAAAACATCATTGACGCCGATACCGTTATCGGCTCTCCCATTCAGACTGCATCGGGTACTACCATCATCCCGATCTCCAAGGTTGCTGTAGGATACGCTACGGGCGGCATTGACTTTAATGACAAGTCCGAAAAGGCAAAGCCCCAGAATTTCGGCGCAGGCGGAGGAACAGGAATCTCCATTCAGCCCGTAGGATTTCTCTGCATCAGCGCAGACGGAAAGACCGAAATGGTAAACATCGGTCTTAAGAATCCCTCAGATCCCATCGAGCAGATCTCCGAAATTCTCGATCGCTCACCTGAGATCATCGCAAAGATAAAGGCGCTTTTCGCTAAGGACAACTCCGAGGACGAAGCAAACTGAGCTCAGGCAAAACTATCATAAAAACCCTTTCGGGCAAATATACTTTTATAAGTAAATTTTAAAAGTTTTTGCCCGGAGGGTTTGTTGTGCTTAAATTATCGAAAAGAATTCGCAAAATAAAAGCCGCCATAGTCGTGACGGCTGTGTTGTTATGTTTGTCTGTGTTGTGCGGATGCTCGCAAAACCTGCAAGCTCCGTCGGATACGCAAATATCCCCATCCCTGCTCGCTTCCGAATCATCCGAGCGACCTCTTGAAAGTGATATATCGGCGCAAAGCGCGATAGTCATAGAATCGCAGACCGGGGAAATAATTTGGTCAAAAAACTGCGACAAAGAGCTGCCTATGGCATCTACAACGAAAATCATGACTGCTCTTGTTGCTCTGCAGCACTGCGACATTCAAAAGCCTGTGAAAATATCCCCCCTTGCCGTCGGTATAGAGGGTTCATCAATATACCTTTACGAGGGCGAGGAGCTGACCATGGAACAGCTTCTCTATGCCATGTTGCTTGAATCCGCCAACGACGCGGCAGCAGCTATCGCAGTGGAAGTGGGTGGCAGTATCGAAGGCTTTGCTCAAATGATGAACAAAACCGCGTTCGAAATGGGACTCACAAGCACAAGCTTCCAAAACCCCCACGGACTTGACTCGGAAGGACATCATACAACGGCAAAGGAGCTTGCCATGATAGCCCGCGAGGCCATGAAAAACGATACGTTCCGAAAAATAGTTTCTACGTATAAGACAACCATACCTCTGCACAAAAATCAAGGCACAAGGCTTCTTGTAAATCACAACAAGCTTCTCAAAAGCTACGAAGGCGCTATCGGCATAAAGACCGGATTTACCAAAAAAAGCGGCAGATGTCTTGTCAGCGCGGCGGAACGCGACGGGGTGGAATATATCTGCGTCACACTTAACGCGCCGTCGGACTGGAACGACCATAAAAAGCTGCTCGATTTTGCATCATCGCTTTATACGAGGGTAACGCTCTGCGAGGTGGGCGAATTCACGTATTCTCTGCCCCTTTCGGGCGCGTGCCGCGACAGCGTCACGGTTGCCAACTCCGAAGCTCTGACCGTGATACTCCCAAGAGATCACAAAGAAATAAAATGCGTATTTGAGCTACCAAGATTTCACATGGGTGGAGTTGTAAAAGGAGAGAGACTTGGAACGCTTATATTCACAACGGGCGGAGAAACTATCGCTACCACTCCCCTGCGCGCGACAGATACGGTCGCCGCAGATAAAAACAAATCTAATCTGTTCAAAAGGATAGCTTCGCTATTCACATAATATTAATGATGGAAAGCATAAGAATATCAAAATATTTTACCGACTGCGGAATAATGTCCAGACGCGCCGCCGAAGCGGAAATTCAAGGTGGCAAGGTAAAGGTCAACGGCAAAATAGCCACACTCGGGCAGAAAATAGATCCCGCTGTTGACGTTGTGGAGTACAACGGCAAAATAATCCGCATGCTCACAAATGAAAAATTTTATATAATGCTCAACAAGCCGCGAGGAATAGTCACAACCGCATCTGATGAAAAAGGGCGAACCGACGTCACACACCTTTGTCGCGACCTCAAAGACAGCGCAGGCAAAAGTGTCAGAGTTTACCCTATAGGCAGACTCGATATGGATTCTGACGGACTTTTGTTGCTCACAAACGACGGTGAGCTTGCAAACAAGCTCACGCATCCGCGCCACTCTATTCCCAAAATATATCACGTAACGATTGACGGAGTTTTGTCCGATCCGCAAATAAACGTTCTGGGTAACTCCATACTTATAGACGGGAGAGAGACTGTGCCCGTAACCGTTCAAAAACTCGCTCAAAACGCCTCAAATACAATCGTGCAGTTTGAGCTTTACGAGGGCAGAAACCGCCAGATACGCAGAATGTGCGATGCTCACGGTGTCAAAATAAAAAGACTTTGCCGTGTAGCTGTCGGGGATGTGAAGCTTGGAGATCTCCCCGTCGGCAAATGGAGATTTTTGACGGAAAATGAAATTGAATATTTGCAGAAATGTTGATCAAGCGGTACTTCGCGTTGTGTCCTAAATGACACATGCAAGTACCGTTTTTTGTAAATTGGATATTTTTTACATTTTTTATTCTAAAACTTTGTTAAATCTCACCATTGGTAATTTTTGGAAATTATATTGCAAAATCTCCTAATTTATGGTAATATATTACTGTAAACATTAAAAAACGTATTACAGGAGGAAAAAGCAAAGTGGAATACACAACAAAAATACTAATAGCCGACGAAAACAACTCTCAAAGGAGCATGCTCAAAGAAGCTCTTTCCCGCGCGGGGTGCAGATACATAGACGAGGCTACAAACGGAGAAGATGCTCTGGCTCTTATAGGCAGAGTTCACCCCGACATACTAATTGCCGATATCTGGCTGTCCAAAATAGACGGGCTTTCGCTTGTCAGAAGCATCAAATCCGGCAAGGAAAAAGCCCCCATCATAGTGATGACCTCACCGATATCCAATCAAAACATTTTCGTTCAGTCTCTTGAAGCGGGCGCAGACCTATGTCTTATCAAGCCCATCAACACACAAAACCTGATACAAAACCTTGAAAACATGCTCAAAAAGCGCAAAAACTCAGGCTCTCCTGAATTCTACTCTGCTCAACTTCCGACAGATGAATCCCCCGACATAGAGGCGCAGGTCACTCGTATAATCCACCAGATAGGCGTGCCCGCGCACATCAAAGGCTATCAGTATCTCCGAACCGCGATTTTGCTCACCATAAAGGACAGCGACATCATAAACAGCGTCACCAAAGTTCTCTACCCAAGCGTGGCAAAGAAATACCAGACCACCACGAGCCGCGTAGAGCGTGCCATCCGCCACGCAATCGAGGTAGCGTGGGACAGAGG
>SVTX01000006.1 GCA_015063545.1 Oscillospiraceae bacterium | reverse complement strand
CGAGAACGAGGAAGATGACGTTACGTTCGGTGAACTTGATGACTCCGAAAACGAAGAAAATGACGTTACGTTCGGTGAGCTTGATGACTCCGAGAACGAAGAAGATGACGTTACGTTCGGCGAGCTTGATGACTCCGAGAACGAAGAAGATGACGTTACGTTCGGCGAACTTGATGACTCAGAGAATGAGGAAGATGACGTTACATTCGGCGAGCTTGATAACTCCGAGAACGAAGAAGATGACATTACGTTCGGAGAGCTTGATAACTCCGAAAACGAGGAAGATGACGTTACATTCGGTGAGCTTGATGACTCAGAGAATGCGAATGAGAATCTGTCTGAAACCGATTCTATCGCCGCAACTGTAGCTATGCCTATTGCGCCTCAACTTCAATCTGCTTCCTCTACTAACTTTATTCGCTCCAAAGACAAGTACACGGATGATCCGCTTCAGTGGCATCTGCTTGCAAATAACCAATGCGATAACATATTCGGTGCATCATTTGAAGATAGCTCAAGCATGCCGAACACAAACGGCGCAGAGCTTCATGATGACGATATTTCCCTGCTTTTGCAGTTGGGTTATCGAGAAGAGCTTGCCTCAGAGGTTGGTCTTGATCGCACGGATTTCGTAGTACAAAGCATTACCAATTCATACAAACCTCAAAAGGATAAGATACCCTTCGGTTTTTGCGGAAAGGAATTTTCCGATAAAGATCAGATACCCCGCATAAAACAAAAATACGAGTTTGATAAACGAATGATACTCGTAAAGATCGCCGTTTTTGCGGTGACAGCGCTTGTGCTTTTCATTCTTGGCATGATATTCAAAAACCAAGACGACACCGCATCATACGTTATATTCCCTATAATCGAGCTTTTGCTGTTCGCCATAGGCTGTGTAGTAGTCAGACACGAACTGCTCAGCGGACTGAAAGGAATTGTCAAATTTACGCAAACAGTATTTACAATACCGATATTTGCACTCTTGATACTACTCGTATATGATATACTGATAATATGTCGCGCGGCTCATCACAGTGTATCCAACATGGCATCTATTCAGTTGTTCGGAGTTACGGTGGCTCTGTTCTTTATATCGGCATTAACATCGCAACTTCTCAACTGCATTCGCGAGTATCAGACCTTTAATTTAATAACGTCTTCGGACGAATTGTATTCTGCAGAAATACTCACGTCCGGCAAAAAGGTTTCAAACAATACCGATAATCTCAAAAACATAGAAATCGGCAAAAAGATCAAGGGCAACGCAATAACCGTAAAAAAGACCAAATATATCTCGGGATATTTCAAGCGAAGCTCCGAATCTTATTACGGAAGCGGAAATATGACCATTGTATTGGGATTCGCTTCCCTTGCAGCCATGCTTATCGCGTGTATATCTATTTTTGCCGGCGGAAGCATGGCAGACGTTGCAGCTACAATAGCATTTACGGTATTTATGTGTCTGTCTGCGTCATTTGTATTGGTGATACCTCTGTCAATGTTCATATCATCAAACCGTCTCTTAGAAAAGAAATGTGCATTTATAGGCACAGAGGCGATAGATGATTATTCCAAAACAAATTCCGTTATTTTCCCCGATGTATCCGCATTTGAAATAAGCGGCGGTGTCAATGCTTTACCCGCAGACAATATTGATATAGCCGAGGTTTCAAAAATCGCACACAGACTCTTTTCAGCTCTGGGCGGGCCCCTCTCAAATATAGTCTGCAAGGATCCTATCGCTGAAGACGAATCTATAAGCCCGGCTGATATCAACATCGTGCAGATCAATGACAATGGCATTGAAGTGTATATGGATAACACGTCTCACATTCTCCTTGGAGATAAAAAATTCATTTCGCTCTATCAGAGCCAAACAAGTATAGATATGGGAGATGCACCCATAGATGTCAAAAAAGATAAAAATGCCGTATATCTCGTAATCAATAACAAGCTCTCCATGATATATCTTTGCACACCCAAGGTAACCCGAACATTTGAGCAGACAGTTAAAAATCTTCATATGCACGGCATCAAGAGTATAGTCGCAACATACGAGCCTCAGATCAAGCCTCAAATAGGGCGCTCCTGTAAAATAGGTGTATACAAATCTTACGAATACGAATCTCCAACTAAATCTGTATCGCGCTTAGGGGGAATCGTAGCATCCGGAGATATACATAATATAGTCCACCCCATTCTGGCTTGCAAGGACTTGCCTTCGGTATTTAAAAAGCTATCCAAAATGTCCTTGTTGTTTATCTTTGCCGGAGCACTTATCTCCTTTGGTGTAACAATCATAGGATATCTTATCCCCTCCGCTTCGGATATACTGTTCTATAGAGATATTTTCACACTACTTATTCAAACCATAGCACTTATCCCACTGTTTGTAGGTGCGCTTACTCTACTAAACAAGAAAAAGTAATTAAAGGAATCGTTATGAATCAACAACTCAACGAGATACTCAAACAAGTATCAAAGCCCGGCCGATATTCGGGAGGCGAATACGGTCAGGTAATCAAAGATAAAACAAATATAAAAGCAAGATTTGCCTTTGCATTCCCCGATACATATGAGATCGGTATGTCTAATCTTGGCATAAGAATACTTTATAACTGCCTCAACAATGAGAAAGATATATGGTGTGAAAGAGTATATGCTCCTTGGATTGATATGCAAGAGAAAATGAAGGAGCACAACATACCTCTCTGGGCTCATGAAAGCAAGGATAGTATATCCGAGTTTGACTTTCTTGGATTTACGCTTCAATATGAAATGTGCTACACCACTGTGTTGAACATGTTGGATCTGGCAAATATTCCGTTAAGAGCATCCGACCGAGGAGAAGAGTTCCCCTTGGTTATCGGCGGAGGGCCTTGCGCCTATAACCCCGAGCCTGTAGCTGACTTTTTCGACTTATTCAACATCGGCGAAGGCGAGGAAATGCTTGTAGAGATAGTTCGTCTCTACATTAAAATGAAGGATGAAGGAAGATACACAAAGTCAGAGTTCCTTCATGAAGCAGCAAGAACTATCCCCGGTGTTTATGTTCCCTCTCTGTACACAGTCGAATATAATACCGACGGCACTATCAAATCCTACTCTCCCATATACGATGATATTCCGACAAAGGTAACCAAGCGAATTATTACGGATATGGACAAAGCCCCCTTCCCTGAAAAGGTAGTTATGCCGTACACAGAAGTGGTTCACGACAGAATCATGCTTGAGGTATTTCGCGGATGTATTAGGGGATGCCGTTTCTGTCAGGCAGGTATAATCTACCGTCCCGTCAGAGAGAAGTCTCCGGATCTGCTTAATGAACAAGCAAAATGTATTTTTGAAAATACGGGATATGAGGAAATGTCCCTGTCCTCCCTTTCCATAAGTGATTACACGTGGCTTCCCGAGCTGACGGACAAGCTTTTGGATTGGACAAATGAAAACATGGTAAGCTTTTCCTTGCCCTCACTCCGAGTAGATAGCTTTACAAAAGAGCTTATGGATAAGGTTGCCTCGGTACGCTCATCCTCTCTTACGTTTGCCCCTGAGGCCGGTACGCAGAGATTAAGAGATGTTATAAACAAAAACGTACAGCTTGATGATCTTCTGCGCGCAGTCAACGTTGCATTTACTGCAGGAAAAACACAGGTCAAGCTTTACTTCATGCAAGGTCTTCCCACCGAGACCGAAGAGGACCTCAAGGGTATTCCCGAGCTTGCAAAAACAGTTATAGAAGCTTATTATGCAAATCCAAACAGAAACAAAGGTCGCGCTCCTCAGGTAACCTTCAGCGTTTCATGCTTTATTCCCAAGCCCTTTACCCCATTTCAATGGGAACCTCAGGATTCTCTTGAAGTTCTTGAGCAAAAGCAGAAATTCATCGGTGACTGCGTAACGGATAAAAAAATAAGATATCAACACCACGATGCAAAAACCTGTGTTATAGAGGCGGTTCTTGCAAGAGGTGACAGGCGTCTCGCGGATGCTATTGAAATTGCCTACCGAGACGGCGCAAAATTTGACGCTTGGAGCGAATTTTTCGACTACGATATGTGGATGTCTGCGTTTGAGCGTGCCGGCATTGATCCCGCATTCTACGCAAGCAGAAGATGGGCATATGATGAAATTCTGCCATGGGATATAATTGACTGCGGTGTCACAAAGGAATTTTTGATCCGCGAGGCCAAGAAGGCACATGAGGAGGTTACCACACCCAACTGCCGTGAACACTGTTCGGGATGCGGTGCAAATAAGCTTGGAGGTGAAAAGACATGCTGTCCAAAGAAGAAGTAAAGAGCTGCTACTCCAAGTTTTCACGTCCCATGCTTGATGCCCCCATTACTGTCAGAATAAAATTCTGCAAGGTTGGCAATCTGCAGTTTATATCTCACCTTGATCTTCAAAGATCATTCCACAGAATACTCGTGCGTTCGGGCATTCCCATGTGGTATACAAAGGGATTTAACCCCCATGCCAAGCTTGTATTCGGACTTCCCTTGTCTGTCGGCACAGAAAGCATGTGCGAATTTGCCGATCTGAAAATAGAACGTGAGATCACTCTCGACGAAATAAAAGATCAGCTCAATGCCAATCTCACAGATGAAATGTACGTGCTCGAGGCATATATACCAAGCAGAAAATTCTTGGAAATAAGCTACGCACGATATTCCATTACTATCAAGTCGGACCACCTACCGGACAACTCGCTGGCACAAATAGCAAAGCTGTTTTTCGTATCTACACCCATCATGATGACAAAACGGTCAAAGTCCGGCGAAAAGGAAGTAGATATCAAATCTTACATTAAAGATATTGCAGCAAACACAGACGGCAATACGCTGGAAATAAACGCCGTTCTTGCCGCAGGAAACACCGAGAGTTTGAACCCCGAATATCTTGTAACTGCAATAAAACAAAATACGGATATTTTCTCCGATGCACAAAACATCTCGTACAGAATAATGAGAACTGACGTCTATGATGCTAATATGCAGCAATTCAGATAAATGTTTACATATTCTCATTGATTCTTAACGGCAAACATATTATAATTAAATCAATAAAATTTCTTTTGGAGGATTAAACAAATGGCAATCAAAATGAGAGTACTTTGCTACCCCGAGAAGAAAAAGCTTCTCGCCATTGGAAACATGATTAAGGCAGAATATGACCTTAATGTAAATTCCGTAGACAGAATTCCCCCCGCATACTCATGTGACAAGGAAAGAATCGTTATCCTTGCCATCAACCTCAAGGGAGCTCTTCCCGATGATTACAGACTTTTCGTAAGAGAGCTTACAAAGGTAAGAGCTGCAAACGTAGCGATCCTTACGGCCGGCGACGATGTTGCTGTTGAAAAGACAAAGGAACTTCTCCGCGAAGCAGGCACAAACGTAATCGACAACGTAAAGCACATCAAGATGGGACTTTTCGATTCCAAGGTAACAGACGCCGAAAAGGCTGATATCCTCGCTTGGGTAGAAGAGATCAAGGGTGCTTTGAACTAATCCGTATAAACCAAGAAGCGCTTATAGATTCCTCTTTGGAACATATAAGCGCTTTTTGTGTTTTTATTTTTTTATATTTTTAGCAATAACCATCGCCTTTGATAAT
The DNA here is from genome assembly GCA_015063545.1 of Oscillospiraceae bacterium. Classification (GTDB taxonomy): domain Bacteria; phylum Bacillota; class Clostridia; order Oscillospirales; family CAG-272; genus SVTX01. The sequence goes on along the minus strand of SVTX01000006.1, from coordinate 56,562 downwards.
AATTTAGCCATCTCGCCTCTGGTAACTTCTCTGCTAACCTCTATACTGTCACTTCCGCATTCTATCACTCCAAGTGCATGCAAGGATATAACTGCTCGCTCCGACCATGCGGGTATTTTATCAGCATCGGCAAATACGGGTTTGATAACGGGCTCGGAATAGCCTATTATATTGCTGAGTATAACAGCCGCCTCGGAAAGCAGGATAGTCTCATCGGGGCAAAAATATATCTCGCCGTCTTTTCTTATTCCGCTTATATATCCTTTAGTGTATGCAAGCGCAATATATCCCTTCATCTCAGGTCTGATATCCGCATCATCCGCAAATCCCGTATCAGATACCGTGGGAACGTCCTTTATTCCCATCGCGTTCATAGCGGTAACAACAAATTCCGCGCGACTGACCTCGCTTTCGGGCTTGAAATAGTAATGCTCTCCTACCTGAACGCCATTCATTATTCCTTCCTCTGTCAAAAAGATAGCATAAGTATGAATACCACTGCCCGCCAAGTCGCTATAAACCACCGAAACAGAAGGCGCACTTACATACACACAAACCTCCTTGGACGCGCTGTAATTTCCGTATTTATCGTAAACTACATATTCAAAGCTATCCTTGCCGGAATATCCGTTGGAAGGGATATACGTATAGGTGCCGTAATTTCTGTCGGTCATCTTGACAACTCCCTTTTCGGGATATTTTGTTATTTCAAAAGTCAATTCATCTCCCTCCGGATCATGTCCCGACAGCACACCGGATACACCTATATTTTTATGCGTTTCTATATTTAAAGATGCAAACGATGCATTATCGGTTGTAGGTGACGAGTTCATAGAGCTTAACATATATATCTTACACGTATTCTCATACGCGCCTCCGTTTACACGGAAGCTGAATACCGCGCACGAAGACAGATCGCTTGCAGCGGAAAATGTCATATTGGCTATATTGTCTCCGGATATTTTCTGCCCCGCCTGTACCTTTTCGGATCCGTAATATAGCGTTCCCAAAGTGGGGTCGGGAATTTCTGTAATTTGTATGCTTTCAATATCCGAAAGATTCATGCCACACATGAAATTCTGCTCCGAAAAGTTCAGTATATGCCCCTTTATTCCCGCAACCCTCATATCTGTCTGATTTGCAAGAACGTGCAATCCGTAAGAAACTACAGACACGTTATCATTTGACACGATCTCCGCCGCGTGTGCGCCGACACAGAACAAGCACATCAATACACATACGGCAAATATAGGTAACATCACACCTAAAAATTTTTTCATAAATATGTACCTCCCAACAGCTTCATTGATATATTATATTTAAGCGCTCTCAGGATTATTACGCCGATGTAAATTCAAATATTAACAAAACATTCTTATAAATATTATAAAAGTGTGATATAATGATTGTAATATCTTGATTGGAGGACTTTATGGACATTCGTATAAGCGAGCAATACGTAGGCAGAACCCTGTTGTCTTATTTAAAATTTACTCTAAAAATATCCTCCGCATGTATTACAAAGCTCAAACAAGATCCTCACGGACTGGAAATAAACGGCACACACGTTACTGTCAGATACGTACTTAAATTCAATGATATGCTCCACATAAACATTGACGATTCTTCCGATGCCGACAACACCAATATATCCCCCATGCCTATTCCAATAGATATTATCTATGAGGATGAGAATATATTTGTTATAAACAAGCCCCCTTTTATGCCTACCCATCCATCGCACAACCATCACGATGACACTCTTGCCAACGCTTTGGCTTTTATCTATCGTGAACGCGGCATCCCCCTTGTTTTCCGACCTGTAGGAAGACTCGATAAAAACACAAGCGGAATAACTGTTATAGCGAAGAATATGGCTTCTGCTGCTCATTTTACGAATGAGCGCAAAAATAATAACGTTAGAAAAAGCTATATTGCTATACTCTGTGGAGAGCTTAAGCAAACGAACGGGTTCATAGACAGCCCCATGAAACGTCAACAGGATAGCGTTATAATGCGTACTGTGTGTAATTTGGATGAACCCGGTGCTATGGCTGCCAAAACCGATTGGGAGCTTTTATATAGCGGAAATGGCATAAGTCTTGTCAGAGCATACCCGGAAACGGGCAGAACGCATCAGATACGCGTTCACTTTCAATCTATCGGATATCCGCTTTTGGGAGACGACTTGTACGGACAACCGTCCGAATACATATCCAGACACGCCCTGCATGCATATAATATTTATTTTACGCTTCCGTTTTCCCATGAATCAAAACACGTTGTTGCAGATGTTCCTGACGATATAAGAAACGCATTTTTCTCAATAACAGGCAATGATATTTCTCTGTATCTGAATACATGAAAGGAAAAGCATGAAAAAACAAAAAACACAAGAAAAAGATGTTTATATAGAATCCCTGTCTGCCAAAGATTACGCCTATCTGACAGACGAGGAAAAAAAACTCTGGCGCGCGGTACCCAAAAAACACGAGCGAATCCCTCTTTTTTGCAAGATAATGTTTTGCTTGGCGGGGGTATGTTTAATAATATACGTTTCAGCCATATTCAGTGAAAAATTTGCAGACTTTTTCAATTTCCGAATAAGCTCATTTTTTAGAATGATATTGGCAAAAATAACGGGAATATTCCCATTTTCATTAGCAGAGTTTATAATTATTTCGATTATTCCCGCAACCGTTGTATATATTATTTTTGCAATCAAACAACGCAGCCACACGTGGAAAATGGTCATATCTGCACTGTCGGTTCCATTCGCCGCAGTTGCCTTGATATTTTCTTTATTTGTTATGACCTTTGCCACCGGATACAGAACCCCCACTCTTGATAAAAAACTCGGCATAGAACAAACAGAAATAACCAAAAGCGACCTGAATCAAACCACCAGATATCTTATAAATCAGCTGAACACTCTTTCCTCCGAAATCGAATACGGTGAAGATGATCTTTCAAAAATGCCGTATTCATTTGAGGAAATGAACAAAAAGCTGAATACAGCATACGATGCATTTTGCCAAAAGAATGATTTTATCACCACTTTTGACAGCAAGCTCAAGCCTGTAATGCTGAGTAAGGGCATGTCTTACATGCACACATTGGGCATATACACCTTCTTCACAGGAGAAACTAATATAAACATAGACTTTCCAGACTACTCCACACCCTTTACGGCTGCCCATGAAATGGCACATCAGAGAGGAATTGCGCGAGAGGACGAAGCCAATATGATGGCGTTTTTAGTATGTATGGAATCTGAGGATCCGTATATTCTGTACAGCGCTTATCTTAATATGTACGAATATGTTGCGAAAGCACTACGTGCTACCGATGCCAAGCTGTTCTATGAAGCGGATAAACAACTCAATGTTCGGGTATTGCGTGAACAAATTGCATACAGTGAATTTTTTATGCAATACTATGATTCCGGAGCAAGCAAAGTATCTTCTGCGGTTAATGATACCTTTCTTAAAATCCAAGGAACAGAGGGAGAAATAAGCTATGACCTGGTCGTCAGACTTACGGTCGCATATTTAAAAAACAACAACATCATAAATTAAAAACAAAAAAATAATAACACTTTTCCGTTACACGGCATACAATGTCTGTGTAACGGTTTTTTTATTTTTTTCAGCCCTAAATATGACATTTTTTTCAATTTGTTAAGCATTAAATTTTATGTCGTAGTTAATTTCAAATAATATAACGACATATTTTGTGTACGATTTTCTTTTTTTATATTTATTTTATTAATTTTCTCTCAATTTGGAAACTTTTTATTCATTATTAGTGCCAAATTAGCACAATATAGAACATTTGTATTTGCATTGGTACGACACAACGTTAGATTTTATACGACAAAAAATAAGGAAATTTTTTACTTTTTAAATTGTTAAATATTTGTAAATAACGCGCATATTCTATTTACAAAAATGCTGGAATATGGTAAAATATATACATGCACACCCGAGTAGAATTCGACAAATTTTTATATAAAAAAACAAAGCATGATGAAAAACGAGTGGCTTTTCCCCAAAGACACTTTTCCCCTTAAAATTCAACGTGCTATTCCCTTTTTCCCCACAAAATAAATTCGCCATACGGCAGAACAGAGGTACAGAATGGATAAGATCATAGTCAACGGCGGCAAGCCTCTTTACGGTACAGTAGCAATCGGAGGAATGAAGAACTCTGCCCTTCCGGTTATTTCCGCATGCATTCTTACGGGTGAAACATGCATAATAGATAACGTTCCCATGGTCAGCGATATAAAACTCCTTCTTGAAATCCTTGCAGCATCCGGAGCAGAGGTGAAAATTCTCAGTTCCACCTCCGTTCAGATAAACTGTAAAAACATACAGCCCTGTTCTTCTCCCGATGACCTTGCATCACAGCTTCGCGGTTCATCCTACCTTCTCGGCGCAGAGCTTGGAAGATTCGGTGAAGCAAGCGTTATCCTCCCCGGCGGATGTAGCATAGGCTCCAGACCTCTTGATTTCCACATGAAGGCGTTTGAAGCGCTCGGAGCGCAGTGCCACATCAGAAACGGACACATCGAGGTTGAAACGACCGAGGAACTTCGCGGAAACACGATATTCTTTGACAAGGTATCTGTAGGTGCAACAGTTAACTCCATTCTCGCATCTGTATATGCTGAGGGTACAACGGTTATCGAAAACGCAGCACGTGAGCCTCACATAGTTGACCTTGCGGTATTCCTCAACGCTTGCGGTGCAAACATCACAGGCGCAGGAACAAGCGTGATCAAGGTAAAGGGTGTCAAGGAACTTCACGGTTGCCGTTACTCCATCGCCCCCGACATGATAGAAGCAGGCACATACATGGTAGCAGCCGCAACTGTAGGCGGCAGAGTTACTGTTACAAACATAATCCCCAAGCATCTTGAAAGTGTAACAAATAAGCTTATCGAGGCGGGCATCAACGTAACAGTTGGCGACAGCTACATAACCGTTGAATCCTGCGGAAAGTACAAGGCAGTTGATATCGCAACTCAGCCCTATCCCGGTTTCCCCACAGACATGCAGGCTCAGTTCTCCACCATGCTCTGCTACGCACAGGGTACATCCAAGGTTACAGATAACATATTCCCCAGCAGATTCAGATTTGTCGATGAACTTACAAAGACAGGCGCTAATGTTTCGGTTGAATCCAACACAGCAGTTATAAAGGGTGTTGAAAGCACAGGCTGCGCTCCCCTTACCTGTCATGACCTCAGAGCAGGTGCGGCTATGGTCATCGCGGCTCTCAGAAGTGAAGGTGCATCCGAGATCACAGGAATTGACAAGATCCAGCGCGGATACGTCAACATTGTGGAAAAGTTCGCTGCACTCGGCGCCGATATCAAGCTTGTTATGGACATGGGATCTGTATCTTACACATCTGCAACAAACTGATATTTGATAACGTAATATAATGATAAAAACGGTGCGACTTTTGCCGCACCGTTTTTGCCCCCAAAATATAAAACAATTCAACTAAAAGGAAGGAAAAGACCATGAAAAAAGCTCTTGCATTAATACTCACACTTATGACATTGATCGCCACCTGCATTTTGTTTTTCTCGTGTGATGAGAACGACATCAAGGACAAGCTTTCCGAGGAGCGCCCCGCTGAGTCTGCGACTGAATGTGCCAAAGCAAGCTGTTCTGATGGTCTGGAATTCATTTCAAACAATGACGGATCGTGTTCGGTCACAGGCATCGGAACATGTACAGATGAACATATAGTTATTCCCTCCACCTCCCCCGACGGAGACAAAGTAACGGAGATTGCAGACGGTGCGTTCTATAACTGCAAGGACATAAGATCCGTAGTGCTCAGCGCATCTGTAAAGAGTATCGGCACCACTGCATTTGAGTTTTGCGAAAATCTCGAATCTGTCACTCTTCAAAAAGGAGTTGAAAGCATCGGGGATATGGCATTTCACTGTTGCTATAGCTTACAGAGTATATTCATTCCCGAAAGCGTTGATTATATCGGAGTAAACCCATTTCTTACGTGTAAAAATCTTCAATACATTGCTGTATCAAAGAACAACTCTGATTTCTACGTAAAGGGCAACTGTCTGATAGACAAGAAAAACTCCACCCTCATATGCGCTATGGCAGATTGGGAAATTCCAAATGACGGTAGCATTGCCGTCATAGGTAAACATGCGTTTTTTAATCAGATACATTCGACAAACTGCAAAATTCCAAATGGAGTAAAAATTATAAAGGAATACGCCTTCAATTCATTCTTTAATCTCTATCTTTCAAGCACAATAGAAACCATTGGCGAAAATGCATTTTCCAAAACTTCAAGTCCGGTAACCATACACTTTGCCGGCACAAAGGATAGGTGGAATAAGGTATCAAAACCAAGCGACTGGTCGCATAGCAATTATACTGTATTTTTCGCAGAAAATCCCCAAAAGCTCCTTTCAGAAGATGAATTATATAATGTATGGCAATTTGTCGACGGTATGTATACAAACGAGAAAGACTTGGCATTTGATTATAAATCGTCAATGGGCTACTGCCTAAAAGACCTTAACTCCGATGGCTCGGACGAGCTTATTCTTATGGCAAAACACACACCCACAGACACTTGGCACATCACTGCAATTTTGTCAATCAATAACAAATCCGTCGAGCTTTTGCAGAGCTATGAATACACAGATGAGATCAGCGTGTGGATAGATGCCAACGGCTGCATTCATTATGAAGACATTAAGGAAATGTATCATGAGATATATAAGATAAATTCAAACTACGAAATTGAGCTTTTCGCAGGATACAACTATGAGAGATCAACATCCTCATTGGGTTGGTCTTACAATTATTTCTATAACGGAACAAACGGCAGCACATCCAATCTGTCATGGCTGTATGAAAAATATACGGATTGCGTATTGTACTACGACTACGACAAAATAGAATACATGGAAAATGCGGTGGGTATCATGTTCACTCCACTGACACCTAATTATGGGAAGTAATCTGCTTGCTTTCCCCGATCGTTAAAGGCGATTACTTGACTTTGATTATAATAAGTGGTATAATGGTATAAGTAAATTCAAAAGAGGTACTCATGGGACAACACAACAAAAAAATACTTGATAGAGATCGTATTCATTCCGATTTACACAAAAAGGTCAAATCTCAAATGTTAAAGCACATCGGACGCATCATATATACATTTTTAGGGTGTGTGGTGGCTGTGCTATTTCTATATTTGACAATAGAACACTTCTTTGATTTATACGATTTCCTATATGTAATATTGATGTTCGTGTTTTTTATACCGCTTTGCATACGCCTTGTTATTAATTTTAAAGATACATATTTGAAATTGAAGGCTGTTAACAACAAAGAATACAGCATTTGCGAGGATACAGTTGCTACTGTTGCGGAGAAAGAAAAAGTCAGAGAAAAGGTTCTCATAGGTTCTTTTGGCCGCAAGGATTACGTGCGGTGTTTGGAGGATGCATTATATTTCCAAAAGCACGGAAGGATAGCTGTCAATCATGGAGTATGTGATTACACTATCAAGGGTGATGTTTTTTATGTTGTCGTATTGGACAATGCCAAGGACCGTGTTATTGTAAATGCATACAGCAAAAAAATATACGAGCTGAAAGATGGCAAGATTTGATTTCACACCGAAAGGATTTATCCTTTCGGTGTTTTTTCTAGGTGAGTTATATAAATGTGGTGCATGGAATTTAGACGAGCTATATTAGGTGATGTTATCGTATGGTAATTAGTAGAGTTGACATTATATTTTTTCTATGATATAATGAAAATATAGTGATGTTCGGAGGGGATGTTAATGCAAAAAGAACTTTTAATGCATAAGGTCATATGTAATGACTTGAAAAAGATCAATAAAAACAGTTTTGCATATCATTTCAATCTGTTTATGAATTTTATTATATTGTTTATGCTTTTTGCTGTGCTTGTTTGGGCGTTGACAAAAACATTTATATTGGGACTGTTGGTTTGGTGTATTCCCGTGCCGCATATTATCTTTCAGTTTTGTTGTTATCAATGTAACAAACGTAGGATAGCCAATATGGAATTTACAATCTTGAGCCAAGAATTGATTGAGAAATATTCCAAAAACAAGTATCATCCGCGAATTCGACATTTTTTTGATTTCCGTAAGGTTCTTTGCGTGAGGTTTGAATCAGGTGAATGGGAAGTTCCTGACAAACTATATGATTGGAGCGAATATTGTTTTACAAATAAAGATGACTTTAACGACTCTGTTTTGCAAGGTGATGAATTTTACGTTGTTTTATACAAAAATGGAAAGATAGGATATGTATATAGCAAGAAAAACTTCAAACTAATTACATAAGGCAAAAAATACTGATATTCTCCACCGAAAGGATAAATCCTTTCGGTGGTTTGCGTCTTACAACAAAGAAACCCAACCTCATCGGTTGAGTTTCTTTATTATCAAAGTATAATACAAATAAGTCCGCCGCTACCCTCGTTGATAATACGTTCGAGCGTTTCGGAAAGCTTTTTGCGGGATGCCTCGGGCATGTGCTCAAGCTTCGTATGCAGTCCCTCTCCCACAAGCTCATAAAGAGTTTTTCCAAACATATTGGATTGCCATATCTTTGTGGGCTCTTCCTCAAACTCTCGGAGCATGTATTTAACAAGATCCTCGGACTGCTGTTCCGTACCTACTATGGGATTTATCTCGGTCTCGATGTTTGCGCGTATCATGTGTATAGATTGCGCCGACGCTTTAAGTCGTACGCCATAACCGCCCGATTGCTTTACTATCTCGGGCTCGGCAAGCTTTAGGTCTGATATGTTGGGCATAACTATTCCGTAGCCCTTCTCTTCCGCTTCGTCAAGTGCTGCAGCTACTCTGTCGTATCTGTCCTTCATTTGTGAGAGCTCTTTTAACAGCTTGATAAGCGATTGTTCTCCGTCTATATCAAATCCCGTAAGTTCACTTATAATATCAAAATACAAACCGTCTGCCATCTTCACAGATACGCGCGCACAACCGTTGCCAAGGTTTATCTCCTCAAGATCTGCGCTCTTTATGTATTCATTATTGCACAGATCGGAAAATGCTTCTTTGATATCCCCCACCTTGTGTACACGAGAGGCGCATTTATGTATGCTTGTCATAAGAGACTGTCTTATTCTGTGATCAGGCTCCAATGCCGTAGTCCATTCGGGCATAGATATGCTTATCTCGTTGGCAGGAAATTCATGAAGCACAAGCTCCAGTATATGACGTATATCCTCAGCATCAAGATCCATACAGGAAACAAGCGCGACCGGAGCTTCGTATTTAGCCTCCAACTCGTACGCAAGAGCTATTGCCTGATCACTTGTAGGCTTAGCAGAATTCAAAATAAGAGCAAACGGTTTCCCCATCTCGCGAAGCTCTCTGACAATTCTCTCCTCTGCCTCAACATAGCTTTCCCTTGAAATGTCGCCTATCGTGCCGTCTGTAGTTATGAGCATTCCTATTGTCGCATGCTCGGTTATAACCTTATGCGTTCCAAGCTCCGCCGCCTCAACAAACGGCATAGGCTCGTCACGCCACGGTGTTCTCACCATTCTCGGCTGACCGTCCTCAATAGTGCCGAGCGCTTCGGGTACGACATAACCCACGCAGTCAATCATTTTAACATTCAAATTAGAGCAACCGTCAAGAGTTATCGTCACCGCCTCGTCCGGAATGAACTTGGGTTCCGTTGTCATAACCGTTTTTCCCGCCGCAGATTGCGGCATCTCATCCCTCGCTCTTTCTCGTGAATACCCTTCCGTAATATTCGGAAGAACAAGAGATTCCATAAATCTTTTGATAAACGTGGACTTGCCGGTTCTAACCGGCCCTACAACGCCAATGTAGATATCTCCGTTAGTTCTTTGAGATATATCCTCATAAATGGAGTGTTCCGTCATATTTTATACCGCACCTTTCCTTGATATACTATCGCTAAATTATATGGACAGTCTGTCAGATTTATGATACCGCAAAAAAATTTATTGATTTGATGTTGAAAATTATTTATAGGTATGTTATACTTAAATGTAAGAATAACAAAGGCGGAAGGATCTGACATGAAAGGACTAAAGACAATATATATATGTTCCGAATGCGGCTACCAAACACCCAAATGGATGGGAAAATGCCCATCCTGCAACTCATGGAACACTATGGTCGAGGATGTAATCAATACAGCGCCCGAGTCAAGCGCAAAAGCAAATCGCCGCGCTATATCAAGCATTGGCACAAATAATACTGCTATCTCGTATAATGAGCTGGACATTCCATCATACATAAGATCGGGCACAGGACTTTCAGAGCTTGACCGCGTTCTTGGCGGAGGCCTTGTCCATGGCTCTGTCGTACTTATTTCGGGCGAGCCGGGTATAGGAAAATCTACTTTGCTCATGCAGATATCAGACTGTCTTGGCAAAAGCCGTAAGGTTTTGTACGTATCGGGTGAGGAATCCGGCGGTCAGCTCAAGCTCCGCGCAAAAAGACTTGGCGTTATGGGAGAAAATCTCTATATTCTTACAGAGACAAATATTGACGATATCATCAAACAATCCGATAAAATAAAACCCGACGTTATCATAATCGACTCCATACAGACAATCTATGATGAGCAGATAAAATCCGCGCCCGGAAGCATCACGCAGGTGCGCGAGTGCGCATTGTCGTTCATAACGAAAGCCAAATCCGAGGGTATATCCATGCTCCTTGTCGGTCATGTTAACAAGGAAGGCGGGATTGCAGGGCCCAAGGTGCTTGAGCACATGGTAGATGCGGTTCTTTGCTTTGAGGGAGAAAAGCTTCAGTCATACAGGATTATAAGAGCAAACAAGAACAGATTCGGATCAACAAATGAAATTGGCGTTTTCGAAATGGGAGACAAGGGGCTTATCGAGGTTGAAAACCCGTCGGAGATGCTTTTGTCCGGCAGACCTAAAAATACCCCCGGCAACTGTGCCGTGTGTACAATAGAAGGAACACGCCCACTTATAGCCGAAATACAGGCTCTTGTGTCTCCTACGTCATTCCCCGCGCCGCGTCGTACGTCAAACGGAATTGACTACAATCGCGCGTGTCTCATTATTGCCGTACTTGAAAAGCGTTTAGGCTTAAAATTCTATCAAAACGACGTATATCTGAATGTAATAGGAGGCCTTCATATTGACGAGCCTGCGTCGGACGCAGCCATAGCACTCGCTATGATATCCTCTCTCACGGATAAAGCCATTCCCGACGATCTTATCGCCATTGGCGAGCTTGGTCTTTCGGGTGAGTGCCGCGCCGTATCAAATCTCGAACAGCGTGTAAAAGAAGCGGCAAGACTTGGATTTACAAAAGCTATTGTTCCCTACAAAAATATTGAAAAGCGAAAGATAGATACGGATATTGAACTTATTCCTATCCATAGCATATATGAGGCCATCAAAGTCCTTAAATCCGTTGAATAAAATAAAAAGGTTGTTGCGATGCAACAACCTTTTTATTGTTTTATTCGGTTACAACAATTTCCGCCGCAAGCCCCGTATCTGCTATAGGAGAAACAAAGAACACATCCTCGATTTCAACCTTATCAATGGGCATGGGGAAACTGGATAACGGGTTATCAACCTCACACTTTGCGATAGCATCCACAACGTCCATTCCTGCAACCACGTAACCAAATGCGGCGTAGTCCCCGTCAAGATGTTCTGCTTTTCCGTGCATGATGAAGAACTGAGATGATGCAGAGTCGGGCTCGTTCGTACGAGCCATGGAGATAACTCCCGCCTCATGAGTAAGGGTATTGAGGAATCCGTTGCTTGTGAATTCACCGGAAATAGCATCCGTCGTCTGAGACGTTCCGTTTGCCTTGATTCCGCCGCCCTGTATCATGAAATCTTTAATAACTCTGTGGAATATATAGTTCTTGTAAAAGCCTTGAGAAACAAGTTGTTTGAAGTTATCAGCGGTTATAGGTGCAACGTCACTTCTGAGCGCGATAACTATATCGCCGTAATCCTTGACTTTTATAACAACGAAATCGGTAGGACCTTCATTTTTTACAAAATCGGTATACTCATACGCACCTATCTGTTCCTTGACCTTCTCCATGTCTATTTCGGTGCCCGAACCGGTAGTCGCGGTATCAAAGCTAACACCTTCGATAGCAGCATCTACCTCAAAATTATACGCTCCGCAAGCACAAAAGCCGTCTATGTAGCTATGGGGGAGCTTGGAGAGCTTTCTGCTCTCCTCGTTTGAACATTCGCTGCAAATTCTCTTTTCTTCACCAAAAGCAGAACAGCTTGCCGCCTTTGTCTGTGCCCATTCTCCGTATTTATGCGCGCAGGGAGCATATGACTTCTCAGAGCCTACTCCTGTTCCCTTTACGGGTTTTACAAAGAATGATTCCTTTATGATAATATCTTCAACGGGATCGGACACTTCTCCGTTCATCATTGCAGATGCCTGTACCTTACAATTGGCTATCTCATTTACAACACCCATACCTGCAAGAACGTATCCAAATGCTGCATAAGACCCGTCAAGACTCTGCGTGTATGAATGCATTATAAAGAACTGTGAAGATGCAGAATTGGGCACTGTTGTACGCGCCATAGAGATAACTCCCGCCTCGTGAGTGAGGTTGTTTGTGAATCCGTTGCTTGTAAATTCACCGACTATAGACGAGGCATCCTTTTCACTTCCGTCAGCATACATACCACCTCCCTGAATCATAAAGCCCTTATATACTCTATGAAAAACAAGGTTGTTGAAAAATTTCTCAGATACGAGTTTTTTAAAGTTTTGTGCAGTTGTGGGAGCAACATCGGGACGAAGCGCGACTACGATGTCGCCGTATCCCGTAACTCTGATAACTACAAAGTCCGTTACGTCGTTGGTCTTGACGAAATCTGCGTAATCATATGCGCCTATCTGTGTCTTGACCTTGTTCATATCTATCGCAACGCCTTGATTTGTAGTGGAAGCATCAAAATATGTTCCCTCGACCTCAGCGTCACTTTCAGATTTAAAGCTATGATATTTGTCGGGAGTATCCTGAATGCCCGACTGAGAATTATTTTCTTTTTTTTCATCCGCGCTATCGCAGGCAATAAATGCGCATGCACACAAGCATAATACCAATACAAATACAATTATTTTTTTCATGTTTTTTCTTTCCTATCGTTATATTTCCATCATATTTTTAAAGCAATTCCCGTCTAAGCTCCTCACCCGACTTTGCGCTGAGATATGCAGGTGGAACATCGAGCACGGTCTTACAGCCGCACTGGCCTTCGATGTTCATTCTATACGCGGCTCTCGCATAAGCAACAAGTACGGACGCAGTGAATTCGGGGTTTGAGTCAAGCTTGAGGCTGTACTCTATAATGTGACTATGCTCAAGATGAGCTCCCGTTCTTCCGCTGCGGATAACAAATCCTCCGTGAGGAATCCCCGAATGATCTCTGTCAAGCTCTTCTTTTGTGATAAAATGCACCGTTGTGTCGTAGTCGGCAAAATAGTTAGGCATGTTTTTTATTTCTGCCTCAATCTTTGCCTTATCCGCGCCCTCTTTTGCAACCACAAAGCACTCTCTGATATGCTTTTGACGTGTGGTAAGATCGGGATTCGCGCCACTTCTTACAGCTTCAAGAGCTGCCTCTACGGGAATGGTATATTGCTTGCCGTCAAGCACTCCGTCAATTCGTCTTATAGCATCCGAATGTCCCTGACTTACTCCCTTGCCCCAGAACGTATAATCCTTTCCGTCAGAAAGTATAGCGCCACCGAGTAAGCGATTAAGAGAAAACATACCGGGATCCCAACCTACGGATATCATAGCGATCTTGCCCGATTGCTTTGCTACATTGTCAACCTTTTCAAAATGTTCGGGGATCTTTGCGTGAGTGTCAAAGCTGTCAACACAGTTAAAAATGCTTGCAATCATCGGTGTCTGCACCGGAAGATCCGTAGCACTTCCCCCGCAAATTATCATAACGTCTATATCCTTTGTCATCTCGCCTATTTTATCAACGTGATATACGGGCGAGTTCTTTACAGTCTTGACGGTTTCGGGAGCGCGGCGGGTAAATACACCCACAACCTCCATATCACTGTTTTGAGATACGGCACATTCTACACCTCTTCCAAGATTTCCGTATCCGAAAATTCCTATTCTAATGCTCATTTGAAATTCTGCCTTTCGTTTGGTTTTGAACACTATAATTTTAGCATAAAGCTTTAACGTTTGCAATAGATTAAACTTACTTTTTTTAAAACTTCATTCAAGAATCCGTAGGATCAATCCTTGTCGTACGACTTCTCCATTGTTATCTTTAACGGAGAAAAGCCACATTTTTCATAAAAACGTATAGCTGATGCGTTAAGACTCCATACATTCAGTGTTATCGAATCAAAATTATTTGTTTGCACGTATTCTTCGACGTACTCAAAGAGACGACGCCCTATTCCCTGTCCTCGACAGCTTTCATCCACACAAAGATCGTCGATGTAAAGCTCGCGTCTGTCTTTTAGTATAGAGTTATTTTCTGTTGTCCTGACAATACAAAAAACGTATCCGCAGACAAATCCTCTCTCGTTTTCTGCGACAAAAACCGGCGTAAGATCATTTTCAAAAAATTCAAACAGCTCGCTGTCACTGTATTTTTTGGTACCATGCTTAAATATGTCGGGACGGCCATCTGCATGGACTTCAAGCACTTGCTCCAAAAGGCTGTTCACTCTATCAAGATCATCCCTTGTTGCTTTTCTTACTGTCATATTGTTCCTCCGATCACAGCAATGCCCCAATCTGCTCAGCTACCTGCCGGGCAAGCAACTCGTACCCCTCCTGTGAAGGATGTATACCGTCTTCCGAAATATACCTGTCCGTATCTCGAAGCATTAGCGAACACAAATCATTTATTTTAATTCCACGCGCAACAAGCTGCTCGGAATTAGCCTCGTTATAACGCATAACATCGGCATTCCACTTCTCCATTGTATCACATAAAAAAACCTTTGTAAACTCAGAATTTGTGTTAATAAGTGAATTTATTGCCTTCTGCTCATCAAGCTTTTTATTGCCCGGAGTTATAGTTGCCCATATAAGCTTGTCGCAGTAACTCTCCATTTGTATAGCAAGGCGGCGGTTTACCGCAAGATATTCGTCAAGAGGGGTGAATATTTCCCCGTCCGCTGTACAACGGTGAAGATCCCACGCACCCGTGTTCCAATGTATCACGTCGAATTTCGGGTGTCCCCACATTTCCATGTAGGTATACATTCCCCAAAGTGCATACTTGGTATATCTGCAATTTTCTTCGGGAGCATAAACTTTCACGTCCTCTCCGAGTAGCTCTGCCACGCGCGACTGATATCCAAGACGCACCGAGTCACCTATAAGTAATACGTTTTTCATTTTTCTACATCCTTTATAAAGAACGGTGTTATAGCTTTATTATACCATAACACCGTTTAATTTTCAATATTAAATTGGGGATATTTTTCAATTGTTCTAAAAGGTTTTGCCACTCGTACTATTGATTCTTTTTATTAGAATAGCGCTTATGAGCGCAGACGCGACGAGTACGGCAAACACAAGTGCCGTGCCAAAATCATTCTGCGGAGCTATAAAGATCATCAAAATACCGAGTATTCTTCCCAAACCCACAAAAAATTCCCTTACGGTATGTACCTCCGCCCCTGCGTCCTTCATTCCCATATCCTGCTCTATTATGTGGAAATGTGTGTTTAACACGGGCATAGCTATAAAGATATTGAAAAAACTATACATCAGGAAAAAGGCTACGAGAGTCCATATATTGAGTTTAAACCACATCGAACAGCACGCGGCGAGAGTGAAGATTGTGGCTATCAGTATAGACTTTGCCCGATTTTTCTTGGAAACCACGACACCGTACAGCACAGCTCCGATAATCGTCAGAATGCTTCCTACTCCCGCTATCGTGCTTACCAACAATTCGTTGCTTACAATGCGGTAGACCACCACGGTTATATACATACCTATGGTAAAGCTTCTGAAGTTATCAAGAAGATTGACGAGCATTATATTTCTGCCGTTTTTATTGTTACATATTGTTTTAAATACGTTTAAAAAACGGATATTGTTTTGGCATGTATCTATCTTTGGAAGCTTTGTTGTAGTAAACAACGCCGCAAAGGCGATAAGCGCAACCAGACCGAAAACTATTTTGTATCCGATAAATTCATTGAATACAGTCGTAATATATCCTGAAACGATAGGCAATATCAATGATATTACCGTGCCGAGCACCGTCAGCACACCCGAGATTGCATCTCTGTTTCCGTCGTTAGTATAATGAAGCATCTGCACGCTGTAGACCGCGTAATAATAGCCCGCTCCAAAGCTTATGAGAATACCGAGTAAGGGATATAAAAATGCTATTTCCTCACCAAAAATACACATAAGGATAAGAGCGACCGCATAAAAGCCAAATCCTATTCTTTGCGTGAGCAGACAGCCTACACGTCTGGATATCCAAAATGACGTACACATTGCTATCGGTTGCGTTATCGCCATGATAAGATTATATATCATAACCTCATTTGACGTATTTCCATATGCCTTGAGCAGAAAGGTGTTGACAAATATATTCAGTACGGTGATCATGGCGTTAAAAAACACCTGCAAATAAATAAAGCTGCTCACCTTGCGGTCAGAAAGACACGCGAATTTTTCCTTGAATTTCATAATTTCCTCTACAAAAAGTGACTAAAGCATGCTCTCATTATATCGTATTTAAAAAGGTATGTCAATAATATAAAAAATTTTTGTCTAACAGCTTTAACCCACTGATCAATACAAAAAATCAGAATCGTACAATACATATTGAGTAGCAAAAGACTTTCAAAAAAATATAAAGTTTTTTTCAAAAAGCTATTGACAAAACAAACTTTGTGATGTATAATATCCGTGTTGTCCAAAGCAACACAGTGTTTCATGCGAGAGTGGCGGAACTGGCAGACGCGCACGTTTGAGGGGCGTGTGGTTACACCGTACGGGTTCAAGTCCCGTTTCTCGCACCAAAACTAAAGGGAGAGACTGTGTCTCTCCCTTTAGTTTTGGTACAACAAATGGGTAACTTGATAAACCGTCACACAAAACACAGTTTTGTGTAAAAGTTCAAGTCCCGTAAAACGATGACACAGTCTCTCCCTTTAGTTTTGGCACAAATTTAATATGCGGATGTGGCGGAATTGGCAGACGCGCTGGATTCAGGTTCCAGTGAAAGCAATTTCATATGGGTTCAAGTCCCTTCATCCGCACCACTCAAACGCACCCAAATGGGTGCGTTTTTGAGTGGTGCGGATGAAGGATAACACAGAGCCCATCACATAAAATTCGCAGAATTTTATATGAAAGTTCAAGTCCCGCCTCCCATTGGCATATATTGCTTTGATGGGTGCGTTTTTGAGTGGTGCGGACGAAGGGTAACACAGAGCCCATCACATAAAATTCGCAGAATTTTATGTGAAAGTTCAAGTCCCGCCCCTCCCATTGGCATATATTGCTTTGATGGGTGCGTTTTTGAGTGGTGCGGATGAAGGGTGAACAACCGATGTGATCACTCTATTGACATAACTCGCCGCGACTGGTATAATATTTGTATCACTGATATTATCCCCAAAGGAGAACCACATGTACATCTGGACAGGAATCGATGTTGACAGTCAGCTTGGAAATATAAAATCAGCAGCCAAACAAATTGAGAGCGACATAGGATTTGCAAATTCCAACTTCACTCTTCCCTTTCATATTTCGCTCAAAATGTCATTTTGCGTTGATAATAGCATATATGCCGACGTCATAAATACGATACTTGATTACTACAAACAAATCAAACCGTTTGATATTGAGGTTGCAGGCATTGAAAAAGAAGAAACTATAGTATGGATACGTATGAAGGAAAGCCCCACAGTAAACCTTATACACGATGATCTCAACCGTATTTTGCTCGAAAAATACAACGTACCGCTCCATGAATATGACATGGATTACAAATTCCACACTACCCTCTTTATGGATTCAGACACAACAAAAACAGACAGAGCCTATAATAAAATCAAGAGTGAAAAAGTACCAACGTCATTGCGCGTTGAAAAGATTCTTATCGGTACTTCCGAGACAGGCGCGCTTGGATCTTACAAAGTAACGCACAACATCACACTTTAAAATTTGGTAATGCAAAAACGGGAGCAAAATGCCCCCGTTTTTTATATGTTAATTGCCGTCTGTTTTTATCATTTTTACAAATGTGGATGCCGCGCACAGAAGTATGCCTATTCCACTTGAGGTTTTGAGCAAAAGATATATCGAAAGCAACCACATGACAGTTACAGTGCAGAACGTAATAGCTCTTTCTGCCCTATATGCCGTCTGTGCGTTGGAATATTGCGAGATCACAGATACCATCATTCTCCCGCCATCCAGCCCCTCTATCGGCAAAAGATTGACTAATGCCTGCATGAAAGATACTATCACAAATAACAGTAGCATGATTTCAAAATCTCCGCTGTTGCCGCGCAAAACATCAAACACTTGAATCAATCTATCTTCAAAAACTGCGCCATTGTTCAAAAAGAATACATTAAACGCAAATACACCCAAAAAGGCAAATGTTAGATTCACAAACGGCCCTGCGGCACATAGAAAAAACTCTTTTTTATACGGCAAGACTTCATTTTGAGGATAAATTCTCGCACCTGCAAAGCCTATTTTCAATTCTCTTAGCCTAATTTTCATAACCGCCGCCGCAAAAATATGCCCGAGCTCATGTATGGTAGCACAAATTATGCATATAATCCCCGCCGCGCGATTTTCGGCCAACAACACCCCAAAAAGCAATAAAAAACCGTCTGCACCTATACTGATCTTCATATTTTCCCTCGCAAAAAATCTATACCACAGTATATGTGCAATCCACATAAATTATTTTTTATTTTCCGTACTGCACTTGACAATCACATGATTGTAATATATAATATACATTGTATAACATCTACACACATCACAGTAAAAAAACATATCCAAAGGAAAAGAGGTAGAAACATGAATCTTCAGATCAAAGACGATTTTATTCCGGGTACAAAATTACTGCGTTCGGAAATGGGAAACGTAACAGGACTTGAGTTTTTGTCCAAAGTATTTTATATATCCAACGGTGTCATGCTTACCCAGATAAGAGACGTTTCCGGCATCGACGGCTCCACATTGCAGAACTGGACAAAGCGCGGTTGGGTGGAAAACGCAAAGCTAAAAAAATACAATATGAACCAATTCGCTCATATACTCATAATCAACATGCTTCGTTCTTGCATGCAGCTTGATAAAATCGCAGGTCTTATTCAGTACATCAACGGAAAAGTAGATGACAGAAGCGATGACATTATTGAAGATTCCATATTGTACGACTATATCTGCAAGATACTTGATTCCTTGATGCTGCATGAATCCTGTTCATTGGGATCTATAAAGCATGAAATAGCAAAGATCACCGCAAATTATAAAGAACCTGTCGCAGGCGCTCGCGACAGACTTACAAACGCGCTCGAAATTATCGTCGTTGCATACTATGCTGCCATCATAAAGCGCCGTTCAGATGATCTGCTCAATAAAATGTTTGGCGAAAATTAAGAGA
Source organism: Oscillospiraceae bacterium (assembly GCA_015063545.1). Classification (GTDB taxonomy): domain Bacteria; phylum Bacillota; class Clostridia; order Oscillospirales; family CAG-272; genus SVTX01. The sequence continues at coordinate 36,838 of SVTX01000006.1, read as the reverse complement.
GGTAAAAACATGGTTTTAGAAACAATAAAAGGAAGATTAAATACCCCCTCAGAGGAACCCAAAAACACCGAAGAATGCATAATTCCACTTTCGGAATACCGCGATGTACTGCTTGAGGTTGGAAATTCTATTGAGCTTGGCGGATACAATCCCGTATCTCAAATAGTTGGTTTTTTGCTTTCCGAGGACCCCACACATGTTGCAAACTACGGAAATGCAAGGAATCTCATCGGCAAGATCGATCGCGATGCGCTTCTTGAAGACATGGTAAAGTATTATCTTACAAAAACGCAAGATGACAACAATAAATAAAACAGGATTCAGAATTGTTTTTCCAAATAACCCGTTTGTTTTATCAGACTGTATCATAACGCTTGGAAACTTTGACGGCATACACATAGCTCATTCAGCTCTACTGAAAAAAGCTGTCGAACAGAAGAAGCTCCTTGGTGCAACCTCGGTGGGAGCATGGTGCCTGGAAACACAAAACACTTCGAACATTATAATGTCGACCGAAGACAAGCTGAGCATATTCTTTGAACACGGAATGGATTTTGTTATAGTGGCTGATTTCCCGTTTTTCAAGGATCTGTCTGCCGACAGCTTTGTATCAAACCATCTGATAGGAGAGCTCAATTGCATTGGTGCCGTGTGCGGATATGATTTCAAATTTGGCAAAAACAGGCTGGGTGATGCCCTGCTTCTTCAAGCAAAATTTGGAAAAACTAACACCGTTGTGCTTGGCAGGATAGAACTTGACGGATTGACTGTAAGCTCCTCTCAAATAAGAAAATTTATTCTTGACGGGGACATGGAGCAAGCTCGAAAATTTTTGGGAAGACCGCATTTTATTCGAGCAGAAGTCAAAAAAGGAAAACAGCTGGGCCACAAAATGAATTTCCCTACTGCCAACCAGGAATTTGCTAATGGATGTATAATTCCAAAATTCGGAATATACGCTACTATATGTCAAATGTCAAGCGGTAAAAAATATACAGGCGTTTCTAATGTCGGCATACGTCCCACGATATCCGGCAGTATAGATTCTCACAAGGTCAACTGCGAAACGCACATCATAGATTTTGACGGAAATATATACGGAGATACCATCAAAACAGAGTTTTATAAATTTCTGCGTCCGGAAAAGAAATTTTCGTGCATTGAACAGTTGTGCGATGCTATCTCAGCCGATTTAGAGCATGCCAAATCGTATTTTAAGCAGACGGAGGTTGACATATGAAAAAATTCCTCCTGCTTATTGTGGCATTTCTGCTTTTGGTTTGTTCTGTAATACCGCTTTTTTCGACGGTCACCTGCGCGGAGGACATCGGGCTTCCAGAGCCCCCGAAAACAGAAGGCGTTGACGCAATTTATTTTTACAATATAACGTCCGACAAGATCCTTAAGGCTGAAAATGATAACACCCCACTTGCCACATCTACAAGCGCAAAAGTAATGATGGGGCTTTTGGCTTGCGAAAATTTTGAAAACAAATTGCAACAGCAAGTACAAATAACAGGTGAGATGCTTGTAGGAATCAACGGATCAAATATAAGCGGATTAAAGTACGATCTTAAAGCGGGCGATAAGGTTTTGGTATCAGACCTTCTCTATTTGGCTATATGCGGAAGCTATAATGATGCCGCATACGTGATCGCTTATCTTGTGGGCGGAAGTGCTGAAAATTTTGTTGCTATGATGAACAGACGGGCTCATGAGCTCGGAGCAACAAAAACCCATTACACAAACCCCATTGGATATCCAAACAATGAATCCATGGTAACAACCGCATCAGACACCGCAAAGATAGCCTTGGCAGCATACAAAAACTCACTGTATATGGAGATTTGCTCAGAAAACATGTACACTCTCAGCACATCTGAAACAGTATATAACCGCAATTATCTCATATCGTCGCATCACGACAGACTGTATGGCGGGAAATATTATAACGAGCATTGCTTTGGAATGAACGCGGGACAGTCGCAGAGTGTAGGCGGATGGAGTTTAATAACGGTTGCCTCGCATAGTGATCAAAAATATCTGTGCGTCATTCTCGGTGGACATGAGGATGAAAACAACATTTTTGCATATGCCGCCGCAAATAAACTTGTAAAATGGGCTGTAGCGGAATATCAGACACACACGATATACAAAAAAGGTACCGAGCTCGGACTCATTGAAATAGGGCTTACGGGCATGGCTAAGAATCAGGGTGCATATGTTACAGCACAAGATCTTAAGGTATATCTTCCCAAAAACATACAGTATTCTGAAAATCTCCTGACAAGAAAGATAGAGCTGTCATCACAGAAGGTAGATGCTCCGGTCTCGGCAGGACATAAGGTAGGAGAGGTCAAGATATACTACAACGGTGATTGCGTTGGAAAGTGCGACCTGGTCCTCGCTGATGATTACACGCAAAATCCCATACTCGCAGCCGTAAATAAAATTTCAGAATACACTCACAGCCGCGCTTTTTTGATAACAGCTATTGTGGCGGTTATCTCGCTACCCACGGCATTGATAATCATAAAGCATAAAAACCGCAAGGGCTCACACAGAAAATACAAATAAAAATTTCGGTGACACGCAATATCCGCAAAGACATAGCGTGTCACCGACTTTTTATATATCAAATTTTATTCCGCATCTATCACACTTGGTTTCCCACAAAGTGTTTGTACATAAAGGACATATTATCTTATCTTTAGGAGGATGCTTATCTATGAGATATTTCGAGCCTTTTTTGTGTACTACCGTCATACCCAAGCGATAGTATGACGCATTTATAAAAGCTGTATTGTAGGTTATTTTTTTGTTTTTTCCCTTCTCATCTTTGACTATCATATCTATGTACACAGTAGGGATCAAACGAACAGCCCTTGCCTCAAATTTGTAAGGCGAATAATATCCGTTGCGAAGTTCAATGGAAATTATATCCCCCGTCCACTCCTTCTCAAACAATAAATGGACAGTTCTGAGATTGTATATCGCTATTATCCACAAAACAAAGCCAAATCCGTACGTGGCATATAACCAATCACCTGCATGAGAAAAACCCGCAACAGTAGAAAAGCATGCAAAAAATATTCCTATACCTATAAGCACAGAATATATTACTCTTAATATCACTTTACGCTTGAATTTTTTATTCAGATCAATGTAGCTAGTCATACCTGTCCCCAATCCAAAACTTATCTGTTGAAAATATTATATCACGCGGTCACATGATTGTCAATAGCGTTTTTCTGAAATTGTGCACAAAGTTTTCTTTTAAATTTATGTATTCTCACTAATATGGACAAATGCAAAATTCCTCACATAAGCAAAAAAAGCTTGAAAATATTTTAAAATAGTGTTGTCTTATTATAAATTCTGTGATATAATGTAAGATGTATAATTATAATGCCATATTGTTTGGCATGATTTTCAGAAAGGCACAAACATCATGAAGTATCTTGTTCTTATCCCCGATGGCATGGCAGATGAAAAAATTTCCGCCTTAAACAATAAAACTCCCATGGAAGCGGCAGACAAGCCCCACATGGACGCTCTTGCGAAAGTATCCGTAGTAGGCACAGTTTCAAACGTACCCGCAGGAATGGTTCCCGAAAGCGACACAGCAAACATGGCTATCCTCTCCTTTGATCCCAAGGTTTATTCCAAGGGTCGCTCCCCCCTTGAGGCGGTAAGTATGGGCATTGAGATGCAACCCGACGAGGTGGCATACCGTTGCAATGTAGTTACGCTTTCCGATGATGGCGAATACGACGAAAAAATAATGCTCGACCACAGCGCCGACGAGATAACCACCGCCGAGGCTGATCAGCTTATAAAAACACTTGATGAAAAGCTCGGCACAGAGTTCCTTAAATTCTATACAGGTGTCAGCTACCGTCACTGCATCATCTGGAAAGATGGATGTGATACTTATAATTTTATGCGCCCCCACGACATTCTCGGTCAGTGCATAAAGGACTACCTTCCTCACGGCGAGGACGGAAAGGTATTTTACGAGCTTATGAAAGCGAGCTGGGATATTCTTGAGCATCACCCCGTAAATGAAGCGCGCCGCGCGCGCGGTCTCCGTCCCGCAAACTCAATTTGGCTCTGGAGCCCCGGAAAGAAGCCCGCGCTTCCCTCCTTTAAGGACAAATGGAATCTTGACGGTACAGTAATCTCCGCGGTTGACCTTATCAAGGGCATCGGTCTTTGCGCGGGCATGAAATCCATCGACGTAGAGGGAGCGACGGGTAACGTACATACCAATTACGACGGCAAGGCGCAGGCCGCTATCGACGCATTCAAGAATGGTGCAGAGTACGTATATATTCACGTTGAAGGTCCCGACGAGTGCGGTCACAGAGCCGAGGTTGAGAACAAGGTGCTCTCAATCGAGCTTATCGACAAAAAGATTCTCGCTCCCGTACACGAATACCTCAAGGGTTGCGGCGAGGATTTCAAGATAATGATACTCCCCGATCACCCCACACCCACGCGTCTGCGTACGCATACTATTGACCCCGTTCCCTTCATGATATACTCATCCAAGGAAAACAAGTGCGGTGTGGATAAATTCTCAGAAGATACTGCAGCCGCTACGGAACTTTACGTAGAGCACGGATATACCCTTATGGACTTGCTCATTGAAAAATAATCTAAAAAGGAGATTTTTATGTTGGACGAAAAAGAATTGAATTTCGATACGGACAATATAATTCCCGAACAAAATACAGACGATTCCAATATTGAAAATATAACTGTTGGGATCGATATCTCGGCAGAAGATCAAGATGTGACATCTGATACAGAATCCAATGAAACAGATATTGACGATTCGGCAGATGATTGCGAAGCTCGTCAAGACGATAATGCGGAAAGCGATGCAAGCAAAACAAAGAAAGTCCTTGTTTCTCTGCTTGAATACGTTGAAATATTCGCGTTTGCTGTTTTTGCGGTGCTCTTTCTGTTCAGCTTTGCATTCAGAATATGCGTGGTTGACGGTGACTCGATGAACAATACCCTCAAAAACGGCGAAAAGCTTTTGACACGCGACCTGTTCTATTCTCCAAAATGCGGCGACATAGTCGTTCTGCACGAAACAGGAGAGCTCAACAAGCCTATCGTAAAAAGAGTTATTGCCACAGAAGGACAAAAAATAGAAATAGATCACGATAACCAGACAGTAAAAGTCGATGGCAAGCTCTTGCAGGAAGATTACGTATATATCATGGAAAACGGATACAAGCTGTTTTACGGAAAGACGGAAATAACAATTCCGGACGGATATGTTTTCGTAATGGGAGACAACCGTCTAAATTCCAAGGATTCAAGAGATCCCAACATAGGATGCATATCCGAGCAGCAAATAATGGGAAAAGTCATTTTCAGAGTGTCCGGTCTCGCTCTTTATAAAGTCGAATGACAAAAGGATAAATTATGGATTCATCAAAACAGATACAGTGGTTTCCCGGGCACATGGCGAAAACACGGAGACTCATTTCGGACAATTTAAAAAATGTCGATATAGTTATCGAAATTCTTGATGCCCGAATTCCCCTCTCCTCACGCAATCCCGAAATCACAAAATTAAAAGAAAATAAACCTTCTATCATTATACTCAACAAGGCATCTCTTGCAGACCCCGCGCAGAACAGGATATTTTGCGAACATTATCAAAACGAAAGCACGAGATGTATTCTTGCCGACTGCATCAGCGGCGACGGACTGAATAAAATTCTCCCTTCGGTAAAAGAAATACTGAAGGATAAACTCGACAGATACGAGGAAAAAGGAATGTCGGGACGCAGACTTTTCGCTATGGTACTCGGTATTCCAAACGTGGGTAAATCCACACTTATAAACAAGCTCTCCGGCGGCAAAAAAGCTAAAGTAGAAAACCGTCCCGGTGTTACCCGTGACAAACAGTGGGTATCGACAGGTATAGGAATTGACCTGCTTGATATGCCCGGCATTCTCTGGCCTAAGTTTGAAGATAAAACGGTAGGTGAAAATCTGGCACTCACGGGTGCTGTAAAGGACGACATTCTTGACATTGAATCTCTTGCAATGACTCTGTGCAACAGAATGAGAAATCTCTACCCCGAGCGTCTTTGTGAGCGATATAAGCTCGGCTCACCCGATACCTTCTCAGACCTTACAGACTATGAGCTTCTCTGCCTTATCGGCAAAAAACGAGGATTCCTCATTTCGGGCGGTGAGATAAACACAGAGCGCACAGCGGACATGCTGCTTGACGAGCTACGCGGCTCAAAACTCGGTCGCATAACGCTTGACAGACTTTAATTTGTGAGGTAAATCATGCCTGATTATTCAATAGAACAGGAGCTTTCGCTCAAAGGCTATAAAAACATTTGCGGCGTTGACGAGGCGGGCAGAGGCCCGCTTTGCGGTCCCGTAGTTGCAGCGGCGTGCATACTTCCCGACGGACTTTTCATAGAAGGACTCAACGACTCAAAAAAGCTCACCGAGAAAAAACGTGAGGCGCTTTTTGACGTGATACGCGAGTCAGCTGTAGCTTACTGTATTGCAGAGGCTTCGGTTGACGAGATAAATGAAATGAATATTCTTGAGGCAGATCTGCTGGCTATGAGGCGCGCCATTGACGGATTATCGGTAAAGGCGGATTTTGCTATCATAGACGGGAACATCGCGCGAGATTTTCAAATCCCCGCTATGGCGGTTGTCAAGGGTGATTCAAAATCCATGAATATTGCAGCAGCTTCTATTCTGGCAAAAGTCACCCGAGACAGAATGTGCATAGATCTTGACCGCGAATATCCCCAATACGGGATTGCTAAACATAAGGGATATGGCACAAAGGCACACATGGATGCGCTTCGCGAATACGGTCCCTGCCCCATATACAGAACAAAATTCATAAGATTTCTTGACGAGGAAAAATGAGCACAACGTTTATAAATGACGAGGCAAAAAATCTATTCCTTGGAAGATTCGGCGAGGATGTTGCCGCAAATTTTCTTGAAAAAGAAGGCTACAAAATTGTAGGCAGAAATCTGAAGTTCGGCAAGCACGAGCTTGATATTGTTGCAGAAGATAAATACTTTCTCGTATTTGTTGAGGTAAAAACGCGTTCATGCTCTCACCCTGAATCCGGCGCATACGGAAATCCCGGACGGGCAGTTACATATAAAAAACGCTCGGACACGATTCGTGCAGTATATGACTACATCCATAAAAACGGTACGGACAAGCAGCCGAGGATAGACGTTATAGAGGTGTTTTTGCAACATATCGGCGACAATCGGGCAACTCCCCCACAGATACTCAATATAAACCACATACGAAACGCTTTTGATGCCCGAGGCAAAAAGCATTGATAAGGCAGGATTAAAATGTATTCCGTAATAGATATGCACTGCGATACGGCATTTGAAATATACAAACGCAAAATGCCCTTACATCGCAACAACTGTCATATTGATCTTGAAAAAATCAGCAAGTATAACGCATACGCACAATTTTTCGCAATATGGGCAAACAAAGAAAAAAGCGACGAGGAATGCTTTGAAGATTTTCTTGCGATCAGTGATAATCTCGTCTCTCAAATAAGAATAAATGAAGGATCCATATGTCAAGCTGATAATTTTGAAGAATTTCAAAATGCGTTTAACATCCGTAAGGCTGTTGCGTTTTTGGCGGTCGAGGACGCAAGAATTCTCTGCGGTGAGCTTGACAGACTGAACCTTCTGAAAGACCGCGGTGTAAAATACCTTACTCTTTTATGGGGCGGTGACAGTATCATCGGCGGCGCGCACGACACTCAAAACGGACTTTCCGCATTTGGAGAAAATGTCGTAAGACGTTGTTTTGAGGTAGGAATCGTTCCGGATATATCTCATGCAAGCGAACAGTCTGCTGACGATATCATAAGAATTGCACTTCAATATCAAAGGCCCGTAATCGCTTCTCACTCCAACTGCTACGAGCAATATTCACATTCCAGAAATTTAAGACGCCGTCACCTTGACAACATAATAGCGCTTGGGGGATTGGTCGGCATCAACTTATGTAGGGCACATCTGTGCGAGAGCGATGCCAAAATATCACACGTGTGCGACCATATTCAAAGATATCTTGAATTCGGTGCGCAAAACGTACTGTGCCTCGGTTGTGATCTCGACGGCACCGACCTCCCTTGCGGCATAAATCACTCCGGCGATCTGTATAAAATCGCGGATGCATTGGTGTCAAGAGGTTATTCTGATAAACTTATTGAGAAAATAATGTGGCAAAACTGCTACACTTTTATAAAAAACAATTTTTAAAACAACATAAAGGAACCTAACGCTATGAACTACAAAAGTACAAGAGGCACCTCGGGCGAGATTTTGTCCGCGGCACAGATCATCAAACAAGGACTTGCATCTGACGGAGGACTTTTCGTTCCCGAATCAATTCCTTCCCTTACACATGACGAGATAAGCGCACTCTGCTCTCTTTCTTATCCCGAAAGAGCTGCGACAATTCTCTCAAAATTCCTTACAGACTATACTTATGACGAGCTTCTTTGTGACTGCAAAGCCGCATACTGTGAAGATTCTTTCCCCGGCGGCGCTGCTCCCTTGAAGAACGTATATGATAATATTTATTCCCTTGAGCTTTGGCACGGCCCTACCGCCGCATTCAAGGATATGGCGCTCCAGATCATGCCCAGACTTCTCTCTCGCGCGCTTACAAAGACCGGAGAGGACAGAACCGCGCTTATTCTTGTCGCTACTTCGGGTGATACAGGAAAAGCTGCTCTTGAAGGCTATAAGGATATTGATAAGATAAAGATAATGGTATTCTACCCTGTTGACGGTGTCAGCCGCGTTCAGAAGCTTCAGATGGCTACACAGACAGGAGACAATGTTAATATATGCGCTATTAAGGGTAACTTTGACGATGCGCAGACGGGTGTAAAGGTTATATTCTCTGATAAGGATGCGGCTGAAAAGCTTGACGAAAAGGGATATTTCTTCTCCAGTGCAAACTCCATAAACTGGGGCAGACTTGCACCGCAGATAGTTTACTACGTATCCGCTTATTGCGACCTTCTCACATCCGGCAAGATAAAAATGGGCGACAAGATCAACGTATGTGTTCCCACAGGTAACTTTGGTAACATCTTTGCCGCATATCTCGCTAAGCTTATGGGACTGCCCATCGACAAATTCATCTGCGCGTCCAACCAGAACAATGTGCTTACAGACTTCCTCTGTACAGGAACGTACAACAGAAACCGTGATTTCCATTGTACAATGTCTCCTTCCATGGATATTCTTATATCCTCTAATCTTGAAAGACTTCTCTACTTCTCCGCGGGTGCAGAAAAGACCGCAGAATATATGAGCCTTTTGAACACGACAGGCGCATACACTGTTGAAAGTGAAGTTTTGAACACGATATCCGAGAACTTCAAAGGATATTTTGCAGATGAGGAAAAAACAGGCGCGACCATTAAGGATTATTTCAAGAATCACAGCTATCTTTCAGACACTCACACAGCAGTAGCACTCAACTGTGCTGAGCAGTATATCAACGAAACAGGCGACAAAACACCTATGGTAGTGGCTTCAACAGCAAGCCCTTACAAGTTCGCGGCAGACGTATTGAAGTCCATAACCGGAACAAACCCCACTGATGCACTTAAGGCATTGGATATTCTCTCCGAAGTATCAGGTACTGAAATATCATATCCCTTGCGCAATCTTGCAGAAAGACGCGTCAGATTTACTACTACTATTGAGCATGAAAATATGCTCTCTGAAGTATTTGCGTTTATTGAAAAATAAAATGTCGCACGCCATGCGTGCGACATAGGAATCGAATTAGTGACAGGTGTCACAGCCGTGAGGCTTAAATGTTGCACAAGCTGTCTCAGAGGACGACTTTGCGTTTTCGGGGGCTACTGCGATCTGCTCTGCTGTGCAGTAAGTCTCACCGTCGTGGTAATAGCAGCTCTTTACGGAACAGTTAATTCCCTTGATATGCTTACATCCGTTCTTTTCCTGATTCATTTCTTTTTCCCAGCCTTTCATAATATGGAAATATTCGCGGCACGAGCATTCGTACCGATGTCTATATTATTGTCAGCAAAAGCTCTTATTATTCATTTATGAGGTATCGTATGTCTATTTTTGTTCTGTCCGATCTTCATCTTTCCACAGACGAAAAAACCAATAAGTCTATGGAGGTATTTGGCTCCAGATGGAATGACTATATGCAAAAAATCTCAAAAAACTGGAATTTGGTCGTTTCAGACAATGACACCGTCATTGTTCCGGGGGACATTTCGTGGGCTATGTCACTTGAAGGCGCGCTCGCGGATTTCCAATATATCGACGCGCTAAACGGCAAAAAACTGCTTGGAAAAGGCAACCATGATTTTTGGTGGACCACCACCAAAAAAATGACTGATTTCTTTGGAAAACACTCTCTCAATTCTCTGTCCATTCTTTATAATAACGCATATATTGTAGAGGATAGGATAGTTTGTGGAACGCGAGGTTGGTTTCCCGATGAATCCAAGCAAACACCTGTAAATAATGCCGATTACGCAAAAATTATTAATCGAGAATGTATAAGATTGCGCATGAGCTTGGATGCCGCCGTGGCTTTGCAGAACAATTACGAAAAGGAAAACGGCGAAAAACTGCCCATTCTTGTTTTTCTGCATTTCCCACCAATCTGGAATGATTTCGTTATGCGCGAAATAGTAGACATTCTTCATGAATTTGAGATAAAAAATTGTTATTACGGTCATATCCATAATTCTTACGCTACTCCCCTGTCATTTGAATTTGAAGACATCAAATTCACTATAACATCGTCGGATTTTTTAAGTTTTTATCCCTTAAAAATTTAAAAAACTATTGACAAAACGCACAAAAAAATATACAATATATTGTATGCTTTTTTGAAGCACACTATTTTCGGCAGAATTTGCCGCAACTTTGAAAAAAATATATTAGATAAAAAATTTGGAGGAATTTCAAAATGAATTTATTGAAATCTGAAAAGGCAGAAAAGAGCACGGTAAAAATAGAGTTCTCTGTTGAAAAGTCTGTATTTGATGCAGCAGTTGAAAAGGTTTACCGCAAGCAGGTAAAGAAAATCAGCGTTCCCGGCTTCAGACCCGGTAAGGCTCCCCGCGCTATGATCGAGAAAATGTACGGCTCGGGCGTATTCTATGAGGATGCTATAAACGACCTCATCCCCGAAAACTATGAGGCCGCTGTAAAAGAAGCAGGTCTTGAGCCCGTAGGTCAGCCCGAGATCGACGTCGTTTCTATCGATGAGAACGGTCTTGTTCTCTCCGCTATCGTTCCCGTTAAGCCCGAATGTAAAATTGATGGCTACAAGGGTATCGAGGTAGAAAAGGATGTTGTTGAAGTAACTGACGAAGAGATCGACAAGGAAATCAACATCGTAAGAGAAAGAAACTCTCGCGAGATCGAAGTTACAGATGCTGCGGCTGAGATGGGCAACATCACAAAGATCAACTTTGAAGGCTTTGTTGACGGCGTTGCATTTGAAGGCGGTAAGGGTGAGGATTATTCCCTCAAGCTCGGCTCCGGTTCCTTCATTCCCGGATTTGAGGAGCAGGTTGCAGGCCATGTTATCGGTGAGGAATTTGACGTAAACGTTACCTTCCCCGAGGACTATCATGCAGAAAACCTCGCAGGTAAGCCCGCTGTATTCAAGGTTACGATCAACTCTATTGAAAAGATCGAGCTTCCCGAGCTTGACGATGACTTTGCAAAAGACGTTTCCGAATTCGATACATTTGCTGAATACCGTGAGGATATGAAGGCTAAAATCCAGAAGAGACACGACAGCGCAGCTGAAGCAAACATGGAGGAGGCTCTCCTTAATGTTCTTATGGAAAAGCTTGAGGCGGAAATTCCCGAGGCTATGTTCGTTGCCGAAACAGAAAACTTTGTTCGCGACTACGACAACAGACTCCGTCAGAGCGGTCTTGACCTCCAGATGTACTTCAAGTACACTGGACTTACACTTGAACAGCTCCGTGAGCAGCTCCGTCCCCAGGCTGAAAAGCAAGTAAAAGCAAGACTTGCGCTTGAGGCTGTTGCAGCAGCAGAGGCTATTGAAGTTACAGATGAAGAACTTGATGCAGAGTTTGCTCTCTTGGCTTCCAATTATAATATGGAAGTTGAAAAGCTCAAGGAATTTGTTGAAGCTGATATGGTAAAGGCTGACGTGGCTGTGAGAAAGGCCATGGCTCTCGTTAAGGAGAATGCTGTAATCAAGGCATAATAGTTACATTCGTGCCGTACTTTGACACACCGACGATGACTCTCTGTGTAAAGTACGGCACTGTTACACAAACAATAAATTACGAAAGGCTGAATTTAAATGGATTTTTATAATATGAAAAGCGCTCTTGTTCCTATGGTAGTGGAGCAAACGGGCCGCGGCGAAAGATCCTACGATATTTTTTCACGCTTGCTCAATGACAGAATAATATTTTTGTCTGATGAGGTAAACGATGCGACCGCATCCCTTGTGGTTGCACAGATGCTCTTTTTGGAAGCACAGGATCCCACAAAGGATATTTGTTTTTATATCAACAGCCCCGGTGGATCGGTTACTGCCGGCATGGCAATTTACGACACAATGAAGTATATCAAATGTGATGTATCCACCATCTGTATAGGAATGGCGGCAAGCATGGGTGCCTTTCTCCTCTCGGCAGGAACCAAGGGCAAGAGAATCGCGCTTCCCCACAGTGAGATAATGATACATCAGCCCCTCGGCGGTGCGCAAGGTCAAGCATCTGATATAAAGATACGTGCGGAACTCATACTTCGCACACGTGATATGCTCAACAAGATTCTTTCCGAGAACACAGGCAAAACTGTAAAGCAGATTGAAAAGGATACCGACAGAGACTATTTCATGACCGCGCAGGAGGCTCTTGAATACGGTATTATTGACCGCATACTCGACAAGCACGAATAATTTTGAAAGGTGAAGACATGGCATCCGAAAATAACCACACTCCGCATACATCCAATTTGAGATACTGTTCATTCTGCGGACAAAATGAAAATCAAGTGAATTTTCTCATTCCTTCACCGTCGGGAGTTTATATTTGCGACTTTTGCGTCGAGCAGTGTGCAGACATGATATATGAAAGCTCTGTCGTATATCACGAAAATGATCTTTCATTTGAAAGTCTGCCCAAGCCTGCACAGATCAAGGAGGCTCTTGACGAATACGTGGTAGGACAGGATAGTGCAAAGGTAGCTCTTTCCGTTGCTGTATATAATCACTACAAGAGAATTCTAAATCAGGCGCAAAAGCCCTCTCAGAGAAGAAGAAGGAAAGCTCAACCCGAAGAACACGACGTTGAGATACAAAAAAGTAACGTTCTTCTTCTTGGCCCTACCGGTGTTGGAAAAACTTATCTGGCCCAGACACTTGCAAAAACGCTCAAGGTTCCCTTCGCCATTGCCGACGCAACAACATTGACAGAGGCTGGATACGTAGGCGAGGACGTTGAAAACATTCTCCTTCGTCTCATTCAAGCGGCAGACTACGATATTGAGCTTGCAGAAAAAGGCATTATTTATATTGATGAAATAGATAAAATATCACGAAAGAGCGAAAATCGCTCTATAACCCGTGACGTATCGGGCGAAGGTGTTCAGCAGGCTCTCCTCAAGATCTTGGAGGGCACAGAGGCAAACGTTCCTCCTCAGGGCGGCCGTAAGCATCCCACGCAGGAATTCATTAAGATAAATACTGAAAACATCCTCTTTATTTGCGGCGGTGCATTTGACGGTATTGACAAGGTTATCGGTAAGCGCAAGGGCGGAAACACTATTGGCTTTGGAAGCCCCGTCACGTCAAAAGACAGCACGGAAATATACAAGGACGTCACAGCACACGATATAGTCAAGTTTGGTCTTATTCCCGAACTTGTGGGCAGACTCCCCGTAATAGTTTCCCTCTCCGAGCTTGATAATGATGCTCTTGTAAAGATTCTTACAGAACCAAAAAATGCAATTATTAAGCAATATATGAAACTCTTTAATATTGATGGGGTTAAGCTCTCGTTTGAAGACGATGCGCTCAAAGCAATAGCTTCGTTGGCTACAGAACGTCACACAGGCGCGCGAGGACTGCGTTCAATTATGGAATCATTCATGACTCAGATAATGTACGACATCCCCTCAAGAGACGATATAGAAGAAGTTATAATAACCGAAGCTTGTGTTCGAGACAGTGAATATCCCAGACTTGTCCTCAAAGTTCCTCAGCTTGAGGCACCGACGGCAGAATAATGGAATAAATAAAACACAAAACGGCAACCCCGCTGCTTTAGCGCAGTCTTGGGTTGTCGTTTTTTATCCAATATATTCGAATGTATCACCGTCACAGGAGAACACAATGCTTCCCTCTTTATCGGTGGACAGTAGAGTGATGCCAAACATGTTAAGTCGGTACTTGACCTCTGCGGCCGGATGTCCGTACGTGTTATCCTCTCCGCAACAGGCTATCGCATATTCGGGTGAGGTTATTTCAAGAAATCTATATGAACTTGAAGTTTTTGAGCCGTGATGTCCAAGCTTTAATATGTCACAGTCAAGAAAATTTCCATACTTAGCTATCATCTCCGCTTCGGAATCTGCCTCGGCATCACCCGTCAGAATCACAGAACGTTTATCTATCTGACATTTGAGAACGATACTTGTGCTGTTGACCTCATCGTACTCATCATATTCCGAATTAGGGGCGATCACGGTGTTTTGGCATTCTCCAAGTGAAAAATTATACCCTGAGTCGGGATATATCACGTTGATTTCATATTGACTCGCCAACGAAACGATTTCATTTGCAAGTTCTTCTTCGTTACCCATATCGGACATCATTATATTTCTGACATCAAAATTCCTGATTATCATATCCGCACCACCGATATGGTCATCGTGCGGATGTGTAATAACCAAATACTCAAACGATGTTATATCAAGATCGGTGAGATAATTTTCAAGCTTCCCCTCCGAGCTGCTCGTGCCCGAATCCACAAGCATGTTACCTTGTGGTGTCATAATCAGAACACAATCAGCCTGTCCGACGTCTATAAAATGTATGGTTATATCTCCGTTTTCAATAGCCTGCTCAACGGCATCCTTCTCAAACAGTATATCACGAAAAATATAAATTCCCGTTGCGCACAAAGCAAGTATAATAACTACTGCCGAAATAATGATAATAAGTTTTATCTTTTTACTTTTTATCATAGTGTCATTACTCCAAAATGCTACCCCAAAAAACAGGGTAGCATTTTTATCACTTTATTTTTTTAGCTTTTACAAAAAATCTATGCGAGCATTTTGGACATCTTACGGCGTTTTTGCCCGACTTATAAGGAAGTCTCAAGGTATTAGAGCATTTCGTGCAATCGCGATATATATATCCGCCACCATCCATAGGTCCTTTTTTGGTCTTTTTTGATGTGTTGCAGGTAATAAATCTTTTTACTGCTTGGCGAGCTTTAAGATATACGGCATTCTGCCGTCTTCTTTTGTCTATTTTCTTTGAAAAGCAACGCACAACAGACCATACCAGCAGTACAAGATTTAATGTAACAATGAAAAACAATACCGTAGCGCCCACGGCACTGTCGCCGATGAATATGCTCAATATCCATTCCAAAATCAAAAGAACTACGACAAGAATACTTATAAACGTATATAACTCATCTACTCCGTATCTTCCGTACATAAATCTGTACATTCTGTTTCTGAATCTTCCCATTTGTACCCTTTCTAAACGCCTTATGCGTTATCAAGCTCCGCCATCAATGCCTCGTTTGCGTTGGCAAGCATAAGCTTTATTCTGTTTTCCTGATTGATTTTTGTAGCACCGGGGTCGTAATCGATGGCTACTATATTTACATTGGGATGAGTTTCCTTGATAGGCTTCATCATTCCCTTTCCAACTATATGATTAGGCAAGCAACCGAATGGCTGAGCGCAGACGATGTTGTTCACACCTTCCTCAATAAGCTCAAGCATTTCAGCGGTCAAGAGCCATCCCTCGCCCATCTTCACGCCGTTGCTTATGTAGTCGTTGGCTGCATGAACTGTACTGTCAAAGGATGCAGGTGTGTTAAATATGCCTGAACGTCTTATAGCATCAAACATATCATTCTGCTTTTTAGCAGCAAATTTGCACACTATCTTATATATCCAGGCAGTCTTCTTGCCCTTGCCGTAAAGCTCGGCATCCTTAATTGGATTATATGCACAGTACATAACAAAATCCATAAGTCCTGCCATTACGGGTTCTGCGTTTTCAGATATGAGGAACTCCTCAAGATTATTATTGCCAAGCGGGGAGAACTTAACAAATATTTCTCCGACTATGCCAACCTTTACTTTCTTCTCAGAAGTGCGTTCTATATTAGCAAAATCTTTGACTATCAAATCGTAATTTTTCTTTACCGCAGAATATTTAATTCTACTGTTAGTCATCTCTTGCACAAGTCTGTCAGTCCATTCATCAGCAAGCTTCTCAGAGCTTCCCTTGACTGTCTCGTAAGGCTTTGTCTGATTTACCAATGTCATCAGAAGATCTCCGTACAAAACGGCATATATGGCGCGATGCGCCATGGGCAAAGTTATCTTAAAGCCGGGGTTTTTTTCAAGTCCGGAAAAATTAAGCGAGATAACGGGAACGTACTCAAATCCTGCCTTTTTCAAGGCTTTACGGATAAGAGCAATATAATTAGACGCTCTACATCCGCCACCCGTTTGAGACATCATAAGCGCTACCTTATGCGTATCGTATTTTCCGCTTTCAAGCGCATGAATAAACTGTCCTATGACCAAAAGCGCAGGATAGCACGCATCATTGTGTACGCTTCTCAAACCGGCATCAATAACCGCCTTTTCATCTCCATGAGTGCCATCCTCAAGCAAAACGGTATTATAGCCATAGTGGTTGAAGACTTTGGAAATTATTTTAAAATGTCTTGGAAGCATGGTGGGAAACAGGATAGTGTAATCCTTTCTCATTTCTTCGGTAAACAGTACCCTATCTATCCCATTACATGTTATTTTATCTTTTTTTTGCTTTTTATTCATTGTCACCAATATCCTTAATTTTTCTCATCTTCAGTCAGGGAAGAAAAATCCAACGCTCCGAGCAAGCTTCTCAAGCGAATATTTACAGCGCCAAGATTAGTTATCTCATCTATTTTTATCTGTGTATATAGCTTTGAACTTTTCTCAAGAATCGCTCTTACCTCATCCGTGGTAATAGCATCTATTCCACAGCCGAACGATACAAGCTGTACAAGCTCCACGTCATCATTGTGTGCCGCATAATTTGCCGCCGCGTACAGTCTGGCATGATATGTCCACTGATTCAAAACTGCAAGTTCGGGGGCCTGTGCCAGATGATAAACGCTATCTTCACTGACAACCACAAATCCAAGCTTTACAGCAAGCTTGTCTATGCCATGTCCTATTTCGGGATCTACGTGATAAGGTCTGCCCGCAAGTATCATTATTCTCCTGCCGTTTTCCCTTGCCCATTTAATAGCTCGCTCTCCCTCAGCCTTTATGTCGCTCATCCATTTATCGTAAGCACAAAATGCCGCCTCTACTGCATTTTTGATCTGCGCCTTCGTAAATCCGCCATCTCTGTTTCTGAATATCTGATAAAGCTCTTTGGTAAGCTCCTTTTGATCGTTAACATTAAGATACGGATACACAAAATCGATTCCTCTCAGCGACTCCATGTTACCGGAAAGCAATTCGGAATAATATGCCACTACAGGACAGTTATAGTGATTGTCACTGATATTCTCGTTAATATTATATGTAAGACATGGATAGAATATCATGTCCACCTTTTTTTCAATAAGAGTTTCAATGTGCCCGTGCATTATTTTTGCAGGGTAACAAGCCGTATCAGACGGAATTGAATACTGCCCCTTGGTATATATCTGTCTGCTGGAAAAGCCTGAAAATACTACCTTATAGCCAAGCTCAGAAAACAATGTGTACCACAAGGGCGCAAGCTCATACATTCCCAAAGCCATGGGAATACCTACCGTGCCTCTTGTTCCCTCATTGGAATTTTTGAAAAACTCCTCGAAGCGTTCTCTTTTATATCTATGCAGATTCGGAATTACCTCGATCTCGGATGCGTCCTCATTAAGCTTTCCGCCTCGCTCGCACTTGTTTCCGGATATATATCTTTCGTTGCCGCCGAAAATATTGATAGTGAGCTGGCAGTTATTTCCGCAACCGCGACAGGTGGCTGCTTTGGATGTGTGCGTGAACTCGGAAAGTTGATCCAAGGTAAGTATCGTAGAACTATCTTTTCTCATACTCTTGGCGTAAAGCGCAGCTCCGTATGCGCCCATAAGTCCTGCTATAGAAGGTCTTATTACGTTTCTTCCAAGCTCATTTTCAAACGCGCGCAATACAGCATCATTGTAAAACGTTCCGCCCTGGACAACTATCTCTTTTCCAAGATCGTCAACAGACGTTGCTCGAATAACCTTATATATTGCATTTTTAACTACACTGGTAGAAAGACCTGCTGAAATATCCCCTACACTTGCGCCGTCCTTTTGTGCCTGCTTTACGGAGGAGTTCATAAATACCGTACATCTTGATCCAAGATCAACGGGGGCTTTTGCGAAAAGACCGAGCTTTGAGAACTCCTCTATTCCGTAGCCCATTGACTTTGCAAACGTCTCAATAAACGAACCACAACCCGAAGAGCAAGCTTCATTAAGCATAATACTGTCTATGGCATTATTCTTGACCTTAAAGCATTTTATATCCTGACCGCCAATATCAAGAATAAAATCCACACGAGGATTAAAGTGATGCGCCGCAGTAAAGTGAGCCATAGTTTCTACCAGTCCATGGTCTATATGAAAAGCATGCTGTATCAACTCCTCGCCGTAACCCGTTACCGCGGAAGATCTGATAATTATATTATCACCACAAACCCTGTAAAGCTCCATGAGCTGTTCTTTTACTATCTGCACGGGATTTCCGCGATTTGAATCGTAGAAAGAATACAGTATCTCACCGTTCTCACCCATCAAAACAAGTTTTGTAGTCGTAGAACCGCAATCTATTCCGAGATATGCATATGTATCCTTATAATCCTTAGGATAAACGCTTTCAACCTTCGCTTTGGCGTGTCTGAGAACAAATTGCTCGTATTCACTTTCATTTTCAAAAAGCGGTTCTCCGTGAGCCGTCTGTATCTTTTCTTGCGTACTCTTCTCGATTTTACCCTCTATCTGCTCAATTTTAAACGATATTGCCTGCTTTGAAGCATAGAGCGCTGCGCCTATTGCTACGGAGAGTCTTCCGTATTCGGGGAAAATTGCATGCTCATCATCAAGCTTCAATGCATCTTTGAACGCTTTTCTAAGTCCTTGACAATAGTACAAAGGACCGCCTAAAAACATGACCTTGCCCTCTATTTTTCTTCCCTGTGCAAGTCCGGAGATGGTCTGATTTGCAACTGCTACATATATCGATGCTGCAATATTGGATTTTGCTGCGCCTTGATTGAGCAAGGGCTGGATATCTGTCTTTGCAAAAACACCGCAACGTGATGCTATAGGATAAAGCTTCGTGGCATTGAGGCTGATTTCATCCATCTCATTTACAGACATATCCAAAAGCGTCGCCATCTGGTCGATAAACGCGCCTGTGCCTCCCGCACAAGTGCCGTTCATTCTCTCATCCATTCCGCCCTTGAAGAAAATAACCTTCGCATCCTCTCCTCCAAGCTCTATCACCACACTTGTGTCGGGTTGAAACTTCTTCACCGTCTCGCCCGTTGCAAAAACTTCCTGCACAAAAGGAATGTCGGCGCATCTTGCCATACCGAGTCCGGCAGAGCCTGATATCGCCACCTTGACGTCATCTTCTCCGACGATATCTTTTATCCTTTGAATAAGTTCAAGTGTTTTAGGGCGTACCTGTGAAAAATGTCTTTCATAGCAATCATATACAAGCTCATTATTTTTAACCACTACTATTTTTGCAGTTGTAGAGCCTATATCTATACCTATTACCGTTTGTCCATTTGTATCTATTTTCATGTTTCCGATATTTGACATTTTATTTCCCCTTCATAATCTTAAAAGCCGCTATATATGTTATATAAAACTAAATTCTACTAACTTATATTATATCATTCAAACATTAACAATTTATTAACTCGTTTGTGCCTTTTCCGTCCTTTTTGTGAAGATTGAGTGTTTTTTGCAAAAAAAGTCGAAGGAATAAAAGATTCCTTCGACTTTTCAATAAATAAGTATCGTGCTTTATCTTCCAAAATTGATTATAGCTTTGAAAAATTTCTCCATGCTTTCATATGTTTCATCATCTGACGATGAGCCTACAACCGGCTGTTTTAACAAACATACTATCGTATTCGCAGGCATAACCTGAAAAGCATCTATTTGATACAGCGGTAACTGTCCAAGCATAAATCCGTAGCCGTCTTCCATCATACCATCGGGAATATTTTCTCCAAATATCTCACTCATATGACACACTTGATTATAGGTTTTGAAATTGTCATATCTGTCCGGGCTGACAAAATATATGGAGCATTCACGGGTTTGCAAATAGTCGTCGTAATCTTTATAATTTGCAGAGTTCTGTGACGTGGTAACCACCGTATCGTACTGCCCGTTTGCCAGAGTTTCAGCTTCATTAGCCAATTTGAATTCTTCCTCGGAATAGATAGCATAGCTTTTAAATGCCACACTTTTCTTATCATCGTCACTCAAATCATCCGGTAATATCTTTGACAGCTCCTGCTCTATCTGCGCGCACTGGTTCGGCGTTATCTGTGCAGGTCCTGCGAAAACTACTACGTTGTCCTTGTCATCCTTACCGATGATCTGAACAAGTCCTATTATCAAAATTATAGCAAAGAAGGCGCCAATTATCACCGGCCATTTATAATGAAACCAAAAATTATCCAACTTACTCCAAAGCTTGCTTTTCCGGGTGAGTTTGATGTCCTCCACGTCAAGCTTTTCTGCGGTTTGTTGAGATCGTCTTTCTTCGTTCATAACGGTTAATTAAATATAATCTTTGAGAATCAGTTGTCACCCTTAGATCTGTACACGTCCAAAATCTTGAACTGAACCGTACCTGCAGGAGTTTCAACCGAAACTGTCTCTCCGGACTTCGCGCCCATCAATGCGCTGCCTATAGGAGAACGGTCGGATATCTTTCCTTCAAGGGGGTTGGCCTCGTTAGAACCAACTATGCTGTACTTGATCTCCTCATCAAATTCAACATCCAAAACTATTACTGTTGAACCGAGAGAAACTGCTTTTGTGTCTATCTTGGACTCATCAACAATAGCCGCATTCTCAATAAGAGTCTCAAGCTCCTTGATTCTTGCCTCGTTCTCTGCCTGCTGATTTCTTGCCTCATCGTATTCGGAGTTCTCGGACAAGTCTCCGAAAGAGCGCGCTACAGCGATCTGCTCCTTGATCTCCTCTCTTTTTACGGACTTACGGAAATCCAACTCGTCTGTAAGCTCCTTGTAGCCCTCGGGCGTATATAACTGCTTGTTTTCCATGATAAAATGCTCCTTATAAATATGTTTTATTTTTTGCCGTCAGGCATTATTTTTTAATGTGTTTATCGCACTTTGAAGCTGTTCATCTTCGCTGTGAGGAATCCTGTGCTGGGGATAATCTGTTGCGTTTTTAGTAAGCTCAACAACCACGTCGGGTTCTATGCCTACTCCGTGATAACTCTTATGGCTCTTTGAAAAATAAAGATGTGTGGTAAGCTTAAGCGCTCCCGGCAGGCCGTAATCGTCAAGCATGTACGTTTTTTGCATGCTTCCCTTGCCGTAGGTCTTTACACCAACTATTTTTCCAAGACTGTAGTCTCTGACAGTAGCTGCAAAAAGCTCTGCCGCGCTTGCGGTATTGTTATTGACAAGAACTGAAATCTCCAAATTCTTGAAGCGTCCTATATCGTCTTTTGTGATTTCAAAATGCTCGTTTTTGCGTGTAGTCGCCTTGTACTGCTCCGTAACCTTTCCGTCCCTATCCTCGGCGGTCATAATAAGATTTCCTTCGGAAAGAAAATATGAAAGCGTTGCCACAACGGACTCAACGTATCCTCCGGGGTTGTCGCGCAAATCTATAATAAATTGATTGCAGCCCTGCTCTTTAAGCTTGGCAACAGAATCCTTAAACTGTGTGGGGGTAGAGTAATCAAATCTGCTTATCTTAATAATACCCACATCGGAATTTGTTTGACAAACCTCTCCATTGGCAGTAATTCGCGTAAGTTCACGACGTATAACCTTGAAATCATGCTTTTCATATGCCCCATCAGCATTTTTGCGCAACAGCGAAAATTCTGCGTACGTTCCCGCCTTGCCCGCAATTAATTCCATAGCTTTATCATATCCGATACTACCCACGCTCTGGGCATTCTCGCCGTGACCGACATAAATAATCATATCTCCGATTTTTATGCCCGCTTCTGCTGCTGGCGAATTTTCATCAACGTCAACTACTTCAATGGCTATCAGTTCATTGCTTTCGCCTTCCGGTTTGACTGTAGATTGTTTCACCGTAACGCCTATTCCCACGTATTTACCTGACATGTTGTTTTCCAACTGTTTTAATTCTTCCGGGGAATAATACTCGGCATACGTGTCTCCGCTATATTTTATATACGCATCCAGCAAGTGTTCTCCAAAATTCTCATTATCAATACCGCTGTACGAATACGTACGGAAAAACTCATCAAGCTCCATAAGATCCGACATATATTCCGGAGTCTCTTCAGCCTGCTTTTTCTCAATGTATCGAATACACACACCAAACGTGGTCATGATACAAAACAGTCCTATTGCGGCCGCCAACAGAATAGCCGTGGAAACCGCCATGGTCTTTTTGGCCTTGGGTGCGCTCTCTGCGGGAATAAATGTTTCTGTCCCTTCGGGCAAGATCAGTTTATATCCACTTTCAGCAAGAGCAGATGAAAGCTTTTCCTCTATCTCACCTTTGGTATATGCTCTGCCTCTGACAGAAAAAGAAAGAGTTGACGTCACACACGATGCCGAAACATCCTGTGCATCAAGACACATTTTGACAATATATACGACATTCGCCTCGTCATCTACAGTTTTTATGCTTGATACCGTATAAGTATATTTTTCCATTATTTTGATCCTTTCGTCAAATAAAATCTTATTAACATGATATCAAGCGAAACATCCGCAACATAGGGGACATTTCGCTTGACAGTCAGGGTTATGATAACCCAATATATTAGATTTTATTATCGACAGATCAATATTTTGCAGGCTTTGAGGAAAGATACTTCTTAACCATAAGAGCAACCTTAAATGTAATAGCGTGCTCAAATTCACGAAGATCAAGTCCTGTGATCTTGCGTATCTTCTCAAGTCTGTAAACAAGTGTATTTCTATGCACGAAAAGCTTTCTGGATGTCTCAGATACGTTGAGGTTGTTCTCAAAGAAGCACTGAATGGTCATGAGCGTCTCGCGGTCAAGAGACTCAAGGCTACCCTTCTTGAATACTTCCTGAAGGAACATATCACAAAGAGTTGTGGGAAGCTGATATATAAGTCTGCCTATACCAAGGTTTTCATAGCTTATGATGTTTTTCTCCGTTTCGAATACCTTGCCTACCTCAAGAGCGACCTGAGCTTCCTTGTATGCTCTTGCAAGATCCTTGAGGTTGTCAACTACAGTAGACACACCGATATTTACTCTCGTGTAGAATTCAGAAGAAAGTGTATCGGAAATATTAGTAGCTATCTTTTCAATATCCTTAGCATCCGTTCCGGGCTTAATGTCCTTAACGAGAACGATATCATGCTCTCCTACGCTGATAACATAGTCCTTTGACTTGTCGGGGAACATGTTCTGGAGCATCTCAAACGGCATAACGTCCGTCTTACCGAAAAACTTAATGAGGAATACTATTCTCTGCTCGTCGGAGTTGAAATGAAGCTCCTTTGACTTTATGTATATGTCACTGGGAAGGATGTTGTCAAGAATAATGTTCTTGATAAACGAACCCTTGTCATATTTTTCATCATAGAGATTTTTAATATTGGAGAGAGATACAGCCAAGAGCTTTGACATCTTCTCTGCCATCTTATCCTCACCCTCCATGAAAACAATATACTCTGTCTTTGTTCCCACAGTGATGGGGCGGTATGTATAACCGTCGGATACAACGTGTCCTGCGGAATAGATGATCTCCTCGCGCACACCTTGCTTTACCTCTCCGATTTTAACAAGTTCGGAGCAAGCAACGATAACACCGTTTTCGTCTATAACACCTATTACGCGGTCAACCGCAGTCTTCATCTGATGAATTACATTCTGGAACAATCTGTTCGACATAAAAAATCCTTTCCCGGCTAACTGAATAGCCTCTTTGCTTTGTTTTTCTGTTGTTTTTTGATCAGTAATTAGAGTTCAAATTCGTAAACGAGATTTGCAAGAACAAATCCCGAAGCCGTTTCGGTTCGAAGTATGCGCTTGCCAAGACCTATAGGCTGCATGCCACATTCTATAGCTTGCTGAACTTCTTTAAGTGAAAAACCGCCCTCGCTTCCTATTACTACGGATACCGAAACATCCGCAGCACCGAGGTAAGATGGGAGCTTTTCTTTTAAATACTTACCGAGAGATACTGTACCTTCGCCCTCATAGCAAAACAGCATGATGTCCGCCTCGGATGCCATCTCAAGCATTTTTTTGTACGACACCGTAGGGTTGACCTGTGGGATACATCCCCGCCCCGACTGCTTTGCCGCTTCAAAGGATATTCTCTGGCGACGCGCAAGCTTTTTTCCATCGGGATCCTTCTCTTTTACTATGCATCTGTCGCTTTCAAAGGTAGTTATGGAGCTAACTCCGCATTCAACCGCCTTTTGAATTATGTAATCAAGCTTTTCTCCCTTGGGGAGCGCCTGATATAGGTGCGCGCAGAAAGTAGGCTCAGTATCGTTCTGCCTTTGCGATATTATATCTGCCGTAACCTTACCTTCGGAAAAATGCGACAGCACACACTCGTACTCCACACTTTGCATATCGGACACAGTAATGCTATCGCCTACCGCCATTCTAAGCGAACGTGAAATGTGGTGGGCGTCATCTCCGAGTATCTCGATCTTGCCGTCGAATATTTGGTCACGTCTTACAAAAAATCGTGGCATAATTTCTCCAATACAAAAATCAAATATGACCGAGACATTTGTTGTATTTATATACGCTTTCGGCATTTTCAACAACAAAATCCAGTCGCAGTTTCAAAGAACACAACCCATTATAATACAAAAGCACCAATTTGTCAACTGTTTTTTTGTAAAAAAACACACATAATCTCACACAATTTACAATTTATTAGCAAATTTCCGCCACTTAAAAGACAATTCAACCAAACAAAGTACGTTTGGAAAATACACATATAAAGAAAAATCACCAACATAAAATCGGTGATTTTTCTTGTGTTATATACGTTATACGCTGTGTACGCCAAGCTCTGCATCGGCAGATGCATCTACGCCGTACTTCTGATTTTTTCTGTACTCAAAGAATTTGAGCGCGACCTGCTCAAAGAGCGCGTAAGACAATACATCCTCGTCCTGCTCAAGATAGCCTGCGGGAATCTTTGCGCGAAGCTCGTCAAGCTCGGGCTTGAGGTCATCCGCGGGACGATGAGCTATTCTCTCCTCGTCACCGATTATCTTCTTTACAAATTCCGGATCTATCTCAACGGGAGTCTTTCCGTACTCACCCTTAACTATACCCTTGAACTCCTTTGTTACCATCTTGTATCTTTCGCCGTTAAGCACGTTGAATACCGCCTGTGTACCTACGATCTGCGATGAAGGAGTTACGAGCGGAGGGTATCCTACGTCAGCTCTTACTCTCGGTACTTCTTCAAGAACCTCTGTGAGCTTATCTTCTTTACCCGCCTGCTTAAGCTGGGACATAAGGTTGGAAAGCATTCCGCCGGGAACCTGATAGATAAGCGCGTTTACGTCAACTTTGAGCGCCTTGGGATTGAGAAGTCCCTCAGCGAGATACTTTTCACGCAAGGGTGTAAAGTGCTTTGTAACCTTGTCAAGAGATTCGAGACTGATGCCCGTGTCGTACTCTGTTCCCTGCAAAGTCGCAACAAGTGTCTCTGTGGGAGGCTGGGAAGTACCCATAGCCATAGGCGAGATAGCCGTGTCAACGATGTCAACACCTGCCTCGATAGCCTTAAGAAGCGTCATAGAAGCAAGACCTGCGGTATAGTGTGTATGAAGCTGAATGGGAAGGCTTGTGCTTTCCTTCAAGGTCTTTACAAGCTCATAAGCGTCGTAAGGCTTGAGAAGTCCCGCCATATCCTTGATACAGATAGAATCGGCTCCCATATCCTCAAGTCTCTTTGCGTACTCGGAATAGTATTCCATTGTGTAAACGGGACCTGTCGTATAGCTGAACGCCGCCTGAACGTGACCGCCCTCGCGCTTTGTTGCATTTATTGCGGTCTTGAGGTTTCTGGGGTCGTTGAGCGCGTCGAAAATACGGATAATATCAATACCGTTTGCGATAGATTTCTGAACAAAATACTCCACAACGTCGTCGGAATAGTGACGGTAGCCGAGAATATTCTGTCCGCGGAAAAGCATCTGAAGCTTTGTGTCCTTTACATGCTCGCGGATCTTGCGGAGTCTTTCCCAAGGATCTTCGTTGAGAAATCTCATACAAGCGTCAAACGTAGCGCCGCCCCAAGCCTCAAGCGAGTGGTAGCCTACCTTGTCCATCTGTTCAAGTATAGGAAGCATCTGCTCGGTGGTCATTCTCGTAGCAACGAGCGACTGATGCGAGTCACGCAATACTGTTTCTGTGATTTTTACCTGTGCCATTTATATAAATCTCCTATCCTCAAAATTTAATTATCCAAGCCACGACAGAAATACACCTGCGCAGACTGCTGAACCTATAACGCCTGCCACGTTGGGTCCCATCGCGTGCATAAGAAGGAAGTTTGAAGGGTCCTCCTTCTGTCCTACGACCTGCGATACTCTCGCCGCCATAGGAACTGCGGATACGCCCGCACTGCCTATCAGGGGATTTATCTTTCCGCCCGAGATCCAGTTCATTATCTTTGCGGTGATAAGTCCTCCGCAAGTCGAGATGCAGAATGCAACCAGACCGCACGCGATAATAACTACCGTCTGCAAGGAGAGGAAGTTTTCCGCGCTTGCGGTAGCTCCGACCGAAATACCCAAAAGGATAGTTACGATATTCATAAACTCGTTCTGCACGGTCTTGGAGAGTCGCTCGGTAACGCCGCATACGTTGAGTATATTACCGAACATAAGACAACCTATAAGAGCCAGAGCATCGGGAACTATAAGTCCTACAACTACCGTTACAAGTACGGGGAATACAAGCTTTTCAATTCTGGAGACATTGCGAAGCTGTCCCATCTTGATCTGTCTTTCCTTCTTTGTTGTGAGAAGATTCATAAACGGGGGCTGTATCATGGGGATAAGCGCCATATAAGAATATGCCGCAATAGCTATAGCGCCGAGAAGTGCGGGACCAAGAGTTTTCGTTACAAGGATCGCCGTAGGTCCGTCAGCACCGCCAATTATACCGATTGATGCCGCCTCACCGAGCGTGTAAAGTCCCGAAATAAACGCTGCGCTAAATGCTACGAATACGCCGAGCTGTGCGCCCGCGCCGATAAGAAAGTATTTGGGATTTGCGATAAGAGGTGTAAAGTCTGTCATAGCACCGATGCCGATAAATATGATGCAAGGATAGATGCCAAGCTTTACGCCGACATAGAGCAGATCAAGAAATCCGCCCTGGCTTATTACCGCCTTGATGGATTCAAGTACAGTCATGTCCTTATTCACCCACATATCAAGGTGGAACATGTTTGCACCGGGGAGGTTGGTGAGAAGCATACCTATAGCTATGGGAAGCAAGAGCAGAGGCTCGAATTTCTTTGCAATAGCAAGATAGATAAGAACAAATGAGATAATATACATTATCGCATATTTCCACCAATCAACATCTCCGTTGAAAAGCTTTGCAATTCCCGTATTTTGTATGAAGTTTTTTATTGTTTCAATGATGCCGTCAAGCATTATTTCATTTTCCTTTCATCAGAATTTGGGAATTTTATCAGTTAAGAGTTACAAGAACCTCGTCTGTATTTACAGATGCTCCCTTCTGTACGTTTACAGAAGCTACGGTGCCGTCCTCGGGAGCACAAATGTCATTTTCCATCTTCATAGCCTCAAGCACGCAAAGAACGTCTCCCTTCTTTACTGCCGCGCCTGCGGATACGTTAACCTTCATAATAGTTCCGGGCATGGGAGCAGTAACTTTTATAGCGCCCTGCGCGCCTGTTGCCTTAGGAGCAGCGGGTGCAGCCTTGGGTGCTGCAGCAGGTGCTGCTACGGGGGCTGCTGTGGGTGCGGGTGCTGCAACAGGAGCAGCAGGAGCGCCGCCGACCTCTTCAACTACTACGTCATATGTTACACCGTTTACGGTTACGTTAAATCTTTTCATTTTCAAGTCCAAACCTTTCTATCTGTATTATCTTTTGTTCCATGCGTTTGTCTCTACGCGTTTGAAGGATACTACTCTAAATCCGCTTGCAAATTCGCTGCCGTATTCTCCACCCTCAATAGCCGCCGCTATTGCCGCAGTGATCACCGCGATAAGCTCTTCATCATCGTTCTGAACAACAGGGGCTGCGGGGGGTGCTGCGGGCGCTGTTTGCGCCATTATTGCCTTTTCCTTCTCCTGCTCTGCCTTTGCCTCTGCCGCGGCGCTTTCACGCGCCTTTCTGGGCATATCGTAAAGTATTACTTTGGAGAGAGATACAACTATTGCCAAGAGTGCAAGAACGGCAAATACCATTATCAGTCCTGTTGCGGTTCCCTGCAAAGCAAATTCAACACGTTCCGATAAACCAATGTCGCCGCCTTTAACTTTATCAAGTCCGTCTCCTGCGCTTTGAGATGCCTGCGCAGGTTCTGCGGCAAGCGTGCTGATCGCGCATATCGAAATCAGAAACATGCACGCCAATACCAGCGCAGTTATTTTCATGATCTTCTTATTCTTCATTTCATCCTCCATCAAGCAAGAGGTGTTCTGGGATATTTTCTCTCAGGCTGACCGTCTGCTTTAACGGCGAGCATATAAAGCGCTGAGCAAACTCTCGCGCGAAGCTCGGACTCGGGAATAATATCGTCGATATCTCCCTTCTCTGCCGCACATACCGCAGATGCGTATTTCTCGCACCACTCAGCCTCAACGTCTGCTCTGGACTTATCCTTGGTTATCTCGTCGTTCATAAGGAATGCAACCGCACTTTCGGGTGACATAACACTTATTACGGAATCCTCAAGAGCATACTCGATATCAGCACCCACGGATTTTGAACCGAGGAGCGTGAATGACGCACCGTATGCCTTTCCGACTACAACGGATACCTTAGCACAAGTTGCCCCGATATACGCAGATGCCAATGCGGCAAATGCCTCGCTCTTTTCGCAGTCTGCAAAACCGATGGAATCAACCAACGTAAGAACGGGAATACCGAATCTGTCACAGAAGCTTATCATTTCTGCCGCCTTCTTTGCTCCGCAACCGCAAAGCTTGCCGTTCTTCTTGGAATTTGTATTGGAAGCAACCACTCCGCAAAGCTGACCGCCAAAGAATGCAAGTCCTACCGTTATACACTCCGCCATATCCGCGTAAAGCTGTATAAACTTTCCGTTATCACATACCGCACTCACAAGCTCTGCACCTGTAAGTCCGCTGACAGATACCGCGCGGGACGCATCATCGCCACTCATTACACAAGCGCTGTCTTTGTTGTTCTGAGGAAGGACCTCAACAAGCTCACGCGCCGCTGCAATCGCACGGCTCTCGTCTTCCGCTTTAACAGCTATCTTGATAGACTTTTCCTTTTTGGATTCAGGTGTAATATATGTGATAGCCTTACCTTCAACAGATATAACCACATCAAACATGGCTGCTGTTACAAGTGCCATTCCTGTACACGCACCGTCAATTATCGCTATTTGAGGAACCACTCCGGATGCCTTTGACACACAGCTCATAAATCTGCCGTATGCCGCGAGCGTTGCGCTTCCGTCAAGAACTACCGCGCCGGCACTGTCAAACACACCTACAACAGGCGCTCCGTTTTTAATCGCAGCATCGTAAAGCATCTCGATCTTTTTGGCGCCCGTGGAGTCAAATGCTCCCTTGAGTCTGTCGCTGTCCTGCACAAAAGCAAATGTCAGCTTGCCCGATACCGCGCCGTATCCGCAGATAATTCCGTCATATGTGTCGGAGGAACCGCATCTTTTGATGTATGCTCCCATTTCCACAAACGTTCCGGCATCGAAAAGACTCGCAATTTTCTCATTTCCAACTGTCGAATTTTTGTTCATTTACAGCCTCCGTTTTTTATAATCAATACCTCCGGGGGTATAAGAAAACCTTCTCCCCCAATTATAATCTAATTATAACCCAATTTACACATTTTGTCAACGCAATATAAAAAATTCTTTGCACGAATATTTATTTTTTTCATTCCTACGCATTGTGACATTTTTTTCTCTTTGCGTGTTGTAAAATATATTTTGGACAAGCAAAAGAATAAAAAATGAAAGGAAAGGTAAAAAATGCTTTGCGAAAAATGTAAGAATAAAACCCCCACCGTTTTCTTTACCGACACGGAAGGAACCAACCATTCGCTATGCGCCTTGTGCGCGTCTGCAGGTAGTTCGGTCTCCGCTTCTCTGTCACAAAATGAAAATTCCCCAAAAACCATCTTCTCCCCCGCGCTATCTATCCACTCTCACGAAAAACCATTTTGGTACATACCCGATTGCGACAGAAAAAGCTCATGTCCAAGCTGCAAAACGCCCTATAGCGAAATGCATGAAACCGGTATGTTCGGATGTCCGATTTGTGCTGTAAAAATTCTTCTGTCGCGTTCCGACTCGGCTATGCGTATGCCAAGACGTATAAGGGCAGAAATAGACAAAGCTAAAAGTCTGGACCATCTTAATCAAATGCTGGCTCAGGCCATTGCGGTTCAGGACTATGAAAAAGCAATCTCGGTGCGCGATGAGATCAAATCACTGGAAAATAAAAAAATAAGCTAAGAAAGGATATACAGAATGTCATGGTTTAATACCGACGGCAACTTGTCGGAAAATATACTTTTTTCAAAGTTTACATACACACGTAATATTGCGGGAGTGCCGTTTGCATACAAAAACACCGAAAAAACGGCAACGGTAATAGCACGAGCCGAAGCGTTACTGAAAAAGAACGGCTTTCGTATTCAGCAAATCCAAAAAAACAACAAGCTCCTCGCTCTGTCATACTGTGAAAAGCAGTACGTTGATTCGGACTTTTGCTCATATGCAGGCGAACGGGCAATATTCTTTAATGAGCCTTGCAGCCTCAGCGTTTCATTTGGCGGTGCAAATCTCATAAATATATATGCCATTCTTCCGGGCGCATGCATTCGTGATGCGCACAAAATATCAAGCTCGGCGGAGCATCTTCTTGATTCGGAATTTGATTTCGCTTATGACAAAAATATAGGATATCTTTCACCATTTGAACATCTGTGCGGTTCGGGTACAAGAATAAGCTGCGCTCTCTATCTGCCGTGTCTTAGCGCGGCGAACAAGCTCGGTTCTGTTTGCGCCGCGCTTGCAAATTGCAACATTTCCGTATATCCCATATTTTCAAACAAAGATTTCGGAGATATATACATAATGTCCTACTCTCCCCCGCGTGGAGAAAGCGAGGACGATGCGGTGAATAAATTTGATAAATTCATGCTTGAAATAGTAAATCTTGAAAAAGAAGAATTAAAAGCGTATAACTCGGCTACAATTTTTAACATAGCCGAGAGAGCATCCCGAGCATTGGGAAGCTTGTCATATTCGGGATATCTCTCCGAGGCGGATCTTATTTCTTATACCTCTCAGCTACGCCTTTGCATGTCGGCAGGATGTAAAAATATGCTTCCTCAAAGTATTGACACGACGGTTTTGAACTCTATTCTGTTCGAGGGCTTATCAGCATCACTTATAGCCAATTCAAAAAAGGAAATAAACTCAAGCCCCGAGCTTGATGCGTACCGTGCAGAATTTGTAAGGCGCACTCTGCAAGCTCTGCCAAAACAAACCGCCATGTCAGCTTGTACATAAAATTCAAGGATGATTAAATATGGCTTTTCAATTCACAAAAAAAGCGCAACTCGTCATTGATACCGTGCGTACAGTAGCGGATGAGTTTGGGCACAATTTTATCGGAAGCGAGCATATTCTGCTTGCAATAATGAAAACCCCTCAAACCGTGGCATCAGAAATTTTAAAGGCGCGCGGTGCTGATGAAACAGCTGTTATACAAAAAATAAAAAGTCTTAACTCGCAAAAGAAACATATAAAAACAACATCGGCAGAGTTCACTCCCTTGGCGGCTAAGATAGTTGACGGAGCATCGGTACAGGCGGCAAAATTCGGGCAATCATTCGTTGGAAGCGAGCACATTTTGCTCTCACTGATAAGTGAAGACGGTTGCGTAGCTACAAGGATCCTTGAAAGTCTCGGTGTGTCGGGGCTGGGAATAAAAAACGATGTCGAGCATTTTATAAGCTCATCTCCCGCTGCAACAAAGCCGCAAACGTATGATGACGATATATACGATTCAGAGCTTCCCGCATTGCAAAAATACGGTAAGGATCTTACACATCTTGCATCATTTGGAAAAACAGACAGTATCATCGGGCGGGCAGAAGAAACAGAACGGCTGATAAGAATTCTGTGCCGCAAAACAAAAAACAACCCCTGCCTCATCGGCGAACCGGGAGTTGGAAAAACGGCTATAGTGGAAGGACTGGCGAGCAAAATATCCGAAGGAAAAGTTCCCTCTCCGCTGATACTGAAACGCATAATATCGGTGGATCTGTCACGCATGATATCGGGAGCAAAATACAGAGGTGAGTTTGAGGAGAGGCTAAAAGATCTTATAGGCGAGGTAGAGGCTCACGGAAATATTATTTTGTTCATAGACGAGATACACACCATAGTCGGCGCGGGTGCTGCTGAAGGAGCGCTTGACGCGGCAAATATCATAAAGCCCGCCCTGTCCAGAGGTGAGATACAGATAATAGGCGCGACCACCATCGAAGAATATCGAAAGCACATCGAAAAAGACGCGGCTCTTGAGAGGCGATTTCAAGCTATCACGGTGCGTCAGACAAACCGAACCGAAACTCTGGAGATACTCAAAGGAATTCGCCCAAAATACGAGCTTCACCATTCGCTGAAAATATCCGACGAGGCGTTGATTGCCGCAGTTGATATGTCAAGCAGATATATAAACGACAGATTTTTACCCGACAAAGCCATAGACGTGCTTGACGAGGCGGCCTCCGCCCTAAAGCTCAAGGAACTCAAACGGCAAAGCCGCGCAGACAAGCTTGAAAAGGAGCTTAAAAGCTCCCTTGATAAAAAGCAAGCCGCCGTTATGAACAATGACTTTGAATCAGCCGCCGCAATACGTCAAAGAGAGCTTCAAATAGTAAAAGAGCTTGAGGACGAAAGCTCAAACGAACAGTCACAAAAAAAGAAATTATCTGTTCTGCGGCAAAAGGATATAGCAGACGTGATAACAAAGCAAACGGGGATTCCCGTCTCCAAGATCATGCAAAAGGATTCCCAAAAGCTACTGAACCTGTCCTCGGAGCTATCCGAGCAGATAATAGGTCAGGATCAAGCTATTCTGGAGCTATCACGCGCTATTCGCAGAGGCAGAACAGGACTGAAAGATCCATCCCGCCCGATAGGCTCATTCATTTTTGCAGGCCCTACGGGAGTTGGAAAAACACAACTGTGTAAATGTCTTGCAAAATCACTGTTTGGCAGTGAGAGATCCATAATACGGATTGACATGTCGGAATATATGGAAAAGCACAGTATATCCAAGCTCATCGGCGCGCCGCCCGGATATATAGGTCACGGCGAGGGCGGATACCTGACCGAAAAGGTCAAGCGTGCTCCCTACTCTATCATTTTGCTTGACGAAATAGAAAAAGCCCACCCGGATATATTCAACGTGCTACTCCAGATACTTGATGACGGGGTGCTTACAGACAGTTGCGGAAGAAGAGTGGATTTCAAAAACACAGTCATAATCATGACCTCAAATATCGGTGCGAGAAAGATAGGCAAAAATTTGCTTG
The DNA here is from genome assembly GCA_015063545.1 of Oscillospiraceae bacterium. Classification (GTDB taxonomy): domain Bacteria; phylum Bacillota; class Clostridia; order Oscillospirales; family CAG-272; genus SVTX01. The sequence continues at coordinate 2,468 of SVTX01000006.1, read as the reverse complement.
GCTTCGGAGCGTCGGAAGCATCGGATTTTTCGGGCGAAAAGAATGAAATCCTGTCAGAGATAAAGCGGACGTTCTCACCTGAATTTATCAACCGTGTAGATAATATTATAGTGTTCAAGCGACTTGATATTAACGACATGAGCGAAATAACAAAAAATCTGCTCGACAACCTCGTCGGGCAGATGAAAAAAATGAAGATAATTTTGGAGTACGATGATACAGTCTGCGAGCATATAGCAAAGATCTCTCATACAGACAACCTCGGAGCGCGTCCCATAAAGCGCAATATCACGCATCTTATTGAGGACAAAATATCCGAAAAGCTGCTAACAGGCGAGCTGAAATCCGGAAGCAAGGCAAAACTGACGATTGAGAATGATGAGGTAGTTTTATCAAAAGCACCATAAAAACACACAAGGCGGCGCGATGCGCCGCCTTGTTTTTCTACCCTTCCCCAAGTAGGGGAAGGTGGATTTTGTGAGCGAAAGCGAAGCAAAAGACGGATGAGGATGTACCCTTTGCGATTATAACGGATGCTACGCATCCTACACCTCATCACCCGCTACCGCAGGAGCTTCCCCTCAAGGGGAAGCCTAACTCTGCACTTTGCATTCTGCATTCTGCACTCTGCACTTTATTCTCCCTTATATCCCCAAACTACGGGGCGGTTATCGGGATTCCAACCCGCATCCCAACCTTCGGGCTGGGATTCCGCTTCGCAATATATCGTAAGGCTACTGCAACCATCGAACGCATAAGAGCCTATACTCGTGACTCCGTCGGGGATTATTATGCTCGTAAGACTACTGCAACTATTGAAAGCAAATTCGCCTATGCTCGTGACACTGTCGGGAATTACTATGCTCGTAAGCTTACTACAACCAGAGAACGCAGAATCACCTATGCTCGTCAACTGACCGTTTTCCTCGAAAACAACGCTAGTAAGACCACTGCATAGAACAAACGCAAAATCTCCTATACTCGTCACACTCTCGGGAATCTCTATACTTTTAAGCTGCATACAACCAGAGAATGCCCTTTCACCTATGCTCGTAACACTGTCGGGGATTTCTATGCTCGTAAGACTATAGCAACCACCGAATGCAGAATTGCTTATGCTCGTAACAGGCTTACCATTGCAGGTCGCAGGGATGATTACACTTGTTTCGCTGCCTGTATAATCGGTTACACTGTACGTCTCAGATGTTTCGTCGTATGTAAATGCTACTCCTTTGCCAGGATAGTAGCCACAGACTGTACAGGTGTTTTCTTCGTTATAGTTATGTTCTAGTGAATCCACTGTCGTTGTAGTTCTGCTTATTTCTCTGCCGCAATCAACACAGTAAACTACGCTATCATAGGATCCCGAAGATGCACACGTTGCGTCAATATTATTCTCAACTACCGGTTCTCCGGGTATATGTTCACAATATCCCCAAACTACGGGGCGGTTATCGGGATTCCAATCCACATTCCAATCTTCGGGTTGCGATTCTGCTCCGCAGTATATCGCAAGGTTACTGCAACCTTTGAAAGCAAAAACACCTATACTCGTGACTCCGTCAGGGATTACAACACTCGTAAGAACATCGCAACCATAGAACGCAGAATAGCCTATGCTCGTGACACTGTCGGGGATTTCTATGCTTGTAAGGCTACTGCAACCATCGAACGCAGAATCGCCTATGCTCGTGACTCCGTTAGGGATAGTAAACGAGATATTTATTTTACCGCTCGCATATTGTAGCAATGCAGTCGCATCTTTATTATACAGATTTCCATCTATTGATGAATATGTTGTATTGTTTTCATCAACAACTATACTCGTAAGGCTACTGCAACCATAGAACGCAGAAATGCCTATGCTCGTGACACTGTCGGGGATTTCTATGCTAGTAAGGCTACTGCAACCATTGAACGCAGAATAGCCTATGCTCGTGACACTGTCGGGGATTACAACGCTCGTAAGACTACTGCAACCAGAGAACGCAAAATCGCCTATGCTCGTGACACTGTCGGGGATTACAACGCTCGTAAGACTACTGCAACCAGAGAACGCAAAAACGCCTATGCTCGTGACACTATCACCGATTACAACACTCGTAAGGCTACTGCAACCATCGAACGCATCATCGCCTGTGCTCGTGACACTATCACCGATTACAACACTCGTAAGGCTACTGCAACCAGAGAACGCAGAAATGCCTATGCTCGTGACACTGTCGGGGATTTCTATGCTAGTAAGGCTACTGCAACCAAAGAACGCAGAATTGCCTATGCTCGTGACACTGTCGGGGATTTCTATGCTCGTAAGGCTACTGCAACGCCTGAACGCAGAATAGCCTATGCTCGTGACTCCGTTAGGGATAGTAAACGAGATATTTATTTTACCGCTCGCATATTGTAGCAATGCAGTCGCATCTTTATTATACAGATTTCCATCTATTGATGAATATGTTGTATTGTTT
>SVTX01000048.1 GCA_015063545.1 Oscillospiraceae bacterium | reverse complement strand
AACCACATTCCCATTTCGAAACCGCTTGATATGACACACAAAGATATTCTGCAAGGTTTTCTTGCGTCATACCATTTTGCTTTCGTAACGCTTTTATTCTTTCACCTATTGTCATAAAAACACCCCCATATCTTGTCATAATTATACCATAGTATGTGCAGAAAAACAATAACTTGTTTTTCGAAAAATGTTCAACCTTAAGTTGAGTGCTAAAATAAAAAATAGCGTACCTGCTTTATCGCAGGTACGCCAACCCCTCTTTTTGTTTTGGAGCTGGTAATGTGACTCAGAACATTGTTTGACGCGTGAGGTTTATTTGTACCGTTTATTTGTTTAGCGTCAAACGAGCAAATGCTTTGCATTTGCGGTGTTCTTCGTCATAAACTAAAAATAACGAGGAGAGGTCATAGACCTTTCCTCGTTATTTTTGGAGCTGGTAATGTGACTCGAACACACGACCTGCTGATTACGAATCAGCTGCACTACCGACTGTGCTATACCAGCGAAGAATGAGCTTGTATGGCACAAGGAGGTAGTGCCACACCACCGAAGGTGGTAAGACTACACGACTGTGCTATACCAGCGACTTCACAATTATATCATAATAATTCAAAAAAAGCAATAGGTTTTTTGAATTTTTTTAATTTTATTAATATTTTTCCGACTGAGGAACGGCATCACGGCGTCCCGCGTCATTTGAGCAATCAACAGTCTGCATTATGGCAAGCATAACAAATAGGGCATCTCATAACGAGATACCCTATTTTTACTTATTTACCCACCAACCTCGGACACTCCTTGCCCGATTTATAAGCCTCGATGTACTGCTTTAACCACTGATAGTACAAGTCTCCGTGACCGCCTTCCATTGGTTCGATATCTCGGCTATATTCCTGAGTATAGTTATCAACAAAAGCAGTTTCTCCGTCAACAATAAACCGTTGTGCCGCCCATTCGTTCCACCACGTCACGGTGACAATTTTGGGATGCGCGGCAAATGCGTTTTTCCACTGACTGTAAAAAAATCTGCCGTTGTTGCGCCCATGCGCGGTAGGCGCTGACATATACGTTTCCTGCGTTGCCACAGCCACGCTCATCTGTTCATATTCACCGCCGTTCATGTAGTAGCCCTTGGTCCTGTTGTTAACGCTCAGAAACTTCCAGCAGCTATCGTCTGTCAGCCCCCACATTTTACGAACAGTAAACAGATCGTGACGCGGAAACAGAGATGTATCCGCCGTAGTTATCATAAAGGGCTTACCATCCCAATAAACAAAGCAATCCGCCCATTTCTCCACGGTATAGAACTGATTGTAAAAGGCGTTTATCAGCGGCCCGTCGGATTTTCCGCACCAAAGAACAATATAAGGTGTTTTTCCCCCCTCGGCTCTCATCTCGGTGATGACTTCACACAACGTGCGCAACGGAGCAAACGCCCAAGTATCACCCATGTCAGCGTTACTTACGTATCCGTCGTGCGCGTTTGTATAATCAAGAATTATGAAATCTACATCTGCTTCGCCCAGCAATTTCATGTTGTTTTGCGCGGCTGCCTTGTCGGTGCTTCGGTAATATCCTTGCGCGGGCTTTGACCAATAATGAAACTGTCCCTCGTTTCCCCATTTCTGATTGCCCGCAAGCACCTCTGAAATGTTATAAAAATCGGTAACAGGAGTATCCCCCGATCCCAATATTCCGTCAAACCACACTGAGTAACATATGCTTACAAGATCAGTCTTATTTGTAATATCAAGTCCCACAGACTTATCCTCGCCTTCATTGTTGGTTCCATTATTGGCTTCGTTATCCGCAACATCCTTGGTAGGTGCCTCGGTGGTATTCATTTTACTTTCGTTCTGTACAGATGTATGGCTGTCGCACGATATAAACGCGAGAACCGAAACAAAAACCGCGCACAGAGCCAAAGCTCTTACAACACCTTTAAATTTCATATGCGTAATGCGTCATGTTTGTCAGATATTGTCAAGCTTTGATATCTCGTCGGGGTATCTGACATCCACAAACTTTGTATATCCGTCTGCTTCAAGCTTTTGCTTCTGGAATCCGACGTTTTTGTTCATCTTCTGCACGAGAATTATTCTGCCCGCATTTCTGTACTCCATAGCCTTTTTCTGCATCATAGCAAGCTCAGTAGCACCAAGACGCTTGTCATAAAGCACAGCTGTCTTTTCGGCTCTGTCGGAAGGCTTGAATCCCTTTTCGAGAAGCGCGCCGACGATTCTCTCAAAGCCTATGGAAAATCCGCAGGCGCAGGTCTTCTGACCTGTAAAATTGCCTATCATATTGTCGTATCTTCCGCCGCCCGCAATGCTTGAGCCCTTGAAGTCCTCGGACTTTATCTCAAATATAGTGCCTGTATAATATCCCATTCCGCGAACGAGAGTTACGTCAAACTCAAGGTTGAATCTGCCCTCGGAAATTACCGCAACAGCCTCTACTATTTCTTTGATGTTTGCAACGACACCTTCTTCAATAGCATCACCGAGAACATCCTCAAGATATGCAAATCTGTCCGTAGCCGAAAGTGAGCCGCGGAATATCTCCATATATTTAGCCACGCACTCGGGGGCGTATCCCGCCTCAAGAAGTTCTTTTTCAATGCCCGCCTCACCTATCTTGTCATACTTGTCAAGAATGATGAATACAAGTCCAAACTGATCCTCCGAGAATCCGCTTGCTCTTGCCATAGCCGCGAGAATACGGCGGTCGTTTATCATCACCGTACAACCGCCAACGCCCACACTCTCAAGGAAGGTAGAGGTTGCCGTGATAAGCTCTATCTCTGCCGCATTGGACGCATCGCCGAGAATGTCTATATCACACTGCGTAAACTGACGGAAGCGTCCCTTCTGGGGGCGGTCTGCGCGCCACACGGGGCCTATCTGCATAGCCTTGAAGGGCAAAGACAGATTTGCCGCATTATTTGAATAATAACGCGAAAGCGGTACGGTAAGGTCGTAACGAAGTCCGGAATCAACAAGGTCATCAACGTTAGAACCGCTTGCAGATTCGCTGAGCTTTTCGCCTCTTTTAAGTATCTTGAATATGAGCTTCTCGTTCTCTCCGCCCTGCTTTGAAGTCAGGTTTTCAATATGCTCAACTGCGGGAGTTTCGATCTGCGAAAATCCGAACGATGCATATGTTTTTTTGAGCTTTGTAAGGAGATATTCTCTTATCTCACTTTCTGCGGGAAGAATGTCTCTCATTCCCTTTGTGGTTTCTTTAATAAACATTTTTATTGTCCTCCTGCCCGTCGGGCGAAATTATCTGTAATAAACGTAGTAGACGATAATAGTTCGTTCAATACCGCCATGCTCAAGGTCGGGCGCCGTGATAACAACCCCATCCTTGGAAAGAAGCTCCCATGCCTGCATTTCTTCAATCTTACAGCGCATAAGCACGTCTGCCGAAGCGAACACGAGCAGCTCGTCGTCGCGGATATTAAGTCCGCCGCTGCGACCTATGACCTCGTCAACCTCGTTTCTTTTTTCTGTAACGTATTTTATATGATGACCGCACATCTGTCGCGCCATGTCCCATTTGTAGCGTTTGCTGTCGGGATTTTTGGACTTTGTTGCGCGCTCAACTATCTTTTTTATTATTCCCATATATCACCTCACGTAAATTCGGGAGACTTTCCGCCCGTCAGATATGAATAAGCCGTCAGGTATTCATCCATAGCAGCCTTTGCCGCTTTTCCGTTTGTATCAAAGTTCTTTTTGCGTATTCCGCGAAGCAAGATATTCTTGGGTGTCTCCTCGGGATCTATAAGCTCCAATGCAGACACGTCATATCCCTTAGCCTCAAGGAGCTTGAGTCTCAAAGCATCCGTTGCCGCGTCGCAAAGCTTCTGCCGGAGCATGGAATGCTGACCGACAAATGCAAGCGCTCCGCAATCAAGCTTTTTGTTGAGATCGTGGTGACAGCACGGTGTGGAGAGTATAACGTCAGCCTGACACTCTGTTGCCTTCCTGAGCACTATGTCGGTAGCAATATCACACGCATGAAGCGAAATAACCATATCCACATGCTCACGCGGCTCATACGCGCGGATATCTCCGCATATAAACTCCAACCCGTCAAATCCTACTTTTCTTGCCACGTCTGAGCAATATTCTATTACGTCAGGTTTAAGATCCATGCCCGTCATTTTAACCTGCATTCCCTTTATAACGGAAAAGTAATGATAGACGGCAAATGACAGGTAGCTCTTTCCGCAACAAAGATCGCAAATTCTGATGCTTTCCTTCGGAAGATGCTTTTCAACATCTCGAACAAGCTCCAAAAATCTGTTTATCTGTCGGAACTTCGCTTGCTTTTTATCGTACACACGCCCGTTTTTGTCACTCACGCCAAGACATTTGAGAAACTCCTCGTTGCCGGACAAAATATATTTTTTCGTCTTGTTGTTTCCGCCGATCTCGACACGTGCAAAGCTTTTTTGGGCGAACAGCTCGCCTTCAAGCTTTTTGCCACCGATAACTACGCTCTTACCCGACGACGACACCTTATATTCGCAGTCGCCTGCGGTAGTCAAAAGATTTATCTGCATGTATCCCTCTATGTACTCGGCTATTTTCGCCGCATCCGAGATATCCGTGTTTTCGTGCGTCGCTTTATTATCGGTGTGAAATATCTCTGCCTGAAGCATGACCTTTCCCGATATCTCTTTGGGCATAAGCACGGTCTTTTTTATATTTTTGTCGCAGGGCTTGGAAAATATAGCCTTTTTCAAAACTCCCATCTGCGCCGCCTTGAGTATCAGGCGACAAAGCAGCGACTTATTATCAAATATTATTTCATTCATTTTTTCTTTTTGTTTTTGTTTTTACTTTTCTTTTCCGCTTTCAATGCGTCCCACTCGTCTGATGGCACAAACGCAGGATTTTTCTTTTTGCAATACGCGCATCTCTCTCTGGTTACGGGAATAGTTCTTCCGCAAGCGCACTCCACAAAATCCTCTGCGGTGTATATCTTTTCGGGCGCAGCTTCAGGCTCTTGCTCTTGTTGCGCCTCGGTTTCCTTTTTCTTCTTTTTGAACGAAAGCTTAGACTCTTCCTTGTTCATAATGCGTTTGAGATTTGACCTGTGCATAAATATAACGAATGCCGCCATTAAAAATCCAAACAGCGCTATCGCGCCCTGACGCTGAGGGGGCAAAAACCGTGATACGATGAGAGGATAAAAAGCTATTCCCACTACCGAGCCGAGCGATACGAATTTCGTTCCCAACACGATGATGACGAATATCACAAGACATATCAGCATGGAAATGGGGCTCATCATAAGCGCAACTACAGCCGCGCACGCCACGCCCTTGCCGCCTTTGAACTTGTAGTAGATCGGGAACATGTGACCGAATACCACAAAGAATCCTGCCATCGCGCCACCGTACTGGTGATTTATCATTATACAACCAAAGGCTACCGCAATAGCTGCCTTGAGCATATCACACAGCAGCACAGCCGCAGACATCTTTTTTCCGTATGTACGCAGAGTATTTGTCGCCCCTGCGTTTCCGCTTCCGTGCTTACGCACGTCATCATGATAAAATATTTTTGAGAATATTATTGCGGGATTGATGCTTCCTATAAGATAAGGAACAACAATACAAAGCACAGTCATGGCAATAAACGTTCCCATTCGGAAGTTCTCGCCTCTGCCTACTGTCAGTAAATAATAAACACTTCTCATAATGATACCTCTTGATCAGAACAGCTCGATAAGATCTTTTCTGCTCTGCGTAAAATCAAATATACTTCCGTCCTCGCGACACACAACCATATCTTCTATACGGCATCCGTATTTGCCTTCAAGATAAATTCCCGGCTCAACGGTTACAACGTGTCCCTTTGAAATACGAACATCATAGGTAGGTATGCTCGCAAGTCTGGGAGATTCGTGGATATACATTCCAACTCCGTGACCGAGGCTGTGACCGAATCTGCCCTCGTATCCGGCGCCGTTGATTATATCTCTCGCTATCTTGTCAGCGTCTCTGCAAAGCATTCCCTCACAAAGCGCCTCAAGCGCGGTTGTTTGCGCCAAAAGCACTGTGCTGTAAAGCTTCTTCATTTCATCATCGGCTTTACCGAGTACAACTGTACGTGTCATGTCAGAGCAGTAACCATCAACCTTAGCTCCAAAATCAAGAGTGAAAAATCCGCTTTCGAGCTTTACGTTTCTCGGTACTGCGTGAGGAAGCGCCGACGCCGTGCCGGATGCCGCAATAGTCTCAAACGCAAGACCGTCAGCCCCCATACGTCTCATGAAGAACTCAAGCTCAAGCGCCGCCTCGATCTCCGTCATATTGGGAGTGAGCACCTCAAGCATGTGAGAAAAGCCCGCGTCGGTTATCGCCTGCGCCTTCTTCATTTTTTCTATTTCGCCCGCGTCCTTATAAAGTCTCATGTCGTCCGCGATCTTGGACGCGCCCTCCGAAAGCTCCTTGCCGACGAACATTTTCTTCATTCGTTCAAAATCCGAATAAGAAAGAGTTGCCTCCTCAAAAAGCACAGTTTTGACTTCCTCTTTATCCATAAGCGAGGAAAGATATATAAGCATTGAGCAGTCGGGCATAACGACTTCATACTGTGTCTTATCCACAGTCATATTTGCCGCCTCAATGTAGCGGAAATCCGCAAGCACGTAGGACTTGTTCTTTGTGATAAGAACGTAACCGTCGGTGTAATCAAAGCCCGTCATGTATCTTATATTTATCTGCGAGGAAATCACCGCCGCGTCAGCGCCTGCGGCTGCCAATTCGCTCTTGAACTTTTCAAGTCTTGTCATAATATTATCCGCCTTAATCCATTAAACTATTGTAGTATCTTTTCATCGCCAACGCGTCTTCGGGCATCGTCCCGTCCGATTCGCAAATAATTCTGGGCGTCCAGCCGTCCTTTGCTATCGCCTCAATAAGCGGCTCAAAGCAGGGGCCGTAAACATCGTCCGCAAATGTCAGATGCTTTTTCTCTCCCGCGCCCGTAAACTCAATTTTTGAGAAATGACAGTGGAGATTTTTCGCAACCTCCTCGCCACATCCCTTTGCAATCTTGTCGAATACGTAGCGGTAATCGTCGACTGTGCGGAAAAGTCCGCCCTCGCGCGCGTTCATATGTCCGAAATCCACGACGGGCGCGTAATGATTGTCAACCTGACATTGTTCAATTACCTCGTCAAGCGTGCCGAGCTGATTGACCTTGCCCATAGTCTCAATGCCGAGCTTTATGGGAGTGTCGCCGACCGCTTCAATAACCTTTTCAAGGGTGTCCATCGAAAGCCTCATAGCTTCCTCACGGCTTATCTTTGCCGCGCTTCCGCTGTGAATAACAATGGTGTCGGCGTGGATAAGCTCCGCCGCCCAGAGTGATTTTTTGATATATTCAATGCTGTTAAGTCTCTTTTGCTCCTCAACGCTTGAGAGCGATATAAAATACGGCGTGTGAAGCGACATCAGAATACCGTGCTTCTCTGCCTCCTCGCCTATTTTGCGAAGCGCCGCCTCGCCTGCCATAATGCCCTTGCCCGCCTCATATTCATAAGCGTCAAGTCCGAAGCTTTTTACCCATTCGGGTGCTTGCGCGGTGGATTTTTTGCCCTGTGCGTAAAACAGCTCGCCGTTTCCGCCGGGACCGAATTTTGCTCTGCTCATTTATATCAACCCTTATAATTCTTTCTATATTTTTTCTCAAGCCAGAACGAGCAGATCTCTCTGTACTCCTCCCCGTTCTTTTTGACAAATTTCTTTATCGTAGGAACTTCAATTCTCCGTTTGCTTCTGAAAAAGAAATTATTTTTATCCTTTATCGGAGGAACTATAACAGTCCTCAGCTTTATATTATTTCCCGCGCTCGCGTCTGTCAGAAGCTGATCTCCGAGCATCGCGGTGTTACTCACGTCACTGCCGAGCTGTGCCATAGCCTTGTAGAGATTTTTTGAGAATGGCTTGCCGCTTTTATAAAACGCAGGTATGCCTATCTCGCTGTTGAACAGATCAACTCTCTCACGCTCGTTGTTTGATACGAATGCCGCCTTGATCCCATTCTCATCAAGAGCCTTAAACCACGCCTTTATATTTTCGTCGGGTAACGGCTGCTCGTAGGGAGCCAGCGTATTATCTATGTCTATTAAAAGCGCCTTTATACCTATACTCTGCAAAAATTCGGGCGTTACGTCCCTGTACGTCGCAAACATATAGTCGGGTGTAAAAATTTTCGCCATACTTACTCCATTATAAATAAATATTCATAATATTATACTATATATTTTGAGAAAGGTCAATACGTAAAATGTAAAAACTGAAAAGAAAATAAGCGGCGGACTTTCGTCCGCCGCCTTGCGTTTATTATTTATTATTTCTTTTTAAAGATCGCGATAAAATCTGCCCATGTCTTTTTCTTGATAACGAACCAGAACAGTGCAAAACCGCCGACGCCGGCTACTGCGACAGAGCCGATAGCTATACCGACTATTGCACCTGTGCCGAGTCCGTCCTTATCTTCTGTGGGAGCGTTGGAAGCATTCGGTGTGTTAGAATTGTCGGGGCTCTCAGGATTTTCGGGATTCTCCGGATTTTCGGGATTTTCGGGGTTTTCCGGATTTTCGGGATCCTCAGGTGTCACAAGCTTTTCAATAGTGAGATCGGCTATCTCGTTGCCGTCCCCGTCAAAGTGCTTGTTACATACCGCGCAATCCTTGTGCGCCTTCGTGCCCGTTGTCTCAACCGTCGCGGGGATCTCTTCTATCCATTCGCCAAAGCTGTGCTCCGCAAGCTCGCCGAACTCACCGCCGCAGGTCTGACATACCGCCTTCTGTGTGCAGGTTGCCATGCTCAATTCATGCTCTGCGAGCTCGCCGTATTCCTCACCGCAGGTCGCACACTTTGCCCTTTGAGTGCAGGTCGCCTTGCCGCCCGCACACGCCGCGAGATTTCCGTACTCGTGGTGGCATATATCACAAACCGCCTTTTGCTGACAGGTTGACACACCGCCTTCGTGATAGCTCCAGTCAATCCACAGATCACAATACTCACAGAAGTTGGCACACTTCATATCGTCAACGTATTGATAATCGGGAACCGCAAAATCGTGGTAGCCCAAATACTCTTCACCGCATCGAGCGCAAATGCCGGTTTGTTGACAGGTTGCTCCGCCGCCCCAGTGGTCTTCATACATGAACCATTCTTCGTGGGGGTTCGTGCATCCCGGAACAACGCAGGGTTGCCAATGTCCCTCTGCGTCAAATGCCCATACTTCATCGTTATACTGATGCTTGTGGATCGCGGTGACCTCGCCCATATAAGCGTAACCACTATTATGCGTAGCTTTCTCGCCGTAAACGTAAACGGTTCTGTCAGCGACATCGGCAAAAGCCAAACCGGTCTTGGGGGAAAGCATGATATAAAACTCATATACGGT
>SVTX01000047.1 GCA_015063545.1 Oscillospiraceae bacterium | reverse complement strand
TGTTCAACATCCGATGAACTACGTAACCTATCCCGATGGCGAAACAAAATCTTATATTTACGGTTACGTTAACCTTTCTGAGGGAGATACTTTTGTTATCATCGATAACGTAAACAAAATTACTTACGACTTCGACGATCTTTCCGCAGATTGTGCTTGGAATATTAGGGATTATCACCGCGGTGATAATGGCGAGTTTGTTGTGGATTACTCTGCTCGTTACGGAATTGAGTTTGACGGCGATAATACCAAAAAGATTTTCATAAACAAGGTGTTTGAACCTAATTTTGGTAACGATTATCAAATAAAATTCACGGATACGCAGTACGAAAACGTGGCACTTGAAGGGATAAATATTTTAGCAGAAGATGAAGCTTATGATGAGCTTTTATGGTACATAGCACATTCTGAAGTAGAGAATAACGAAGATATTTTGTCCTTCATTGGTGAATACGGCTTATGGGTGTATACTGCAACGCTTTACCTTGAAGAAGGTATGAAGTTTAATATCTTGAGTAATCAAAGTACTATAATAAACACAACTCATTTGACAGAGGTTTACGCAGAGAACGGTGACGTCGGATTATCGGGTTCTTTCGTTTATATTGGTGAAAGAGGCTATTACACTATAACATATTTGCCTTGCGTTAATTCATTCGCAATAATGAGAGAGGTTGATCCGGACGTTTACATTTACTGCGACGAGGGATTGCTTTCTTTGATGAAGGATGAAAATAATATTGTCAACTATTATCTTGAAGCCACTGCAACTACCTATATTGCATATAAGGATTACGCTACTGAAGCGTGGTTAGCATTCACCCTTGATAGTGAAACGGATAACAGCATTGCACGCGTAGAATATGATGATGAACTGGCTATGAGTATGCTGTTCTTCGATAAGGCAGGAACATATAATCTTGCCTACAACATAGACACAGGCGTGCTTTCCATCACTTCCGTCGGCGGTGATGAAAGCGAGGATACAGAATTTGATCCCTCAAATTACTTATATTATTTGAGCGTTTCGGGTGGTTCAGGAAGCACACAAACGCTTACTATGCAAGTGAATCCGACCAATGCCAAGGAGTTCTGCTATAAGGGTGTGGAACTAACCGCAAGCTGCTTTATCGGTGTTATCGAAATGGCGAAGGATGCAAGCAGTGATAACACCTACGGTGCAATTGCGGACACCGACTCTTCTATCGTACAATCCTACGGTACGGTTGCAATGGTTAAGATTGCCGGAACGTACGACATTTATTTTGACACCGAGGCAAAGACCATCAGAATCGTTGCTGTAAGCTAACAACACATTAATAAAATTCACATAAGCACTAAAACATTATCCCCTTGTCTTTCGGGGCAAGGGGAACAGAAAAAAGAGAAAAGGAGGAAAACTCAATGAAAACAAAGTCGAGAAACCTAATAATCAGCTTTCTGCTTATGATTGCAATGCTGCTCGGCGTACTGGCCATCATGCCCATGGCGGTGCTTGCGGCATCAAGCGGCACGCCCACGCCCGAGGAAACGCCTGCCGAAACGGTCTACGTTGGCGGCGTGGCGCTTCAAATGGATCAATATGTGATGAACGGCTCGTCAACTGCCGTTGACGGTACGCCTGCAGATGATGCCGATGGATTTGCATGGTATTCAGAGGCAGGTCTGCTTCTTGTCAATTACGTTTATGAAGGACAAGGACACTTGTACGATGGCGAAAGCTATGCAGTAATAAGTTCTACGGGTTATCTTGAAATTAGACTTTTCGGCACAAACAAATTGACACAAACAGAAGAATATGGCACGGGTGTTTATGCCGGTGGCGATCTTGTTATTAATGGCTTTGGTCCTATGGCAGAATGCTTTGAGGTTAATGCAAGCTTCGCCTTGTATGCGGAATACTCTTTGATAATAGGGCGTGATGCAAAGAAAATAAAGATCAACAGCGACTATCGAGCAATAAGTGCTTATGACTTGATTTTGATTGAAGGTGGAGATATTGACATCACCACATATTTTCCTATCAGTCTTGGATTAGAAGATGACACTGCACAAATAGTGATTTTGGATGGCTCGGTCGAGGTCAAAAGTAATAGCGGTGCATTTGCTATCCCCCCGTATCTTGATGATTACAATGATGCAGGCAGAGAGGTGGAATTCATTTTGAGTGAAAACTCTGATGGAAGCGATCCTCTTGCAGCGGGAAGCGCAATAGATCTTGTCAATTTCTCAAAATATAAATATTTCTATTTTGGTGCAAAAGAGGTTGAACCCGAATATATTGAAAGCATTTCTGTTTCGGGTGCTGATCTGCCCGAGGTTGGCGAAACAAAGGACGTTATGGAATTTACCCCTGACTCACTTACCTACGGTGGTGAGTACAAAATGGTAGGCAGAGGTTTTCAAAAATACACAGGAACTGAATGGGTTGACGTTTCGGATACTGAAAGTCTTGAATACGGTGTAAAATACAGAGTAAACCTTATACTTGCACCGAACGAAGGCTATGCGTTTGCGGATTCCATTACCTCTGATGATGTGACTTTTAACGGCGAAGCGGGTATATTTGAAACCTTGATATCGGGCGTTGGCTACGCATCGATTTTCTATGAATTCTCATACGAAGCGCCTGCAACCGATTACGGCATCACCATTGCCGACAAGGACGACTCGGGCGCGACCGTTGGTGTGCTTATCACCGAAGAAAACTGCACCGACGTTCTCGGTGACGGCACTGTTTCCTTTGATCCCACCACAAACACGCTTACCTTAAACGGCTACAAGTACGAGGGCGAGGGCTTCTTGTTCGGTTCGGATTCCTACTACGGTATTTGCGTTACGGAATTCTTTGACGACCTGACCGTTGTACTGGCAGGAGAGAACGTGATCACCTTGACTGATCCCGGTACGGGAATGATACCCGATCCGTATTACACAGGCATTGAGCTTTGGAACGGCAATTTGACGATCAAGGGCGACGGCTCGCTTGCGATCAGCTCACCGTATGGCATTTGTGTTTACGGCGGCGAGGACGGCCGCGGCGTACTTGAGATCAAGGGCGGTAGCATCACGATCGAAGGGGATGATGAAGGAATATACACGGATAACTCCTTCAAAATGACCGGCGGTAGCATCACGGTAGGTGCGACTTACGGCATAGACACATTTGTCTTTGAAATGACCGGCGGTAGCATCACGGTAAATGCAGTTGCAGACTATGCTCCGGGCGCGATCTGCGCATACGAAAGCTTCCTCATGAACGGTGGCACCATCACGGCAAGCGCAACGGGAGAGATTGCTTACACGATCTATCTCGAAGGCGACTTCACAATGAACGGCGGTAGCTTGAAGCTCAGCGCCGACTGTGATGGTATTATCTTGCGGGAGGATAGCGCGATCGTTGTCAGCGGCGGCACTCTCGAGATCTCCACCAAAGAAGCGGGACACGCATTTAACCGCGTTACCGAAAGCGACGGGACTATTTCTTCCACCGTTCCCACCGTTACAGGCGATTATTCCATGACAGCAAGCGTCAACGAGGACGGCAGCGGCGCAGTCATTTACGATGAGGATGCGTATGAAACCTATAAGTACGTAAAGATCGCGTTCGTTACCGATTACGACATCACTATTGCCGACAAGGACGAGTCGGGTGCTACGGTAGGTGTGGATATCACCTCAGAGAACTGCACCGACGTTCTTGGCGACGGCACGGTTTCCTATGATCCTACAACCAATACCTTAACGCTGAACGGCTACGTTTACGAGGGCGAGGGCTGTTTGGTGGATGAAGGTGGTTATATGGCAATTATGGCAGACATTCCTGCCGAAGGTCTTACCATTGTTTTGGTTGGTGCAAACAGCATCACAGTTAGCGGTGGCGATTCTGCCGGTATGGTATTCTTCGGAGAGGGCGACCTTGCGGTGAAAGGAAACGGCTCGCTTTCAATAAATTCGATAATGTACGGCATAACCTTGCAATCTGATAGTGGAAAACTTACAACAGAGAACGCTAAACTTAATATTACTACCACGGGAGCTATGGCTATCGGTATTCAAGCAACCGATTTTGTTATGAGTAGTGGCGATTTGAAAATTACCGCTTCGATGATCGGTATTGGAACTTCTAAAGAAACTGGAATCTGCATCAACGGTGGTTCAGTAGAAATCGGTACTGCTACGGGTGGATATGCATTCATCTATTTGGATTTTGAGCATTTGAGTTTCAATCCGATCAAGCCTGACCTTTCAGGCTACGTCGGTGCTTTCAAGATGGTAGCAGGCGCAAACGCTGACGGCAGCGATGCTACCGATTTTAACGAGGGTTATCTTAACTCTTACAAGTACGTTAAAGTAGAGCCTACCCACGTTCACGACTACGGCACAATTTGGAAAACCGATGCAAACGAGCATTGGAACGAGTGCGAGTGTGGTGACAAGGCAAACAAGGCGGCTCATACAGACAGTGATACGAACGGCAAGTGCGATACTTGCGAATATCAGATGAGTACCACTCCCAACAACCCCGACAATCCTAACAATACTCCCGACAACCCGAATAATACTCCCGACGATCCGAATAATACTCCCGACGATCCGAACAACACGCCCGACGATCCGAGCGACGATAAGGACGGACTCGGCGCAGGCGCGATTGTTGCAATCGTTATCGGCTCTGTCGCAGTAGCTGGCATCGGTGGCTTTGCTCTCTTCTGGTTTGTTATCAAGAAAAAGAGCTTTGCTGACCTTGTCGCAATATTTAAAAAATAATTAAACGCAAATAATCTTTAAGCGGTGGGCTGAAATATGCTCACCGCTTTCTCTGTCAACACGCAAGCTTTGCATCGCAGTAGTCAAAGGAAAAAAGGCTTTGAGATTGCTCTCAAAGCCGATTTTGGTCGAGGTGATAAGGTATTAGCCGACGCGAATATTGGCACCGCTTGCCGCATAGTCGCATCGCGCCCTGACGGTTGCGATGCTCCTTGTTTGTTTCCTTGTCGCACTCGCTTCATCTCGCACCGCGAGCAATAAGAAATAAAGAAAAAGCGAGGAAACTAGGCTAAAATTCATGAAAAAGCAAATAGCGTTAAGTCCAAACCCATATTACAAGCAGAAAGAGAGAACAAATCGGTTTATAAGCCGAAATGTCCTCTCTTTTCCGTTAATGAAGGTTTCTCTACCGCAAAAGTGAATTTATGCTATGCGCAGTGAAGTTAAGTTAGCCCTTCACTTCGCCGTCAGGCGAAACCTCACTCACAAAATTAACATAATTTCAGTTGTCCAAAGGGCAACCTCCCTTACTCATTTTGTTTTCGGGTGCGCCTAAATGACGCAGCTTATTTTGCTATTTACCCGATCAGCTCGAGTATCTGTTCAATATTCTTTTTCCCAAAAGAAACGCTGCTATCATTTATTAAGATGCACGGAACGCTCATGACATTATATTGCTTTCTTATTTCTTCGAAATGGTGAATATCGTATATCTCTGCCGTGACGTTCTTGTTTTTTGCCGCAATATGCTGTGCGGATACTACGGTATCAGGGCACATCGTGCAAGACAAGGATACGAGCACCTTAATATCGGTAGGCTTGCTTATCGCCCCAATTCGTTCTCTTGTTTCATCGTCAATAGGCTGTCCCGGTCCCATCGCATTATAGATGCCCAAAACGAAGGACGAAAATTCATGTCCACCCGGAACACCGTGAAAGGCAAGACCGGTCTTTGCTCCGTCAGCGCGACAGACCATTACACATGGCGCGAAATCAGAGGAAGCATTGACGTCTGCCCTATCAACCGTCAGCTTATTCGAAAGTGAAGCAAGCTCGCGCATATAATTTTCAAGCTCTCGTGATATCTCGCGCTTATCAAGATAGAGCTTGAGAATGGCATTGCCTTGCATTTTTTCAAACAGAGTCCGCAGCTGAGCCTTCATATCCTCCGACAGCAGCTCGTCAGGCGAGTATTGGCTCTCGCTGCTTTTGACAGTCTCTTCCAAGTTATAGTTCTTTGAAGCAGGTGGGGGTGCAGAAATTCCCGTTCTGTTTTGCACTGAAGCGACGTGCTTTTCAAGCTCGGTAGCCGCAAGAGCGCCGTCGCCCGTAGCGGTAACGACCTGACGGAGCGGTTTGATACAAACGTCACCTGCCGCATATATACCGTCTATGCTTGTACGCTGTTCCGAATCGGTAACGATATAGCCGTGGTCGTTGAGCTCTACAAGCCCCTTTACAATTTTGGTATCAGGCGTATATCCCGCCAAAACAAACACGCCGAAAAAATCTCCGTCATCGGCTCGGTATTCCGTAATCTTTTCGGTTTTAGTATTTTTGTAGCGAATATAATTCAGTCCGCCCTCTCCCGATACTTCTTCAACTACAGTGTTTGTAAGGATAGTGATATTTTTATGCTGCTTCGCAGGCTCTGCAACCGCCGCCGCGCAGGTGAAATCATCGCCTCGAATTAAAATGGTAACGTGGCGCGCAAATTTAGTTAAGAAAACGCTTTCTTCCGCAGCAGCATACCCACCGCCAACAACAAAAATCTCTTTGCCTGTAAAGAATTCTCCGTCGCACGTGGCGCAATAAGCAACACCGCGCCCTTTGTGTTCAGCCTCTCCTTTGAAGCCAATAGCTCTTGGATGAGCTCCCGTAGCAATCAGAATACCAAGGCAATAAAAATCTCCTTTGTCTGTCTTGACGGTTTTGATGTCTCCCTTAGCTTCAAGATGGGTAGCTTCTGCAAGCAGGAACTCCGCGCCGAAGAATTCGCCTTGACGCCTCATTGTTTCTGTAATTTCCTTACCGCTTGCTTTGCCGATCCCCGGATAATTTACCACCTCGTGGGTAATGGTGATCTGTCCTCCGAATTGCTCCTTTTCAAGCACCAGCACTCTGTATTTCGCGCGTGCAAGATAGAGCGCGGCAGTGAGACCCGCAGGGCCGCCTCCTATGACGATTACGTCATAGAGCTTATCTTTATCATAGTTTTGGGTAGATTCCATCAGAGCTGACCTACAAGATCAAGGCTGGGCTTGAGTGTCTCCGCACCCGGCTTCCAATTTGCAGGGCAGACCTGATCGCCGTGAGCGTGAACGAACTGACATGCCTGAACACGACGGAAAAGCTCCTCTGCATTTCTGCCTACGTTTCCTGCTGTTACCTCATATCCAACTATCTTTCCTTCGGGATTGATAATAAAGGTCCCACGCTCTGCAAGCCCGTCGGACTCAATTAAAACTTCAAAATCCTTTGAAATGCGGTGAGTTGGGTCGGCAAGCATAGGATAGTTAATTTTTTTGATTCGCTCCGAGGCGTCATGCCATGCCTTGTGTACAAAATGCGTATCGGTGGAAACGGAATAGATCTCACAGCCTACGTTTTTGAAATCATCGTATTTGTTAGCAAGATCCTCAAGCTCTGTGGGACATACGAAGGTAAAATCTGCGGGATAGAAGAAAAATACGCTCCATTTACCGAGAATATCCTCCTTAGATACCGTCTTGAAATCGTTTTCGTGAAATGCGTGTGCCTTGAAATCTGCAATTTCCTTACCAATCATTGACATAAAATTATCTCCTTTTTGTTTTTAGAGGTCGTCCTCTTTTTTTAAAAGATTATGCCCAATTTGTGTGTAAATAATTCAGCGAAAAAATGGGCATACTGTGAAACGACAATGATTATGAAGGAGAGATTATGGAAAGAACGGATTCAAAATCGTATCTCTTGGGGTTCGTTCCTTATGCGCTTGCGGCTTTTTTGATAGGTATTATAGGTGGATTTACGACGGCACTTGGACCTGCATTCGTCAAGGATCTTGGACTTGATTATAACAATACAACGTGGACAGCACTTGCTATGTCTATCTCCACTGCCGCGTTTGCCCCGATTCTTGGAAAACTAGGTGACGTGATAGGGAGGAGAGTAACTCTTCTTCTCGGAATTTTGATATTTATTTTCGGAAATATTATGACAGCAGTTGCGCCGTCGCTTTGGTTTATGCTTGCGGCACGTTTTGTCGTGGGAATCGGAAGTGCGGCGATTGCTCCCGTAGTGATTGCGTATATCATCGGTGAATTTCCGCCGGATAGGGCTTCTGGCGGTTTCTCTCTTTATATGCTGATATCAAGCGCGGCCGTTATCTTTGGCCCCACACTCGGAGGAATCGTTATAAACAGATGGGGATGGCGTGTTATGATGTGGATATGCGTTGCGATATCTGCCGTCGTCTTCGTTGCTTGCCTTTTGACGAATAAGGAAAAGGAGGCTCAAAAAAGATCGCTTTCAAGCTTTGACGGACTTGGCAGTGTTTTTGTACTGATATTCTTCAGCTTGATGCTTTGTGTTCCTTCGTTTGGTCAGAATTTCGGATGGAACTCGGCAGCCTTTGTGTTTGTCTTAATTGCTGCTGTACTATCACTCGTCGTACTCATCTTGGTGGAAAGAAAAGCAAAAACACCTATTTTGCAAGGTGGTTTTATGAAGCGGCGGTCGTTTGTTCTGTCGGTTGCGGCGCTTTTTTTGACACAAGGATTGATGCAGGCGAATATGACGAACATCATTGTGTTTGTAAACTACACGCAGCCCGAAAACACTGTTATATCAGGATATGCTATATCCATAATGTATATCGGAATGTCCTTAGGCTCTATTCTTCTTGGACCGCTTGCAGATAAATTTGAGCCAAAGCGGATTTTGAGTGTATCCTTTGTCATTACGGGAATTGGATGTGCCTTAATGCTTTTGTTTTCTCCTATTACCTCGATTTTGCTGTTAGCAGCTTCGCTCGGTTTTCTCGGCTTCGGACTCGGTGCTAACGCTACGATTTTTATGAGAGTTGTGCTTTCGGGGATCTCCACGGAAAAAGCAGGAGCCGCAACGGGGACCTATGGACTTTTCCGAGATCTTGCCGCCCCCTTCGGTGTTGCGGTTTTTGTACCCTTGTTTACAAATCGAGTGACGGCAAACATCAATATGGGAGTTGATGAGATCTCTGCGGTGCTCAATTCGATAAAATTACTGGCGATTACAGAAATTATCTGTGTTGCCGTTGGACTCGTAGCAGTTGTTTTATTGCCTAAAATTCACATGAGAAAGGAAATTATAAATGAAGCTAAAGGATAAGGTAGTAATAGTAACAGCCTCCACAAGAGGTATAGGTCGTGCCGTTACTGAAGCCTGCGCCAAGGAAGGTGCTGTAGTCTATATGGCGGCAAGGAATCTTGAAAGAGCAGAAAAGGAATCCGCTCGCCTAAACAACGAAGGATTCAAGGTGAGGTGCGTGTATAACGATGCAAGTGTTCCCGAATCCTATACCTCTATGGCAGAGACGGTCGCGAAAAACGAAGGAAGAATAGATGTGCTTGTTAACAACTTCGGCACTTCTGATCCAAAGCGTGATCTTGATCTTGCGAGTACCGATACCGACGTTTTCATAGATACGGTCACGCTCAATTTGCGAAGTGTGTTTATGGCAAGCAAAGCGGTACTCGGGTTTATGAAAAACGGTGGTAGCATTATTAATATCTCCTCG
>SVTX01000046.1 GCA_015063545.1 Oscillospiraceae bacterium | reverse complement strand
AATCCAATTCCTCTTTTTTCTCTATTCAAATTCTATCGTTCCAATAGGCTTCGGCGTAATATCCATAAATACTCTGTTGATGTCCCCGACCTCGTGTGTGATGCGGTCGCAGATCGTATGGAGCAAGGGATACGGAATTTCCTCTATGGTAGCCGTCATAGCATCCGTGGTATTGACAGCGCGGATGATGGCTGTCCATCCCTCGTAGCGCTTTCCGTCCTTAACACCGACGCTCTTGAACTCGGGTACGGCAATGAAATACTGCCACACCTTGCCTGCAAGACCGTTCTTGTCAAATTCATCACGAAGGATCGCATCTGCTTCACGGAGTGCGTGGAGTCTGTCACGGGTAATAGCACCAAGGCAACGAACGCCAAGTCCCGGACCGGGGAACGGCTGACGGTAGACCATATCGTGAGGAAGACCGAGTGCTTCTCCGACCACACGGACCTCATCCTTGAAGAGCAATTTTACAGGCTCTACAAGCTCAAACTGCATATCCTCGGGAAGACCGCCTACGTTGTGGTGTGCCTTGACACCGTCGCTCTCCAGAATGTCGGGATAGATGGTGCCCTGTGCGAGGAACCTGATACCTTCGAGCTTTGAGGCTTCCTCGTCAAACACCTTGATAAACTCACCGCCTATGATCTTACGCTTCTTCTCGGGCTCGCTGACGCCTGCGAGAAGATCAAGGAATCTGTCGGTTGCATCTACATAAATGAGGTTGGCATCCAATTCCTTGCCGAATACCTCAATCACCTGCTCGGACTCACCCTTGCGCATCAGTCCGTGGTTGACGTGAACGCAGGTGAGCTGCTTTCCGATTGCCTTAATGAGAAGCGCGGCAACGACCGACGAATCAACGCCGCCGGAAAGTGCGAGCAACACCTTCTTGTCACCGACCTGTGCGCGGATTTCCTTGATCTGTTCTTCTATAAACGCATCCGCAAGCGCTTTGGTTGTAATACGCTCCATAGTTTCGGGGCGAACTGTTTTCTCCATATCTGCTTCTCCTTACTTATTCGTTGGTATAGTTATCAAAATAGCCTTGGATATATACGATCGGCGTACCCTTGTCACCGGAGCCGGAGGTCAAGTCACAAAGAGAACCGATAAGGTCAGTCAAACGGCGCGGTGTCGTTCCCTGAGAGATCATATTGCCTACAAGCGAAGAACCGTCCTTCTGCATGATCTTTCCTTTGATCGCCTCTTGCAATTCTTTTCCCGAAAGACCCGAAAAGTCGTTGTCTGCCAAATATTTCAGCTTCAACTCATTGGGCGTTCCCTCCAAGCCGGGAGTATACGCCGGAGATACTACAGGATCGGCAAGCTCCCAGATCTTTCCTACGGGATCCTTGAAGGCACCGTCACCGTATACCATAACCTCGATGTGCTTACCCGTCACCCCAAGGAGCTTTTCTTGAATATCCTCAACAAGCTTTTGACATTCTTCTCTCGGAAACAGCTTCACGGTATCCTCGGTCGCTTTATTGGAGCCAAGCAAGCCGTAGCGGGCATTATATCCGCTTCCGTCGATGGATTCGTTCATAATTTCATCCATGCCGCAAACCTTTTCAGCACCTGCAGCCTCTAATAAACGCTTCGTGCGAGCTCTACTATGAATATCACAATGGAGAACGTTCTTTGTGTAATTTAATATTGCGCGGCAATCGTTTGCAAAGATAACCTCTACTTCTGCACCCGACTCACGAATCAGATTGGAATAATATTCTACGTAATCAACGCCCGTGAAGGTATGCTTAGGATATCCAAATAAGGTTCTCCACTCTTTTTCGGTCAACACATCAGTATAGGGGTTTATGCCTTTTTCGTCGAGCAGATCGATATCAACGAGATGATTACCAACCTCATCGGACGGGTAGCTCAGCATCAGCACTACCTTTTTACAGCCCTTGGCAATGCCGCGCAGGCATATGGCAAAGCGGTTACGGCTGAGGATCGGAAAGATTACTCCAACGGTTTCTCCGCCAAGCTTGTTTTTCACGTCCTTTGCTATATTGTCCACGCTTGCATAATTTCCTTGCGCTCTTGCAACGATTGCCTCGGTCATACAAACCACGTCACGATCTCTCGGAACAAGTCCTTCTTCATTCATTGCATCAACTATAGAGCCCGTTACGATTTGTGTAAGGTCATCGCCCTGACGAATGATTGGCGCGCGAAGACCGATCGATACCGTTCCATACACCCTACTCATATTTTTCCTCCGCATATTGTAAATTTTTCTTTCAACTCTTGACTTCTTCTGATAATACTATTATAATACAAATACAATCATAAGTAAAGCAGATAATCCTTACAATAGTTATAAGGTGGACTTATATGAAAACCAAATTAGATTATTACCGTGTATTTTACGAAACAGCCAGATTTAACTCCTTCTCCACAGCGGCTCAGCACTTATATATTTCTCAGTCTGCTATTTCTCAATGTATACAGCAGCTTGAAAGCGACCTAAAGGTGCAGCTTTTCATCAGAACCAAACGAGGAATATCTCTTACAAACGAAGGAAAAATTCTTTATTTGAAGGTCGAAAATGCCATCAACTCCATTGAACAAGGCGAAAGTCAGCTTGAAAGACTGCGACATCTTGAATCGGGAGAGCTTCGAATTGCAGCAGGCGATACGATCACAACGCACTTTCTTTTGAAGTATCTTGAGGATTTCCATGCTACGTATCCCGACATTAGAATTGAAATGGCAAACTCCTATTCCTCTCAAATGCTCACGCTTGTGAAAGAAGGAAAGGCAGATCTTGCCTTTGTCAATATGCCGATGGAGGACGAGGAGCTTACCTTTGAGGAATGCCTTGAAATCAATGACGTTTTCGTTTGCGGTCCGGATTTTGAGAATAAAGAATCCTATTCTTGGGAAGAGGTAGCAAAGCTCCCCTTGATTTTAATTGAGAAGAATGCTTCATCACGCCATTTTCTTGAAAACAACTTCAAGGAAAGAGGCATAACCTTAGAGCCGCAGATCGAGGTTGCAGTACACGACTTATTGATCCGCTTTGCTTCCATCCACCTCGGAATCTCTTGCGTAATTGAACAATTTTCCAAAGAGGAGCTTGAAAAAGGAATGATCAAGAAGCTCCCGCTTGATCCCCCACTTCCCGCGAGAAGTATCGCCTGTGCCTACCTAAAGAATACTCCTCTGTCCTATGCCGCAAAAGCATTTTTGGAGCTGATTATGTGATGGAGCATTTTAGGTAAATTATCAAATTGCCCACTATGATCTCCTTTTACGGATTTCATAGTGGGCGTTGCTTTTATTCAGTTAAAGTTTCGATAGCAATCTGCATACCAAGTTTGAAAGCATATTCAAAGATCGATGCCTCCGCCAAGCTCATATACTCACTCCAACAATCGTGGAACTTTTCAAATGTTTCTTTCTGTTCCTCTGTGAAGCTTTTTTCCAAATCCTCGTGGTGCCTTGACATGTAGCCAAGCAGTTCTTTCATTTCCTTGAAGTTGGTTCGGCTATCTTCTTGCGGGATAATATTTCCGTGCCAAAGTTCATTGATGATTGACTTCATACCAACACCACCTCCCGCAAAACAATTTCTTCCGCGCTTGCCTTGATGTTGTTCATTTCGGCAACCCAACGGAGCATATCACGAGCTTTCAAATTCTCATCAATACCTCTTTTAGTAGCGAGGCGGGGAATGATGGTTTCAAGCATTTCGTTTGCTTCAATGTCGATTTTATGTAGATATTCGTTCAAGCGGCATTCTGAAATCAGAGTGGTGTATCTGCCCTTGCGGTGTTCTTTGATAAAATCAAGATGCAATAATCCGTATTTACCAATGTTGTAATTACTCTGTTCAGGCAGCGCAAGGTTGGGGTAAAAGCGTCCGTTTTCTTCACGATAGGTAATTTTCATTATAAATTCCTCACAAATAAATTATTCATACAATAATCAAGCAGCTTTGACTTGCAATTCATTTGTGTGAGGATTTCTGACATTCACAGTAGTGGTCATATTGCTGTGTCCCAGGAGTTTTGATACGGTACGGAGATCCGTGCCTCCTGCGATCAGCAGAGTTGCGTTTGTGTGACGAAGGCTGTGCACGGACACCTTCGGGAGATCGTGCCGCCGCACAAAGTCCGCAAACCACGCCGTTACCGTGCCCGGATAGATGGGCGCACCGTTCCACTGGGTGAAGATCTTACCGCTTTCCTCCCACTTATCACCCAGGCGGTATCTCTCCATAAGCTATCCTTACGGTATTTGTGAAGAAGCTCCATTACGGGATAAGGGAGCTTTATGACCCGTGGGGATTTTGCCGACTATCTCCGGGAGAGGGTTTCCACGTGGTGAACTTCTGAATCTGTCTGCCGCCACTGTCGTACCCCAGGGAAACACGGATGGTGTACGTGCCGCCTCGTTTAGTTACGCTTGCCATGTGTCACCGTCCTTCTTTTCGTTCCCGCCATTCATCGGGCATTGTGATTCTTTCTGCAATAATATTGAGAATTGAGGTTACACCTTTTTGCACACGCCATTCAGCTGCATATAATTCCTCTTCGTAACGTTCGCGAGTATCTTCATCTTCTTCGTCGATTTTAGCTATTTTTGCAAGGGCCTCCTTATATTTGCAGAGAGTCCTCAAAAAACTGTGATATTTATTAGTTTCTTTTTCTTCGGCAGCACCTTCAATAAACATAGAAAACGCTTCTCGCGTGTTTTGAATGTCCACGAGTGTTATATTCATTAAATCCTCTATGAATGAAGGAACGATCATATCATCGGGTATATTGTCCCACGGCACTCCGAGAAAGATATATTTCAATGCCTCCAGGGTCTCCCCCTCAATGCCCAGCTTCTTGCAGATTGCCTGATCCTCAATATCGGGAGAGGGGGTGTCAGAGAGCCCGAGGAGATAGTCTGAGGTGACGCCGAGATATTTTGCGATCTCGCGAAGCTGATCCGTGCTCGGCGATCTCTTTCCTCCAACATAGTACGATACAGTGTTATCCGTTACTCCCAGAACTGACGCAAGGTCTTTCTGCATTTTCCCGGAGAGGGCAAGAGCAGAATTTATCCTCTGTCCTATTATTTTTTTGTTATCCATACAGTAGCACGCTCCCTATTGTTTTTCGATTTGTTATGTTTCTGTTGCCGCATAACACATGGACTTGACAGATGCGATTTGTTATGCTATAATATAGACATAACAATCGTCACCATCATAATACCACAAAACGATTGTGCTGTCAAGAGTAAAATTCAAAGGAGGTAGAAGAATGAAGAATCTTGATGTAAGACAGTATGCGAAGAAAAAAAGGAGTCTGCCTGTGGCAGTGTGCGGAAAAGATGGGTGTATCGGAACCAACGATGACACGAATGCTCCGCCGTGAGCTCCCCGAGGCAGACAAGGTAAAGCTCCGAGAGATCATTGACGAGCTTGCAGACGGAAAGGAGGAAACCATTTGATTCCACGAATGCGCACAATCAACGAAGCGGCGGTGGAGATGAAAACAGCCGATCCCCATACTGCGGTAACGCCGCATTTTATAAGGCAGCTTATCCTCGACGGGAAGATTCCCTCGGTAATGGCGGGAAAGAAGTATCTGGTCAACCTTGACGGTCTGCAGGAGTATCTTGCGAATCCCTCTCCGGCGAAGGTGCTTCAGCCGGGAATCCGCAGAGTGAATGAGAGGTGAGCGTGTGGCGGATAAGGGATTTTTATTCTTTCACGATTGGGCAAGCCCTCTCCGTTACGGACGTGGACGAGCTCTGTCGGCTTGTGGAACGATGGAAAAGCTCTGCAGAGTGGAAGCGTGAAGGGGGACGGTATGTGAAGCAGGCTGCAAAATTCCTTGAGGAGATATTCCCGGAGAGGGTAAACCCACCCGGTTATAACGAGGCTGCGGAAGGATTTTGGAATGAAGCCGTAGAGGTTGAGCTGAGAAGGAGGATGATATAATGGACACCGTACCAAAGGTATGTGAAGAACTTCGCCGGAGGCGTGAGACCGCTATCAAGGAAGCGGAGGAAAGAACACGGGAATGCGAGGAGAAGATCCCCGAGCTTGCAGAGATCAACGGAACCCTCGGGAGCGCCGGTCTCCGTATGCTTGATGCAGCGTTTTATCCGGATGCAAAAGCACGGATATCCGTAATCGAGGCAGAGACACTCGAGCTCCGAAGGAAAAAAGCGGCTATTCTCATCGCTCACGGTTACCCTGCTGACTATGATTCCACGAAATGGACGTGTCCGGAATGTAAGGACACCGGGGACGGACAATTCGGTGCGTGCAAGTGCAAGCGTGAGCTTTTGGAGCTTGCGAGAATAGAGAACTCCGGACTCGGTAAGATTATGCGCGATCAGAGCTTTGACAATTTTTCTCTCGATTATTATTCTGACCGGGAACAGATCGCAGGACATCGGGACAGGCTCCGCGAGTGGTCGGAGAACTTCACCGGAGAGGGCAACTTTATTTTAACGGGCACAACGGGACTCGGTAAGACTCACCTTTCAACCGCAGTTGCAAAAGCCGTGATTCACCGAGGCTACAGCGTGGTATATACTACGGCGGACGAATTCTTTGGAGCATTCCAGGCGCAGAGATTCGGAGGCGGTCACGCAGGGGACGGAACTACGGAGAGATTCGAGAATTGTGATCTGCTTATTATAGACGATCTCGGGACCGAGGTAACGAATAAATTTGTGGTATCCTGCCTATACAATGTAATCAATTCGAGAATAAACAACGCTCGTGCAACTCTGATCTCCACCAACCTTGACGGACGAGAGCTGCAGGACAGATACGAGGAGCGCACCGCCTCGCGTATATTCGGGAATTACGTGGCTCTTGTGTTCTCGGGTAAGGATATAAGGAGGCAGAAGCTTGTCCGCTAAATCCTCCCGTAAAAGAGCAGACGGGGAGAGGGAGCCCAAGAGCCTTCTCCGTTCTCACGGGTACGAGATCGACAGAGGGGCGAATTTTTCACGGTATCGGCATCGCCGATATTGTTGTCCTTCGGGACAGCAAAGTGAAATATCGACAAGCGACCAGCGGGAGCGATGTACCCTTTCCTTCGGTACAGTGCCCGATCTTGTGGGACTGTCCGGTATACATATCGAATGCAAGCGTGTAGAACGACTGAACGTGTCCGAGGCTATGAGACAGGCTGTACGCGATTCCGAGCGATTCCGTGACGGTTTCCCTACCGTATTCCATCGAAAAAACCGTGAGGATTGGCTTGTAACTATGCGGTTCGAGGACTGGATGAAATTGTATGGAGAGAAAAGCAATCCCGCTTCGAAGCTCGAGGGAAGCCCGAGAGGAGCAAAAAATGAAACGCAAAAAGACAACAGATCAGCGGCGGAGCGAAACGCGTAATCGCAGGATATTTGAGGAGGAAGGCTTTACCCCGGAGGAAATACAAAGTCTCCCTAAAAACGTAAGACAAACGATCCTGATGAAGTATAAAATCCGTTGAAGAGAACACAAAAAGGAGAGGGACAAAATCCCTCTCCTTTGCCGCTTGAAGCGGTGTTTAACCTGTGGTGATCCCCATTCCTTTTTTGAGTGCATCCTGCAACACCTGCGAGAAGTTTACGCCCTGTTCGAGCGCACGTGCATTCAGCCACGCGGGGAGTGTTACCGTACGGTTTACGCTTTTGTTCTCCTGTGCCAGCCTGACGGATGGCATATACACCTCCACCATTGCAATGACCTCACCGTCCTCCAGCTCTATATCCTTGATTTTTGACGGAGAGGGAATATCGTCCCCGTCAAGCTCCATTCCCCATAGATGAAGCCCAAGAGCCTCCTTGCCCATTGCAAGAGCTTCTGCATCGTCCTCGCCGCTTGTAGCGCATCCGGGAAGATCGGGGAACGTCACAGCGATCTCGTACCCTTCCTCATAGGTAAGCACCGCGGGAAAAACATATCTGTCCGCCATAATTATACCGCCTTTCGTAAATTAACAGGGGGGAAT
Source organism: Oscillospiraceae bacterium (assembly GCA_015063545.1). Lineage (GTDB taxonomy): Bacteria > Bacillota > Clostridia > Oscillospirales > CAG-272 > SVTX01. The sequence goes on along the minus strand of SVTX01000046.1, from coordinate 1,596 downwards.
CGGGATCACCCGAAGATGGAACCCGCTATTGCGGGTTACCAAGCAACGCGGTGAGTCCCGACTGCATAGCAATGCTTTTGAGGGTTTTCGGCGGTATATCCTTGCAAGGATGCTTCACCGTTACCTTTCCCTTTTTGGTGGGGTGTTTGTAATGGTGGTGGCCCCTTTCCGTGGATATGAGAATCCATCCGTCAGCCTTCAACATCGCTATAACTTCCCTTGAAGAATAGCTTTTCATAGGCTTCCCTCCTGTGATTATATTATAACACATATTATAGTATTTGCCAATAGGCATAGCAAATATTTTTATATTTGTTTGAAAATTTTATTTCCATCTCCGTTTACTACGGATCTGCTACTTATTTGTTACTTACTACTACTTATAAGTAACAAAATCCACGAAAAGACGTAAGAAACAAAATCACCGAAACCCCAATAAAATAAGGCGTTGCGAGAGTTTACAATAAATCACAAAAAATCCCAAATCACACTCCAAAACTGGGTGTCGTGGGTTCGAGTCCTTCTGCCCCTGCCAGCAAAAAACGCACTTTTGTCTACCAAGACAAAGGTGCGTTTTTGAATGATGTTTGCCTTCGGCAAATGATGACGGCTTCGCCTAATGATACTCGCTTCGCGAATGATGTGTGCCTGACGGCACATTGGGCAAACATCGCATCATTGCGACCAACGGGAGCAACATCATTTTGAGCGAAGCGAAAAACATCATATCGCCGCAGACGATGCATCATTTGATGATATACAAGGCTACGCCGTGATTTGTATTCAGAAAAGTGATATAATCTGTTCGATAAATTTGAATTTGAACAGCACCATTATTTAAGATATTGTTGGCTGTTTTCAAAACGAGGTAAAACGCTCTGAAACCGCCTTAAATAAAGGATTTTCGGCAAACAACTCATTTCATCCCATCACTATGTGTTACACCGTTTTACCCTCGCCCGAACAGATCATAAGGGCAAAATCAAGGGCAAGAATCATTAAGATACGGCAGAGTATCAAATAACGAAAAATACTTTCACGATTATTATACCGACGTGTAAATCTCGCACGCCGCATCCGTGGCACATCCGAAATCCGCGATCCAAATTCGCAACCGTGAAATGGTAGAGCGCGCCGATTTGATTATCTGCTACATTGGGCACCAAAAAGGCGGTGCATGGCAGACTGTAGATTATGCAATGAAGCAAGGCAAGGCTGTAATAAACCTTTCTGATGAGCACGAAAACAATTCCAAACTATTTGAGAAAAGTGAAGAAAATCATTGAAAAGTATACGCTTTTATGGTATAATATACAATGTATAATTATACGCAAATATGCAAGGGAAGGGGTTGCAATTTGAAATGGCAGTGTGGTACAATGTCTTAACAGAAAGACAGATAGACAGACAGAATAACTGTACCCATTTTTGCCTGCGCCCTTATTTAGATCTCAAAAGCCATCTGAGAGATATGGTTTACCATACCTCTTTGGTGGCTTTGCTTTTTTGTTATCATATAATGAAAAGAGGTGTATTCTGTGACGGAGAAAGAGTTAAAAAAGCTGAATCGCTATCAACTTTTGGAACTGCTTATTA
>SVTX01000045.1 GCA_015063545.1 Oscillospiraceae bacterium | reverse complement strand
CTGCCGCACAGAGTGTCAGTATTAAGTTGTAGGGAACAAGAATCTCTTCTTTTTTATTCATACAAATATACCGCCTGAAAATCAATTACCAATACATCATACCATCAAAAGTGCGATTTGTCAATACAGCCTCCAGCCTGTTGTGCAAGATGCACAAAACATCAAATGAAACCGCATGAAAGTGTTGACAAATCCACGAACTTATGATAAAATAAATATAGAGAAAAGAATACTTTGCAAAGGAGAATTGGTTATGGCAAAGAAAATAATTACTATCAGCCGTGAATTCGGAAGCGGAGGAAGAAGTATAGGCCGTGCTGTTGCGGAGAGACTTGGATACAAATTCTATGACCAAGAGATAATCATGCACGTTGCCGAGGAAAGCGGACTTTCCAAGGAGATAGTTGAAAAGTATGACGAGTACGCAACTCACAAGAACAGCTTTTTGTATTCTATTGCCGTAAACGCGGGCGGTGACGCATACGGCGGACTTTCGTTTGCAAATCAGGTGCAGATAGCGCAGTCCAACGTCATAAAAGCGCTTGCCGAGGAAGGAAACTGTGTTATTGTAGGACGTGGGGCAGACTACATTCTTCGCGACAGAGAGGACTGCTTGCATGTATTCATTCGCGCCGATATCAAGAGCCGCGCCGAGAGAGTAGTTAAAATGTACGGTGAGACGGACAAAAAGATAGAGGACAGACTTAAGGACAAGGATACAAAGAGAAAGGTGTTTTACCGCTCCTTTACCATGCGCGATTGGGGGCTTTGCGAAAACTACGACATTTCGCTCGACAGCGCCAAGATAGGAATGGATAAATGCGTTGATATTATTGTTGACATAGCAAAGGCATAATAATATTTACTTAAAAATCGGACGGCATAGCCGTCCGATTTTTAATTGTATTGTTGACAACGCAAAGGCAAAATGATATAATCAATATAAATAATTCCAACGAAAAGGAAGAAAATTATGTCACAGAATACACCTGCGCTTCCGACAAGCGAGAAAAAGCTTGCGGATGCAAATATAAAAAATACGTGGATATGCCCCGAATTTAAGGTTTCGGGAGTTTTCTCATCTCATATGGTGCTTCAAAGAGAGCAGCCCATACTGATATGGGGATTCTCGACTGCTGTGGGCAGCACCGTAAAGGGCGAATTTATGGGAGAGGGAAGCTTTACAACAGTTGGCGAGGACAATACTTGGACGCTTCGCTTTTTGCCGCACCTCTGCGTTTACGAGCCGCAGACAATGAAGATATACGATGACCTCGGTCATGAAGTCATATTCGAGGACATTCTTGTGGGAGACGTGTGGTTTATCGGCGGTCAGTCTAATGCCGAGTTGAATCTTGCGCCCTGTATGAGCCTTACTCCCAGTATTGATTTTTACGACGGAGACAATTTCCGCCTCTTTTCACAAACGCAGGCATACGTTTACACACACCAGGAATACTGTCAGTCGCCTCAGCCCGACATAATAAACCCGGAATGGTGCTGGAAGCGTCCCGACGAGGCGGCGTCGCTGTCATTCTCGGCTATGGGATACTATTTTGGCAGAGAAATGATAAAAAAGACCGACGTGCCTCTCGGACTTGTCATGATGTGCGCGGGCGGAGCATGTATTCGTGAGTTGCTTCCCGAAGAAGTCGCTCATGAAATAGGCTACACGTACGGCGCAAACGTGCGCGAGGCGGGATATTATAACACTCTCATACATCCGTTTTTGAAGCTTGCTTTCAAGGGAATGATGTATTTCCAAGGCGAGAGCGAGGGCGGAGATCCCAATCTTGCGCAGAGATATGATCTTGAGCTTGCGCTTCTTGTTGCAGATGAAAGAAAGAGATTTGGCAGAGAGTTTCCTTTCTATAACGTACAGATATCCAGCTATCGCACGGAGGGAGCGCAGTTCTTCCCGTGGCTTGACATTATAAGAATGAAGCAGGTAGATGCCTTAAAGCTCATACCCAATTCTACACTTACCGTATCAATGGATCTTGGCGCGCCCGACGATTACGAGGATTGGGCGCATTCACCTCGTAAGCTTGAGGTCGGAGAGAGACTTGCCGCACTCATTCTTGCCCGTGAATACGGAGTGGGAAAAGAGAGCGAGGTGTCTTCTCCCATGCCAATTTCCGCGCAGATTTCCGCTGACGGAAAGAAAATAGAGATAGATTTTACGAACGTATCTTCGGGGCTTTGTGTATCGGGACTGGATCCCGTGTCCAGCCTTGACAGGCAGGTTCAGGGATTTTCGGTAGGACAAAGAGAAAACCGGATCCCTGCTACGGCTACCATAGTCAGCCGTTGCCGTGTTGCAGTGGATGTCCCGGACGGCGCGGATATAAGCCGTGTAAATTACGCGTATTTTCATATCGTTACCCCGGAGAACGCAGATCTTCGCGGAGGCAACAATCTTCCCGCACCGGCGTTTAGCCTTGAGTTAAAGCAGTGATTTTAAAAACAGGATTGGAGACATAATAACATGCAACAAAGAGAAAAGCTTTCGTCCCGCTTGGGATTTATACTGCTTTCGGCAGGATGCGCCATAGGACTTGGCAACGTGTATCGCTTTCCTATCATTACGGGAAGCTACGGCGGCGCTATATTCGTGCTTATTTATATTGCGTTTCTCGTGCTTCTCGGTCTGCCTATCATGATAGCGGAGCTGTCGGTAGGACGAGGAAGCCAGAGAAGTATCGCAACGTCATTTGAAGTATTGCAAAAGCCCAAACAGAAATGGGGATTTATGAAATATCTCGGAATAGCGGGAAACTATCTGCTTATGATGTTTTACTGTACCATTTCCGGATGGATGATCATATATTTCTTCAAATATTTGAACGGCTCGATAATGACAAAGCAAGGTGGCGCGGCGCTTGGTAGCGTGTTCGGTTCAATGGTTTCAAATACCGGGCTTATGATAGGTGTGACACTTGGCGTTATAGTGGTTTGCTTCCTCATCTGCTCACTCGGTCTGCAAAAGGGAGTTGAAAAAATCACGAAGGTGATGATGATAGCTCTTTTCGCGCTTATATTCGGACTTGTTATATACTGCCTTACGCTTGACAACGCCGGAGAGGGACTTAAATTTTATCTGATACCCTCTGTATCCAACATAAAGAGTGCGGGCATTTGGACTGTTATTACGGCAGCTATGGGGCAGGCGTTCTTTACGCTCAGTATAGGTATCGGTTCTATTGCGATATTCGGAAGCTACATTGGCAAAGACCGCAGATTGCTCGGTGAAGCTACTACAATAATTTCTCTTGACACTGCTATAGCTCTTATGTCGGGACTGATAGTTTTCCCCGCTTGCTTTACATTTAATAACGGAGTGACGGCAGATGCGGGAACTGTAGGCGCAGGATTTTTGTTTACTACGCTTTCTTCAATATTCAACGCAATGCCGGGTGGTCGTATAATCGGCGCGTTGTTCTTCCTATTCATGATATTTGCAGCGTTTTCAACTGTTATTGCGGTGTTTGAAAATATCATTTCTTTCTGGATAGAGCTTGCGGGTGTAAAGAGAAGAACGGCGGCACTTATTAATATCGGAATCGTTTCGGTGCTGTCGCTTCCTTGTATTTTCAGCTTGAATATATGGGGCAATATTACGGTTCTTGGCATGACGTTTATGGATCTTGAGGATTTCGTGGTGTCAAATATGCTTTTGCCGATAGGAAGCCTGTGCTATGTAATATTCTGTACTACACGGTACGGATGGGGCTGGGATAATTTCTTCTCCGAGGCAAACTGCGGAGACAAAGGTCCAAAGCTCCCAAAATGGATACGTCCTTATATGAAGTTTGTACTGCCGCTTATAATCATAGTGGTGTTTGCCGTCTCGGTAGTAGGAAAGTTTATATAAGCAAATAGCAGATTAATCACTATGTTAAATCCCCCACGATGTGGGGGATTTTCTTATTATTCTGTTGACAATATGAAAATTCCTTATTTCTATTGGTACATTTAAAATCGAACAGATTTCTCTGCCCGATTTTGCGTTCTCCACGGGGAATGCGCATGGTTGCCAACAACAAGGAAACCTCATTCCCGTCGGGAAGGAGGTTTCCTGTTATTATAATCAATTATTCGCCGAATTCATCTTGAGATACGCGTTGATAAAGCCGTCGATGTTTCCGTCCATGACGGACTGGATATTTCCGTCCTCGTAGCCTGTACGTGTATCCTTTGCAAGCGTGTAGGGCATGAATACGTAAGAGCGAATCTGCGCGCCCCACTCGATGTTGGTCTTGTTGCCCTGAATTTCCTCGATAGTGTCAAGACGCTCGCGGAGCTTTATCTCCATGAGCTTTGCCTTAAGCATTTTGAGCGCCGTTTCCTTATTCTGAAGCTGGCTACGCTCGGTCTGACAACCTACGACGATACCTGTGGGCTTGTGCAGAATTCTTATTGCCGAGTCGGTCTTGTTGATGTGCTGACCGCCCGCGCCGGATGAACGGTGCGCTGTGATGTCGAGGTCTTCTTCGCGGAGAACTATATCGTCAACCTCGGAGAATTCAGGCATTACTTCAATAGAGGAGAAGGAGGTCTGACGTCTGCCCGCCGCATCAAAGGGAGATACGCGGACAAGTCTGTGAACTCCGTTTTCACTCTTAAGATATCCGTATGCGTTAAGTCCTTCAACCATGATGGTAGCAGACTTTATTCCTGCCGCGTCACCGTCAAGCCAGTCGATAAGCTTTACCTTAAAGCCGGACTTTTCAGCCCAACGTGTTATCATTCTATATAGCATCTGCGCCCAGTCCTGAGCCTCCGTGCCGCCCGCACCGGGGTGGAAGGAAACTATGGCATTGTTCTTGTCGTACTCGCCGCAGAGAAGGACGGATATTCTTTCCTTTTCCGCTTCTTCTTCTATCTCCGCAAGCTCGCTTGTTACTTCCTCAACACTGTCCTCATCGTTTTCCTCAATTGCCATTTCCGCAAGAGCGATAGCATCTTCAAGGCGAGAGCAGAGCTTTTCATATCTCTCGATAGTATCGCGCGACTGCTTTATTTCCTGGGTTATCTTATTTGCGACGGTGGGATTGTTCCAAAAGTTAGGATCGAGTGTCTGAGCCTCAAGCTCTTCTGCGCTTTCTTTGAGGTCGGATATGCGGAGCGCATTTCCAAGCTCCTTTACATCCGCGCGGAGAGCAATAAGCTTATATTTTGCTTCTTCAAGTGCGATTATCACGTGGGTAATCCTCCTGTAATCAAGTCATATTTTTCCATTTTACATTTAACTGATATATTATACCATAAGTTTTTCACATTTGCAAGAAAAAATTTCAGAAAAAACAAAAATAAGGGAAAAGACTTCAAATGTTGGTCAATATTGCCTTCAAATACACAAAAAAGAAGTGCTCGGCACTTGACTTTTTGGGGATATTTAATTATAATAGTACTGTATAGTTATATAGAGCGAAATCGTATACGGTTTCGGAAAGGAGAGCAAAATGGTAGTTACAAAGAAATCCATTATCGGCGATATTCTTGATTACGACACAGGAACAGCGGAATTTTTCTTTGAAATAGGCATGCATTGTCTCGGTTGTCCCGCATCTCGCGGTGAATCTATTGAGGAGGCCTGCGCCGTTCACGGCACAGACCCCGATGCGCTTGTAGCAAAGATCAACGCATATCTTGGCAATAAGTGATCGTCGATCGGGCTCGGCAGTCTTTTTTCGGCTGCCGAAAGCCCGTTTTCTTTAAATTACCGTAGTGTTACGCTATGCAAAAATACATACTTGACAAACGGCTCTCGGCGGCGGCGAGCTTTGTGCCGTGTGGCGCCAGAGTTGCCGATATAGGAAGCGATCACGCTTATCTTCCGATATATCTTGTACAGAATAACAGGGCGGAGTGCGCTTTAGCATCCGATATAAACCAAGGTCCCGTAGATGCCGCAAGAAGGAATATAATCGAATACGGTGTTTCTGACAGAGTGATCGCTCAAAGGGCAGACGGACTTGACGGTGTGGAGAATTTCACCCCCGACTGTATTACGATTCTCGGAATGGGCGGTGAGTTGATAGTCAAAATAATAGACCGCGCCCCGTGGGTGAGAAAGAAGGGACTTCGCCTTATTCTGCAGCCCATGACACACGCAGAGATACTTTCAAGATATCTGTGCGAGCAGGGGTTTGAGATAATTGATGAAACTATAGTCTGTGACGGCAACCGTGATGACCGTATATACCGAATAATTGTAGCCGAATTTAACGGAGAGGCGCGCTACATGAGTGAGTGCGAGCATTATGTCGGCAAAATCAATTTAGAAAAACGCCCCATTGGTACAGATGCGTACACAAAACGGCTGATCTCCATGTTTTCTATCAAGCGGGACGGACGAATTGCGGGCGGATTGGATTGTACATACGAAAACAAAATAATTTTCGACCTTGAAAATACATTGACGGAGAAACAATAATGAAAACAGTTGAATTTTACAAAGAGCTTTGCAAAATAATACCCCGTGAGCTTTCTTGCGAATGGGATCACGACGGACTTGAAGTGTGTCCGGACGATGAGCGCGAGGTCAAAAAAATACTTATTTCCCTTGACGTGACAGACGAGGTCATTGACAAGGCAATAAAGGAAAAGGTGGATGTGATAATTGCGCATCATCCCCTCTTTTTCAAGGGAATCAGCGAGGTAAGTGTTGAGAATCCCAACGGAGAGAGAGCAATAAAACTCATAAAGAACGATATTTCCGTAATGACATTCCACACACGCCTTGATGCAGTTGAGGGTGGGGTGAACGATATTCTTGCGTCCATGCTCGGACTCGAAAATCTGGAGACGGTCGGAGAAGAAGGGCTTGTCAGAGTGGGCGAGCTTCCCGATGAGATGGAGGCTGATGCTTTTGCGCGCCTTGTTAAGTTTGCGCTTTCCGCGCCCTGCGTAACTCTTTCGCCCTGCGGCAAAAAATCCAAGAAAATAGCGCTTCTCGGCGGTTCCGGCGGTGACGATATTAAGGTCGCGGTAGCCGCGGGTGCGGATACGTATCTGACAGGAGAACTCAGATACCATCCCATGATATCTGCTGGCGAGTGGGATATTAATTTGCTTTGCGCAGGACATTTCTACACTGAGTATCCTGTTACCGAATACCTTGCAAAACAGGCTCAAACGCTTTGTCCGGACGCGGATATAGAGGTGTTCTTTTCGGACAGGGTGGAAGTAATTTAAATTTCAGGAGACAAAAATGACATACGTAACATCAAACATTCACGGAGATTACGAGAGCTTTAAGGCGCTTCTCGAAACAATAAAATTCAAGGATACGGACGTCATGTATATCCTTGGCGATATAGTTGACTACGGCGAAGGCGGCATGGAGCTTATCAATGACATAAGCATGAGATATAACGTTTATTGCGTCGTAGGCGAGCATGATTTTCTGGCTTTGAGAATGCTTTCGGGCTTTTCAAAAATGCTGGAGTCCGGAGACAGACCTACGCCGGAATTTATATCCGAGATGACAGAATGGTCTGCTGACGGCGGAGCTGTAACTCTTGCGGCATTTCGCGAGCTTGACGAGGATGGCAGAGAGGGCGTTATCGACTATCTCTCCGATATGGCGCTTTATGAAGAAATAACAGTGGGTGGGCAGGATTACCTTTTGGTGCATGCCGGAATTGCAAATTTCACTCCCAACATTGACCTGGACAGCCTCTCGCCCGAGGACTTTTTCGGTGTGGCGCTGGATCTTTCAAAGAAACATTATGATGATAAAATTATAATAGTCGGACACAACCCTACCACAGCTGACAACGGTGGCGAGGATAGAATATTTTATGGTAACAATTCCATTGACGTGGATTGCGGCGCTATGCGCGGCGGCAGACTTGGCTGTATTTGCCTTGAGAATAAGAAAGAATTTTATATATAAATGAATAACATAAAAAAGAACGATCTCCTCACTCTTGATATAACCGATATGAATAATCTCGGTGCGGGAATTGCCCACACCGAAGAAGGAATTACGGTATTTATCACGGGTGCGGTAACGGGAGACAGAGTGAGCGCAAAGGTCATTAAAGTTACCAAAACCTACCTTGTCGCCCGACTTGAACAGATAATTACACCGTCACAGTACAGAGAGCTTTCTCCCGCGTGTCACGCACCGGCTTCCTGCGGCGGTTGCTGTTACAGAAACTTAAAATATCAGCACGAGCTTGAAATAAAAAGAGATTATGTAAAGAGTGTTTTTCGCAAGGCGGGATTGCCCGATGTTGAGATAGAGGATACTCGCTCGATCGGGCAAATCACAGGCTACAGAAACAAAGCGCAGTATCCTGTAAGACAGACAAAAAACGGCATGAAGGCGGGATTTTTCGCCACGAAAACACATGATCTTATCCCTGCCGACCGATGTATGCTCCAGCCTGAGATTTTCTCGGAGATAGTCGCGTTCGTGCTGGATTTCGCACAGAAAAACGGCATATCCGCATACGACGAGGAGACGGGAAGGGGAATTTTGCGCCATATTTATATCCGTGAGGGCAAAGAAACGGGACAGATAATGCTCTGCCTTGTCATCAATGCGGACAGCCTTTCTTGCGCAAAGGATTTTTCGCGCGCGGTGATGGCCGCATTCACGGAGATAACTTCCGTTATGCTCAATGTAAATAAGAAAAACACTAACGTAATTTTAGGTGACAAATTTGAGTGTATAGGCGGCAGAGACTACATAGTTGACAGACTGTGCGGGCTTGAATTTATGATAAGCGCGGGCTCATTTTACCAGGTAAATCACGATGCGGCGGAGCTGCTTTACGGACTTGCGGCAGAGCGCGCGGGGATGACGGGAAATGAGATTCTCGCCGACCTTTACTGCGGCGCGGGAACTATCGGACTTTCAATGGCAGAAAAGGCAAAAATGCTTGTCGGCATCGAGATTGTGCCCGAGGCGGTCGAGTGCGCCAAGAAAAATGCAGAGATAAACGGCGTAGAGAACGCTTACTTTTTCTGCGGAGACGCGTCGGACACGGGTGGCTTGCTTGCAAATGCGAAGAAAACCTTGGGCGACTTCACCCCCGACGTCGTGGTGATCGATCCGCCGCGAAAGGGAACGACACCTGAACTTATGGACTATTTGTCAGATATAGGTATCAACAAAATTGTTTACATTTCCTGCGGTCCCGACACGCTTGCAAGAGACTGCGCGTATTTTAAGAAGTTGGGTTATGAGATTGGGGTGGTCACTCCTGTTGATTTGTTCCCCGGCACGGGACACGTCGAAAGTGTCGTTTGTCTGACGAGAAAATGAGCCAAAATCGGCTTAAAATAGGCAAAATTAGGCATTTTTGAGTGATTTTTGAAAAGAATTTCAAAAAATCGGTGTTTAAAATCAAAAATCGCCCTTATTTTGAGCAGGGACAAATGATGATTTTGAGCGAAACTCGAAAGTTCATTTTACATCTGTTTGGTATAACATATCTAAAAAAGGAGAAAGAGAATGATTCCTTATTATTTGAAAATCTCATCACTAACGTTATCCGGAGGCAAACGAAGATGAAAAATAACAAACTGTTACTCATAACTGCCGCAGTCACCATATTGTACTGCTGCCTTTGTTTTGTATCTTCCGGATGTATTTTATACGGTGCATTTTATGAATCAAACAGTATTTTCCAATTCGGCAATTCGCTTGTGTATTTTTGGATGTTCAATCCTATAGCAATTATTCTATCTGTTATAGGATTGA
>SVTX01000005.1 GCA_015063545.1 Oscillospiraceae bacterium | reverse complement strand
GAAATCAAGAAATTCGGATACCAGTATATCTCGCCGCCTATGCGGTCTATGATAGTCACACCGGCAATGCCGACGTTATTGAGATAACCGGAAAATCCCTGCGCGGAAAGCGATATGTCTGCCCTTGCCTCAAGCACACTGAATATTGCGAACTCTCCGCTGATCATTAGCGTGAGAGGAGGAATTTTTTGATTTCCAAAAAATGTTTCGTATATTTCTCCAATGCCCGCGCCCGCACCGCGCACCCAAAATACGCCAAACGGGTCAATCGGAATACCGGGCTTTACTCCTCCAATGAAGAAATAGAAGGAATCGGGAACGGGAATTCCATTATAGCTCTTGAGATGGAGTGATGCTTCCATCTCGAAAAGCATCATATCTGCTTTACCCTCTACGCCGAACTCCCAATAATCATTGATTACCTTGAGATAGAGCATACCCTCGATATAAGGAAGTCCCTCTGCATACGACGGTATTCCAACCACTATCTGCGTATTGAAGCCGATAAATCCACCGGAACCGAAGAGAATGTCGTCCATATAAAGATTGAGTGTTCCCTCCTGCTTTGCTCTCCACGCCGCCTGATCCTTTCTGTACTTGGTATCATTTGCGCGGAGCTGCTCAGCAGTATATGCACTGACGCCCATCTCAAGCTGCTTCTTTTCAAGGTCTGAATAAAGTCTGTCTGTTCCGAGCTTGCCGCTGGGAACCAGGATCGAAGGATCAAGGCTTGCACTAAAGGAGATAACTCTTTCAAGCTTTCCGTTCTGCTTCATGAGTGCAAATTCGCCGTAATTAAGGTTTATCAGGAGTCCTACGAGCGTCTGTGCTCCGCTTGCTGCTCCGGGCCACAGAAGTGTGATCTTCTCCCCGCCTTCCTCGCCTGCAGTTATGGATCTTTCGCCCTGCTCCGAATATATAGGAAGCGTATAGAGCTTGCCCTCTTCAAAGGAGGTTATCGCCAGCACTCCGTCCCATACCTTGGTGTTAGCTTTTGTTGTATAGACCTTTCCGTCAATATCAACGGAAATGTCAGTCTGTTCGTCACCGTCAAAATTCTTTGTAACGGTCACTCTTCCGTTTCTCACCTCAAGAGTATCGTTAATAATTATAGTATCGCCTTCCATCAGGGTGATAGCTTCTGCCTGGAAATTGCCTTTTTCTTCGGTCGAAAGGAAGTTGAAGTTTCCACGCAAAACAAGCATAATATCCTTTTCGTCGGGCTTGTTTGCGTCAAATTCTTCTTCGGACGCGTAGTTTACTATATCATAATGGCGTCCATCGCGAATAATAGCCGCGATACCGTACACGCCTGAACTCACGTAACCGGGGTCGCCCTTTTGAGGAACATCTGTCACTATAAGCTTGAGCGTGTCGCTCATCATATCGTCGACCGTCACGTCATTCCAATCTATTATGATATCGTACGTGGTAGCATCAAGCTCCATATCAAGCACAAGCGTTGCTGTGTTAAGCTCGGTGTTTATGACCACCTTATCCTGATCAAGAACGACGTCCTCTCCTCCGTTCTGCGGGCGAAGAATTATTCTGTACTGTGACTTATCTCTTATAAGTCCAAAATTTGTACCCGTAATATACGCGTATCTCATTCCCTTCACAAACACTGACTCAGGAGTCATGCCCGTAAATCCGATCTCCGCGCTCTGCGCGCCGGGACAAAGAACGTAAAACTCGTCTTCAAGTATCGTATTCTCGTCACCAAGGGTGTTTTGCGCGCTCGTGTTATAAATAACTATCTTTATTTTTCTGTATCCCGTAGCATAGGTAGGATCGATCTTGAAATCGAATCGAACATCATTAACCTCACCTACCTTCAATTCGGTTATCTCCTTGTAATAAGGATTGGTGACCGAATAATCGGTAACGAAGCTGTTTCCGTTATGAGGATATATTTCTTCCTCGGGATATATTGCTACCGTAAGCTTTGAGATATCGTTATCTGCAATGTTCTGTACTTTAAATGTTGCCGAGAAATTTCCGGGAAGCTCTCCGTTGAGATCTTTATAAGCCGTTTCGTCCTCGTTAAAGAACATAGCTCCCGACGATGTGAAATTAAGCGCGACGTCGGCATCGCCTGCGTTATAATTGGAGTAAACACCGTAGTAAAGCGCTACGGTAGAGCTTTCGGAGCTTGCGAGCGAGGACATATCGTAATACATCGCCACCGCGCTGTCCTGTGTAAGATGGTCTATGCTTCCGTAAAGCTCTGTAAATTTCAAAGGTTCATCGACAGAGGGGGTATAATCAAAAACATTTGATGCGAGATTATACCAATGAGCAAACGTCACTTTTTCGGGAACTATATTCTCGCCGTCGATACTTGCGTTAAGAGTATACGCTGTGACATTTGGAGAAGTCTTGTCGTCGTATGAGAAAAAATAATTGTAGTAATCAGAGCCTTTGACAGTCTTCTCTTCTTCAACGGGAATGTAGCTTCCGTCATTCTGCGCGAGCATATAGTACGCGTAATCGGTCTGACCGAGAGCTGTGTCTATCATAACTCTTGCCTTGATACTGTCAACCGGCTTATCGGATGTGTTGGTTGCGGAATAAGCTATATACGCCATACCGTGCTGATAAGTATCCGCACCCATCAATGCTACGGTCTGTTTTATGAGAATTCCGTCTACCGTCCATTCGGCTACCACCGCGTTGTCGGCGGATTTATACACGACTACATCGGATGTGGCTATTCCAAGATGAGAATAGTCACGTCCGAATATGTAGTCCTGCGCCTTCCCGTCGCGTGTTACGCGGAAGGATGTAAACGAGGTGTCGTATATCTCGTCGGAGTAGACCAGATCCGAATTGTTATCGGATTTTGTGATCACGTCTCCCTCAACGGTGGATATATAGTATCCACCGTTTTTCTTGGAGATTCTGACAGACACATAGCCGTCGTTGAGTTCAAAATACCCGAGAGAATCTACATTTTCGGACACTTCTCCGTTCTGTCGATTCCCTTCAATCGCGAATGCATAAAGGGGTAATGACGCAAAGATTATTGTCAGCGCCAACAGCACGGTTACTATTTTTGTAATTATCTTTTTCATAATGTAAACCTCCCGGGTTTATTTAATGGGTTATTCCACAGATATGAGGATCTTGAAATAATCCCTCTCCTGTGTTATGATGCATATTGTATATATGCCTTTTTCGAGTTGTCCCAAGGATATGTTTTCTTCCTTGGTATAGTCCGTGACGGTAATACCGTCCTTCATCTGCGCTTCGGTCCTGATTCCCGATTTTATCTTGACCGCGTACGCAACTCCGTTGCAATTCACAACGAGATCCGGCGCGCTATCCGCGCTCACTATAAGTCCGTCACCTCGTGAAAGCTTTTGCTCGCCGTAATATACTTCCGGCTCATAGATTGACGTGATGCGAAGCTTTTCCTTGACCGATGCGCTGTTGCCCGCGCTGTCTGTCGCTATGTATTCGACCTCGGTAACACCTATCATGTCAATATTTTCGGTAAACTTGACCGAGAGTGTAACCTCTCCGCCATCGTCGTCATACGCGGCAAAGTTCGCAAGAAGCTCGCGTTCGATCTGTTCTCTGTCAGCGCCCACTCTTATTGAGTATATCTTTTTTGCAACCACGATATCGGGCGCCGTAGTATCGGGAACCTCTATCATTGAGAACTGATGCGTCAGTGCGTTGCCGTACTCGTCTGTAATAACGAAATAAGGAAGCAATCCACCGAATGCATCGGGAATGGTTATTTCATTCCATTCTCCCTTCTTGATCATCACCGTATCGCCGCCAGACATCTCGACCGTCGCGTCTCTGTTCGGGTTGAGATATACCTTGTCGCCTATCATCAGATCAAGAGTTGAGGGATCGCTTTGAGGATCATTTCCGTCAATTGATGTGCTGTACTGCACCTCAAGCTCATCGGTCACAATTTCTGTGATCTCGACCTCCACCGTCGTCATAATACCCGATACGTCGCTGAATGTATATGAGTATATGCCGTTAGCGGTGATCTTTCTCGTGTAGTAGTAAAGCGTATTGCCGTTTTCATCGGTTATCGCTTCTCCAAAGTAGCCGCCCTCCTTGAAAATCGCTCTTTCATTTGAGGAAAGCGTGAGTATCAAGGATTTTCCGTTAGCCGCGAGCTCTTTGCTTACCACCTTTATCTCCGGCGCGCTTCTGTCGATGTTCTCGACCGCGTCAAGCCTTACGGTGACTGAGCTGCCGTTTTCGGCGTAGCAGCGGAACTCAACTTCGGGGTGATTTTCCTTATAGGTCAGGATGACCTGATTGCCTGAAATATAGAATGAAAGTACATCCTCATCATATTCTCCGACTATCTTTATTTCCTTGACCTCCTCGGTCAGCGCTACCGTTGCCGTGATATTGTGCGGTGTCGCCTCGGATGCCTTATTTGCCGACCAGACAATGCCGTTATCGACAATTGATATCTCTCTGAGGTTAATTTCTGTGATCGATACGTCTATTGAACCGTTTACCTTAACACCGTTATATTCCAATGTGTAACTTACGGTATAATTATCATTTGAGGTGTACTCAATATAACTGTATCCAAAATAGTCACTGCTTGTATCGAGGTCCGTCTTGACACCCATCGTTCCGATTATTTCAAAATCAAGCACGTCCTCCGGAGGAATGATATATCCTCTTATCTCGTCGTTGCTTACGGTTACCTTAACGATTTCGGGTATTGGCGCCTCGCCCAGATTATTTACATCGAAGGCTATTGACGATGCGTTATTCTTTGAGTCAACCACGAACAACGTGAATTTCGCATTTTTTGTAACCGTGAGAAGCTTGGAATTAAGCTCTACTCCTTCAATAACGTCGCTGATACCTGTCTCATAATCGGGAGGTGACGCGTAAAGTCCTTCTTTTATAAAGAGCCTTACTCTGCTCATATCCACCGTCTCGATCTCGAAGCGGTAGGATGTGCTCCATCCCACGTATTTGATAAGCTCAGACGCGTTTGCTCTCGCACCGACGAACTCAAATACTTTGTAGTTCTTATAATCCACAAGAGCCGTTGAATGACGGGCATTTTCAAGCTGAAGCGCCAGCTTGCTTTCAAAATAGTATCCGCCTCTGTTGGCGTAAGCAAGCACCTGAACGTTAGGCGTTTCCTTATCCTCAACATTAAGACCTAATGGATCGGGTGTCGGATAAAGCTCAATATCAAGCGCTACCGTTATATCATGCTCAATAGCTACCGTCTTATCACCGAGACGGGCTTCAATGTCCTGCGCCCTGAAGGTGTAGGACTTTTCGCCGTCGGGTGTGAAGGTAAAGCTCGGAATTTTACCAGAATACTTGTCTATGAGACTGAAATTCGGATCTGTAAGGTAAACTGTGACTTCACCGTATCGGTATTTCGTGCCGTCATCCTTTTTGTTTACATCCTCAAGATTATAATTCCAAACGGGACGAACGTTAGGTTTCTTGATATTGTCAACGGTAAGTATGAACATTCGCTCTGCTCCGTCGCTATCAAGATAACGGTAGGAGAAATTTGTGTTATCGGTAAGCGTCACCTTTACGGTATCTGTGCCGTTATTTTCTACAGACATTATCGCGTAATTTGTAATGTCAACGTAAACCTGACTTCCCGGACGGCTTATCGTAACCGTTACCGCATCGGGGGTATCATTATACTCGGAATAGCTTATTGCCGTTCCGGGATCGAAATCGGCATCGACCTTATAAAGTATCGTGTACCTATTTCCGTAGTTGTCGGTCACTTCAACCGTGTAATCACCCGCGTTGAAAATTCCCGTTCTCATTGAAGTACCGTATTCTGCCGTGCCGAAGGAGAAATATACCTCTGCGCCGTATGGCTTCATGCTTACACTCGTGCTGTAATCAATGTAATAAAGGTCTACGGTTCCTTCGGTCTCGAAATGTTTGCCGTAAATGTTATAACTGCTTATTTTATAATTTCTCGTGATCTTTGTTCCCGCAGGATGCTCCTCGTCGGCTTTGGGGAATGCAATGCGCAAACTTAAAGCATTTCTGTTCTCATGCTTCCATATGCTTGCTCCCATATACCCTACCGTATTTTCCTCGCCACCGAGGGCAAGCGTGACCTCATCTTTAAGGTCTCCTCCGCTGAAGGTAACTGTCGCATCCTGCCAACGTATCAGCTCGAAATTATTTCCGTTGAAATAATTTATCGATACAGTGCTATCAACGGGACGTGAAACTATGTTGGATGATGCCCATTGGATATCATTCGTCACAATATTGAATAGATTGTACATCAGATCCCCATCCGCTGATTCCAGAAGCTCGTAATCGTATTCCCCTTCCTCGGTGTTATGTCGAAGATGAGTGTTGAATCCGAGCAGCTGCGCACCGAAATATTGGGGCTGATTGTAGGCTTTTCTCCATGCGGTCCAGCTATCTCCAACTGTAAATGGATCATCGAAATAGGAGCCGTAATAATCAATATTCAACTCGTTCGTGTAAGCCAGAATGTTGCCGTCGTCATCATAGTCACCGTCAAGATTTCCAATTCTCTTTTGATCTCCGATCTGCGGCGCTACTATCGTGATCGCGCCGTATTCATCTCTTGCAACGAACGTTGCGGTGCAACGGTTGTTATACTTCGGAAATTGCGACGTGTAGCTGTTCTGAGTGAAATCAACGTAATCTCCGACCTTCAGCCTATGTCCGTCCGGCAATTCAAGTGTTCCCAAAACGCCTAAATAATTGGGAGACGGGTCAGGGGCGAACACCTCACTGTAGCTGTTGGTTGATTCGTTGTATATACCGACGTTCATTCCGTAGTCAGTCCAGACGTCAACGTCAACCTTGCCCGTACCGTTGAGTGAATATGCCGTCTCAACAAGGAAGCGTATATAACTTGCGTTGACCACTCCGTCTTTTTGGGATATTTTGTGGGACGGCTGATAATTTTCAATTGCGATATTCAGCTCCGGAACGTAATCGCTCACGACGACTGTAAATTGCCTGATAGGTGAGACGTATCCGTTTTCCAACTTTATCTGATAGCAGAAGGTATTGACACCCTTTACAAAATACAGAGTATTAAATCCGTTCTCACCTTTGGGAATAGTTTCCTCGGTGTAGATGTCGCTGAGCCCCTCGACATAACTCTTGTATTCTCCTGTGCTATCCTTATAGAAGCCCTGCGCGTTTATCTCTTCATCCGTCGGATTACTTAAAATATTCCACAGTCTGAAGCCTTCAATAGCTCCTACCGTAAGTCCCTCATAGGTCTTTTGCTCACCCGGAGCCTCCAGGATAAGCGAAAGTCCCGTAACTCCATATGAGTATACCGCAAAGACTCTGCTTCGCATGACCTCTCCGCCCGTGGATACCGCAACACCTATATTTTCAAACGGAGCGTTCTCGGCTTGCTTGCGCTGCCATATGTAAGTTTCTTCCCGTATAGAATCCAGCGTTGTATATCCCTGCGTTGAATACTGCCATACACCCGCATTGTCTGCCGTCTGCGCGTCAAGCACAAGTCTTGAGCTTTCGTAGGTGTTATAGTGACCGCCGTTACTCTTGACCGTTACCTTAAGGTAGTATGCTCCTGTAACGAAGAACTCTCCGTCATCGGTAAAGCTTCCGATCGTGAAATACTGCGATGCGGTTGCCGCAAGACCGTCCTGTCTTTCTACAAGCACGTCGGCTTCACCGTTCTCACCCACTCGGTAAAGCTCTGCATAGGAGCCTGCCCAGTCAAAATCAAGAAGCTTGAAATCATGCTTTGCTATATTTGATACCGTGAAGTGTATCTGCGTATTTCTCATCGGGTTGACACCCTTGAGAACAGCATTAAATTTATAAGGATCGCTTCCCTTATCAGCGTTTATGACTACGGTGTTGTCATCTCTGTCGATTATCGCTCCGAAATCAACTCCGTGTATCACGCGATCTGTATCGTAAGGTGAAGCAAATCTCAGAAGCAGATAGTTCTGATCCTCCATATAGCTTCCCATGCTTGCAGTGGAGCTAAGCTGTGCTCCCTGCACGGGTACCATATCGCCGTATCCGTTTTCAAAGGACACCTTAATATCACCGTAGTAGGTAAACAGATCGTACATAATACTGTTCTCGTGGATCTCGTAATCTTCTCCGACAAATTCGGGGGCGGATACGTAAGTGTAAATATTTCCTTGACGTATGACCTTGTACCATGTAAGTCCCTTGAAAGAAAGAATATTTGCGGTCTCCCCCGTTTTAACCAGCGTCACGTAGGAATACTCACTTCCCGAGGGCGTTACGGCCACTCTCGTATACGCGTCGGAATTATCAAACATTGATGCATCGGGAACTGTGACAATCACCCTGTGATCTCTGCTCACCGCATTCATATTGCCCTCGAATCTCATATTCGTAGCAGGCTTTTGCAGGCTTACCGAGATACTGATTGCAACGGGCTCACTTTCGTTGCCGTATTCATCAACAGCCTTGATATAAAGCGTTTCGTAATAGATCTTATCCGAATCGGGTGTTCCGTCTCCGAATTTCCTCATCAGTTCAACCGTAATGTCCGTTCCCCTGTCAAATACCGCAGTCTGCCACTCTGCATTTTGGGAAATAACAGAATCAGGCAGATCGGTAATAATTTGATCGGGATTTTCTCCCCAACTGTAAAGTATCTGAACTATATCGCTGCTGTCCGTCGCGGATGCGCCTATGTAGACCTCAATATTCGTATTGTTGTCTACCGCTTTTGCATATCGGTATTCGTACCTGATCTCCGGCGCTATCTCGTCTATCTTATAGTCAAGCATATCGGTGGGAACCTCAACGGCTTTGTTTCCGACCGAATCCTCCGCTATTACGTTAACGTACAGCTCATCAAGGTAGATGTCGTTGGTCTCGAACAGTACATGGAGATACATCTCTGTATAATTGTTTAGCAACGTAGTTGATCCAACACTCCATTTTCCGTCCTTGGAGATAGTTCCTATGCTCGTGTAACCCTCAACGGCTTCGGGGGCTGTTGGGTTATCCGTAAGGATATATCTGAAGCTTGTATCCTTGCTTACGCCGCCGCCAAGCTCTACGAACATCTTGCTTCCAATCAGATTTGCGTATCTTGTATAGTTTTCGACGTCCTTTATTCCAATCGCAATGCTTACCTTATAATTCGTTGACGTTGCTTCGGCGCCATCACTCTCTGTGTTTGAATACGCCGCATACTTACGAAGCGTCACCTCAGGACCTGTGAAATCCGCGTATATATCTGTCACCGAATCCTTTACATTGGGATATGCTGTCTTATCCTCGATATCGTCTCCAAGCCTTGCAACCTTTACAACAGGCTCCTCACCTTCTGCAATTTCCGGCATCATACCTTCCGTAAACTTAATGTTTTCAAATTTCAAAAGCGTTGCCGTGGTGCTTCCGTTGGTATAAAGTTCATCGATTTTGTACTGACTCCAGGAGGTCGCGTATGCCTTGACAGGTGTGCCGTCGGGATGCAGGATGTTAAGCTCAAGCCAAACCTTGCTCGCTTCCTCATCCGTTAGCGTCTGATCGAGGTATGCGTACACGATAAGTGTTCTTGAAGGTCCGATAAACTGATCGGTAAGCTCCGCTTCGGTTTTTTCACCCTCGGCAGCAAGCTGTGTTTTTCTCAGTGTCTGCTCCGTATAAAGTCTCAGCTCAGTTGTCTCAAACGTGTTTGAAATATAGACCTGATTTCCAAACTGCCAGTTGACTACGCTTGCCGTATTGATGGGGTTGCTCGCGTAGTCGGATAGCACCGTGGTATTAAATCTATGCTGTCTGAGATTATCTATGGTGTCTATCTCAATTATGTCGTTGCCATAGTCAACTTTATCGTAAGCACTAACATAAAATTCATCCGCAAGGTCTACCATTCCCCTAGTTGGCCATTGATTCTCACTCGGAATATTAAATTTGGTTATTCTGCTTACCCTGAAGTTTTTGTAATGATAAAGACCGATATCGCCGCGGAAAGTGAGTGTGCCGTCGTCGTTCAGCTTTTCAAGATACATCCGCACTGTTGATCTCTCGCCTGTGTTCAGATCAAGCAACTCAAGCGAGAGCCATATATCATCCAATAGATCGTATGCTCTGTCAGATGTGATTCGAATGCCCTCATTAAATTTCATATTGATCACGAGATCGGCATTCTGCTCATCGCGCATCTGCTTTTCAACGGTCATCCCCGTCACCGTGGGGTTAGTGTTGTCCACGAGCGTTATGAAGAAATCCGTCATAATGGCATCAGACTGATATGCATTTGATGGCTCATACGCTTCAAACCATATCTGCGTCCATTCGTGAACCTCATTAAGCGGTACGTCTACCCAAAACTCTTTGGCTTCTCCGTCACTCACTTTTCCGTACTCGCTATACGATGTGGTGGCGTTAACGTAGATCCTGCCTTGTCCGGAAAGCAATGTCGCTCCAACTCTCACAAACACCTGATCTTTATTGATCGCATATTGCGAATTGATCTGTTGGAAAAAGCTGTCAAGCGAATAAAAACCGGTTTCTATCGTTCCGTTTGTCAACGTCAGCTCGGAATGAAGCATATCCGTTCTTCCCTCTCTGTATGGGAGCTGGCTTTTAACCGTAGCACCTTCGTAAACCTCGTATGAAAACATCGGAGTCAAAGCCGCCGTATAATACGGGCTTGCCCCTTCGGGCTGCGAGAAGTGCGTACCGTAGCTTGTCAAAAGATCGTAACTCATGATCCAGCCGCCCTTTTCGTCGCCTCGGAAGAAATCAAATCCGTCATCATTAAATACAGGATAATTCTTATGTCGGATCTCGATGTCATACGGATTTTCGCTCACCGTAGGTATTTTTATGTCATCAACCGATGTTGGCGGTCTGGCGTTCTGATCCTCCGACATATTGGCGCTTGCTGCCCCGGTACTAACAACATCATTGTCTGCGGCAAATACTGCAGATAGCGGCAAGACGTTTATATTTATTAACATCACCGCTGCAACGAATGCCGCAAGCATTCTGAACTTTAAAGGTTTCCTTCTTTTCATTTAGCACCTCCTGCTGAATGTTTATCGAAAACAATTTTCATTTTATTATTTATAATGCGCAATACCACTGTACCGTTCTATGTATCGCGTTTGTTTTTTTGGCATCTGCATACGGCAATAAGCTCGTCGCCTCGCTCCATGTATATGCAAGAACTGCAATCGCGATCAAGGTTGTTGTCAATTGTTTTATAGCTTTGACAAGCATCCTGCATCAAGGTAACAAATGGAAATCCGTCATTAGTATATACCGGACTTTTTATAAAGTCGGGATATATTTCCATCGGTTCGTGTTGCCTTTCAATATCATCGTAATATCCGTACTTGATCTCAAATCTTGCTCCGTGAAGCTCGATCACTTTGAACAGATCGCCCTCCCTTGGGGTGTGTTGTTTTGTGTCCTCATTAAATCCAAACCATTTAGTAAACATATTTGCTCCTTTCGGCATTTTGTCAAAAAGAAAAATCTGCCATACTTTTCAGCCTGATAACAGTATAGCAGATTTTTTTATTTGGGAGGACTACCTAAATGAATTTTTTTAGTACAATTTTTTTGAAAATTTCTGTCCTTTTTTACTTCCAAAAGGACACAATTTTACAGTATTGCGGCAAATTCTTCTCTATCCATACCGGACTTTTGAGATACCTTAGTAATTGCCTGCTTTACACCCGAAATGGACATATGGAGCTTTTGTGCAATTTCAGCATTTTTCATACCAAACGCGGCAAGCTTAGCAACCTCACGCTCCTTGGGCGAGAGTGTAGTAATGATCGTTTTTCCGCGAACGTTTCCACTCAGTCTTGACCAACCCTCTTTGTATGTTTTATACAGCTTGTTTACCTCATCCCAAGCCTTTGCATCAGCCTTTGACAAGCGTTGCTCCAATAAGGAATCCAAAGTGCGTCCGTATTCGGCAAGAATTCCATAGAGCTTATCGGGCAAAGCAAGGGTAATCGCACGATCAATATGATGTATCGCCTGTGCGTCATTACCGCTATTGTGGTAAACTGCGGCGCAGGTCATTCGAAGGTAGATCTCTGAAATCGTGGTTCTGTCAGCAACAGCCCAAGATATCATCGGCTCTATCGTAGCCGGCACCATCGACAGTAGCGCAAGTCCCTGAACACCTTCAAGTGCAATTTCTTTGGTTGCTACCGCGTATCCTACGGCATACAGAAATTTAGCATAGAAAACCTTCGCGGCGGGCATAGAGTCTTTGTGCAACGGCTCAAAACATCCTATCTTAAACCATTCCGGAAAGTTTTGAACATCGTATAGCATGCTGTCAACTGCCGTAATTGAAAATGAAATTATATCTCTGTCATAGTCGTTTTTAGTGGGCGCTTCCGCAATATGGACCTTTGCTCTGCGCCACATATAAATATCGCCCTTCCAAATAGCGCAAAGCGCGAGCAGCATTCCTGCACCTATCACCGCATAAAAACCGGAGTGCTTTTGCAAAAGGTAATTTGCACTCTCGTACACCTTATCAATATTACCGCGAGAATAGGCGATCTCAGCTTCAAACAGCACCTGTGCCTCGTGATTGTCCAAAAGAGACTCTGCCACGCGGTCGGCGCTTCCCGGAATACTATACAGGTCGGTCATATGTAAAAACGGTGTTTTTCGTGGCATTGGCATGTCAACATTCTGTTGTTCCGACTGTTTTTTTGCATACCGATTGCTTCTTCCGTCCACCGGGCGCTCCGCATTCGCAGGAATCATCCAGTTCTGACCAAAGCGCACCGCGCCCTTTATTCTGTCGCTACCGCAAAGTATCTGAACACGGCGAGTAGAAATCCCCCACTTTTCAGCCGCTTGATTAACTGTAATATATTCCATCTTTTCTCTCCAAAAACACAAATCAAAGTTGTAATTATTCCCATTTGCGAATTATTCAACACCCCTTTTGCTCGTCCTTGCGAACAATCGCGCGTTTGATTTCATTCGCTCGCGCGAATATTACTTCCTTTGCATTATACACCCATTTTCGTATTTTGTCAATCGATTTATAAAAAAGATCGATTCAACAAAAAATCCTCGCTTATAGTGTCGCAGACATAAGGACACACCTATACTCTTTATTCTTCCAAGCTCCAACCGTTATCCGCATGATATATCATCTGCTTTGTCATGCCACCGTCGATACAAATATTTTCGCCGGTAATAAATCCGGACATGTCTGAGCAAAGGTACATCACCATGTTTGCAATATCGGGAGGAAGTCCCACTCTGCCCGCGGGATGCTGAGTGGCATCTGCGCCCTCATATGCGGAATAGTTGTTATCTATCCATCCGGGTGAAATGGAGTTGACGCGAACCTTGCCCGAAAGGCTTATCGCAAGTGCGTGTGTCAATGCGGAAATTCCCCCTTTTGCCGCCGTGTAGCTTTCTGTCTGCGGCTGGCTCATTCTGTCTCTCGACGAGGAAATATTCACTATACTTGCGCCCGCAGGAAAGTAAGGCGCAAAAAGCTTTGAAAGATAAAACGGCGCTGTTACTCCCACACGCAGGGCATATTCAAAATCTTCATAGCTTCCGCTATCTATTCCGCACATTACGGGCGCGGCATTGTTTATAAGAAAATCAACGTGTCCATATGTATCAATTACCTTTTTGGCAAAGCTCTCAAGCGTGTTTTTATCCGAAATATCTCCTACGAAAAAATCATTGTCCTGCAAATCTATCGTACAGACAAAGGCTCCCGCCTCTCTAAATTTTTCACATATGCATTTTCCTATTCCCTGCGCGCCGCCCGTGATGACCGCGACTTTGTTTTTAAAATCAAACATCCCTAAATCCTCGACTTTTTTTGATTTTGTTGTTTCAAAAAGCCCAAACAAGCATCTTAAATTTCGACACTCTATTGACTTGAAATCCAAAGTTTGTTATAATGTATTCATGACTTTGAGGTCATATATAAGCATTATACATCAAAGGCAAAAAAATTGCAATATAAAATTCAATAACACGAAAACAAGTGCTTGCCAATCTGTTTGACAGACTTGTTATTACGAGGAAAAATGAACTTCTCCAAATCAAAAAAATATCGCAAGGCGTTGGATTTCGCCACGCAAAAACATAAGGGACAAACACGCATCGGCGGTGATGCGTATATAACTCATCCTATAGCCGTCGCGCAGTTGGTCGAGGATTGGGGATACGGAAAAAATTACGTTCTTACCGCACTTTTCCATGATCTGCTTGAAGATACCGATGCGACGGAAAAAGAGATCAAAAAAATCGGTGGCAAAAAGGTGCTTTCTGCCGTAAAATTGCTTACCAAATCCAAGCCTTATGTTATGAGCGAATACGTCGAGCAAATAAAAAACAACAACATCTCCCGTGTAGTCAAAGCAGCTGACCGTCTGCACAATATTCGTTGCGCTAAGGTTACTGACGAAAAGTTCAAACGCAGATATATTTTGGAAACTTACGATTGGTACACAGATCTGTGTTGCGAAATGCTGCCCGCACTCAAAGATCTTGCACTCTCAGTCGAAAACGGCAGAACTGAATTTTCATTCCTTTTCGACGGCAAAGACTAACACAACTTATGCAAATAATTGAGTTTCACAAATGCGTTCTGCTTTGATGCGCAGAGCGCATTTGCCGTTTTTCCTTGAAAGTTTGTAAATCGGGAAAACATGATCCATTTGTGACGTATTTTTCTCCCTTTTTCGCCATAAATGTATCGTTAAATTATTGACAACGTAAAAATAGTGTGATATAATCGTGATATAATATTTTATTATATTAAATCGCTAAAACATGCCTCGGCATGCAAACTACAGCACCCGGAGTTTACTATGGTACTTGACTACATCATTCTCGGACTATACGCGCTATCCATGATTGCTATCGCGTTCATCACAAAAAACCGATCGGGATCGGTAAACGATTTCCTTTTGGCCGGAAAAAAAGGCCTTAACGGCTGGATGACGGCGTTTGCATACGGAACTACATATTTTTCCGCAGTTATATTTATAGGTTACGCAGGTCAGTTCGGACGCTCGTTTGGTCTGGCATCAATATGGATAGGTGTAGGCAATGCTATTCTCGGTACACTTATCGCATGGCTGGTGCTTGCCAAGAGAACAAGAAATATGACAAAGAGACTTGGCGCTAAGACCATGCCCGAATTTTTCGAAAAAAGATACGGAAGTCAAGGCATCAAGCTGGTAGCTGCCGTGCTTATATTTATCTTTCTCATTCCCTACTCCGCATCTGTATACAACGGACTGAGCACGCTATTCGAAATCGTGTTCGGAATTGAGGGTTGGATAGTAATGGTCGCGCTTGCGGCACTGACAGCGCTTTACTTGTGCTTTGGCGGATACTTTGCCACCGCGCTTTCCGACTTTGTTCAGGGCATTATCATGATCGTCGGTGTCGTCTGCATGATAGTATGCTTTATGAATCACGAAAGCATACAATGGAACATCTCTTCTCTTACAAGCAATCCCAACCTTACGTGGTTCACGTTTGGAAATGACAACTCGTCCGGACTTTACGGCACGACAGTATCTCTCATCTCGCTGATACTTCTT
This sequence comes from Oscillospiraceae bacterium, assembly GCA_015063545.1. Lineage (GTDB taxonomy): Bacteria > Bacillota > Clostridia > Oscillospirales > CAG-272 > SVTX01. The sequence continues at coordinate 51,102 of SVTX01000005.1, read as the reverse complement.
ACCTCGATCGGTGTATGGGGGCTTCCTCAGACGATACATAAATACTACGCTATAAGAGACAAGAAAGCCATAAAGCAAGGTATAATTGTCAGCACGGCGTTTGCGCTTCTTATCGGATTCGTAGCATATTTTACAGGAGCTTTGAGCCACTACTTCCCCGAAACAGCCGGTCTCAACGACGCGCAGGTCATTCCGACAATGCTCAACATTGTTATCCCATCGGGACTTATAGGTCTTATAGCCGTTCTTATTCTCTCGGCGAGTATGTCTACTCTTTCTTCGGTGTCACTCACAAGTGCATCCGTTGTGGCTGTGGACATATACAAGGGTAAGATCAACAAGAGCGCCGCTGACAAAAAGGTGAATCTCCTCATGAGAGTGCTTTGCCTTATATTCGTTGCAATATCTGTTGTTATTGCGGTTCTCAACGAAAAATTCGGTATTGCCGCGATAGCATACATGATGGGTATCAGCTGGGGTACGCTTTCGGGTTGCTTCATGGGCCCGTTCGTTATCGGTCTTTTGTGGAAAAAAGTCTCTCGCCCCGCGGTATGGGCATCCATCATATCGTCCCCCATTCTTACGGCGACTCTTATTCTTATTTTCGGATACGACAAAGGTAATTGGAGCTGTACGCTCGGTCAGGCAATAAAGAACGGTGTTGCGACGTCTCCCTTGATAGGTGTTATCTGCATGATATTCTCAGTGATCGTCACAGTGGTAATAACACTTCTCACAAAGGCTCCCGACAAGGAAATTATTTACAACGCATTCGACGCCCCTATTGAGGACGAAATAAAATAATTCAAGAAAGGTACAGTCATGATCTGGTCAAAAGAAGAAACTCTTCCCAGAGAAGAAATAGAAAAATTGCAGCTTGAAAGACTTAAGGAAACGGTAAACAGGGTTTATTCCAAAGTTCCCGCGTATGCCAAGAAAATGGACGATGCGGGAGTTAAGCCTGAGGATATTCAAACCTTGTCAGATCTCGCGAAACTCCCCTTCGTTACGAAGCAGGATATGAGAGACAACTACCCCTTTGGACTTTTTGCGGTAGAAAAGGATAAGCTTGTCAGAATTCACGCATCCAGCGGCACTACGGGAAAGCCCACGGTAGTAGGATATACTCAGGGCGACCTTGAAACATGGACAGATTGTGTATCACGTATTGCCTGCATGGGCGGCGCAAGCTCACACGACGTGGCGCAGATATGCTTTGGATACGGCATGTTCACCGGCGCTCTCGGTCTGCACTACGGACTTGAAAATATCGGCGCGGCTATCGTGCCTTCATCTACGGGAAATTCGCAAAAACAAATAATGTACATGCAGGATTTTGAAACCTCCCTTTTGGTCGCCACCCCCTCTTACGCGCTTCGCTTGGCAGAGGTAGCAAACGAAATGGGAGTTGATCCCTCAAAGGACCTTAAAGTAAAAATTGCTCTGGTCGGAAGTGAGCTTCTCACGGATGCCATGAGAGAAGAAATGCACAAGGTCTGGGGCAAGGACCTTCTCATTACCTCAAACTACGGAATGAGCGAGCTTATGGGTCCCGGTGTTTCCGGCGAATGTCTTGAACATTGCGGTATGCACATAAACGAAGATTATTTTATTCCCGAAATAATTGATCCGCAAACAGGAGAGGTTCTCCCTATTGGCGAGCAAGGCGAGCTGGTAATCACTTGCATAAAGAAAGAGGGACTTCCCCTTATCAGATACAGGACAAAGGATATAACGCGGTTGTTCTACGAAAAGTGCAAGTGCGGAAGAACCTTCTGCCGTATGGAAAATCTTGAGGGCAGAAGTGATGATATGATAAAGATACGCGGTGTAAACGTATTCCCGAGTGCCATTGAGGAAGTAATTCTCAGCTTTTCCGAGCTTGGTCCTCACTACGAGATAATTCTCGAACGAGACGGATACATGGACAAGATGACTATTAAGGTCGAGCTCGTACACAGCACAGACTCTTTCTCCGAGCTTGAACGAATAAAGTCGGAAGTTAAGAACAAATTAAAAGTCATTCTCGGATTGGACGCAAAGGTAATGCTTGAATCCCCCAACACACTTCAGAGATTTGAGGGCAAGGCAAAAAGAGTAAAGGATTTAAGGAGTAAGTAAAATGGCAAATAAGACTATCATGCTCGGAAACGAGGCAATAGCAAGAGGCGCGTTTGAGGCAGGTGTAAAAGTCTCCAGCGCATATCCCGGAACACCGAGTACGGAAATAAGCGAATATCTCGCAAAGTATGACGAAGTATATACAGAATGGGCGCCTAATGAAAAGGTTGCCGCAGAGGTTGCTATCGGAGCGTCATTTTCCGGTGTAAGAAGTCTTGCGTGTATGAAGCACGTAGGTCTTAATGTGGCAAGTGATCCCCTTTACACATTCTCTTACACGGGTGTTAACGGCGGCTCGGTATTTGTAGTTGCGGATGACCCCGGACTTGCAAGCTCACAGAATGAGCAGGACACAAGAATGATAGGCAGATCATCTCACGTTCCCGTGCTTGAGCCCGCGGACAGCCAAGAAGCAAAAGATTTTGTAAAATTCGGATATCAGCTCAGCGAAGAATACGACACCCCCGTAATTCTCCGAACCACAACAAAGCTTGCTCACTCGCAAAGCGCAGTTGAGCTTTGCGACAGAGTTGAGGTTGAGGACAAGGAATATCACCGCGATCTTTCCAAATACGTAATGATGCCCGCCTCCGCGATAGGCAGACACCTTGCGGTAGAGGCAAGAGAGATACGCATGGCAAACGATGCTCATTCTTTCCCCGTCAACAAGATGGAGATAAACGATAAAAAGATAGGATTTATCACGTGCGGTATCGCATACCAGTACGTAAAAGAAGCTTGCCCTAACGCGAGTGTTCTTAAATTCGGTCTTGTCAATCCCCTTTCCAAAAAGCTGGTCGAGGAATTTGTTTCCTCTGTGGAAACAGTCTACATATTTGAAGAGCTTGAGCCCGTAATTGAAGAACAGGTGAGAGCTTGGGGATTTGATGTAAAGGGTAAAGAGTGCTTTACAAAGCAGGGTGAATACAGCGCAAACATGCTCAGACGCGTAATATTCGGCACTGACGGTACGGTGTTTGAAAAGCAGGATACCCCAAACCGTCCACCTATTCTCTGCCCCGGATGTCCTCACAGAAGCGTGTACTCGGTGCTTAATAAGCTCAAGATCCACGCAAGCGGCGATATCGGCTGCTATACCCTCGGCGCAGTTCCTCCTCTTGGCGTTGTAGACACTTGCGTTTGCATGGGCGCAAGCATCTCCGCGCTTCACGGTATGGAAAAGGCCAAAGGCAAGGAATTTATAAAAAATTGGGTAGCCGTTATCGGTGACTCCACATTCCTTCACACAGGTATTAACTCTCTCATAAACATGGTCTATAACAAGGCCACCGGTACTGTAATGATCCTCGACAACCGCACGACCGGTATGACAGGACATCAGGAGCATGCCGCTACAGGTAAAACTCTTAAGGGCGAGGACACATATGCTATTGACCTTGCACAGCTTTGCCGCGCGGTAGGTGTAAAGAATGTCATTGAAGTAAACTCATTTGATGTTAAGAGACTTGAAGCAGTGGTAAAGGAAAGCGTTAACGGCGATACGCTTACGGTAATTATCGCAAAAGCTCCCTGCGTGCTTCTCAAGGGACAGAAATTCCCAAATGTGTGCAAGGTTAACCCCGATGCATGCAAAAAATGCGGCGCGTGCATGAAGATAGGATGCCCTGCAATGACACGCGGTGAGGACGGAAAGGTAAAGATAGACGCTACAATGTGTAACGGATGCGGTCTTTGCAAAAATTACTGCAAATTCAATGCTATAGAGATAGTGGAGAGATAATTATGACAAAGAACATTATGATAGTCGGTGTTGGCGGACAGGGTACCCTTCTGACCAGCAGAATTATAGGTAAAGCTGCTATGGCTATGGGTTATGACGTAAAAATATCCGAAGTTCACGGCATGGCACAAAGAGGCGGTAGCGTGGTAACCTTTGTAAGATTCGGTGAGACGGTAAACGAACCCGTTGTTGAGGAAGGTCAGGCAGACGTTATTATTGCGTTTGAACGTCTTGAGGCTCTCAGATATTCGCATTTTCTCAAAAAAGACGGTGTGCTTGTCATAAACGACTGTCGCATCGATCCCATGACTGTAGTTATAGGCGCAAAAGAATATCCATCAGATATCATTGAGAATTTGAAAGCGGATCATAACGTTTGCTCCATTGACGGACAAAAGATCGCCCTTGAGCTCGGCAACAGCAAAGTGCTCAATTCGGTGGTTCTTGGATTTGCCGCAAGCTTTATAGGCTTCGACAAACAGATATGGCTTGATACCGTCGCAATGACAGTTCCGCAAAAAACAATTGAAATAAATAAAAATGCCTTCGAATGTGGGTATAACACAAACAGCTGAAAGGAACAATAAATTATGATTTGGAATGAAACCAAAGAATGCATGAGCAGAGACGAAATGACCAATTTACAAAGTGCAAGACTTGTAAAATTGGTAGATTACATGTATCACAATGTGGAGTTTTACCGCAAAAAAATGCAGGCTGTGGGACTTATGCCCGGTGATATCAAGAATATTGAGGACATTACAAAACTCCCCTTTACCACCAAAGACGATCTCAGAGACAATTATCCTTTCGGTCTGTTTGCTGTTCCCAATTCGCAGATAGTAAGAATTCACGCTTCAAGCGGAACTACAGGCAAAGCCACTGTTGTAGGTTACACAAGACATGACCTTGACGTTTGGGCAGAGTGCGTCGCAAGATGTATGACAATGGCAGGCGTTACCAAAGACGATATTATTCAAGTAGCTTACGGATACGGTCTTTTCACAGGAGGTCTTGGCGCACATGACGGCGCACAGAAGATCGGTGCGACTGTTGTTCCCATGAGCACCGGTAACTCCAAAAAGCTCACTACTATGATGGTGGACTTCGGTGCTACGGCTATTGCTTGCACTCCCTCTTACCTTCTCCACATATCCGAGGTGCTTGCAGAGGAAGGTCTGCTTGATAAAATAAAGCTCAAATACGCTATATGCGGTGCAGAGCCTTGGACAGAAAAGATGCACCACGAAATAGAATCCAGACTTAACATCAAGGCATTCGATATTTACGGACTCAGTGAAGTCATGGGACCCGGCGTTGCCTGTGACTGTGAATACCATAAGGGACTTCACGTATGTGAGGACCACTTCTATCCCGAAATTCTCAATTCCGCAACCCTCACTCCCGTAGCAGACGGAGAGACGGGTGAGCTGGCATTCACAACTCTTACAAAGGAAGGAATTCCGCTTATCCGTTACAGAACCAAGGACCTCACAAGCATTGACCGCACTCCCTGCGAATGCGGAAGAACAAGCGCGCGTATATCCAGATTCAAGGGACGCGTTGATGATATGCTGATCATCAGAGGTGTTAACGTATTCCCAAGCCAAATAGAGGCAGCTCTCGTGGATGTTGATGAGGTAACTCCTCACTATATGATGATAGTTGACAGAGTAAACAACCTCGATACTCTCGAGGTTCAGGTTGAGCTTGATCAGAAATATTACACAGACGAGGTAAGAGTTCTTGAAATGCTCACAAAGAAAATTGCTCACGTTATTCAGCAGGCTCTCGGCATCAATGCAAAAGTAAAAATAGTTGAGCCTCAATCACTCGTAAGAAGCCAGGGTAAAGCAGTTCACGTCATTGACAAGCGCAAACTTTATTGATTTTAAGGAGGAAATTACAATGCTCGCAAAACAGCTTACAGTATTTATCGAAAACAGATCCGGAAGACTTTCCGAGGTTCTCGGAGTTCTCGGCGCAAACAACATCAATATTTTGTCTCTCAGTCTTGCAGATACGACCGAATTCGGGCTTCTCCGTCTTATTGTGGACAATGCCTCTCTCGGCAAGGAAAAGCTCACAGAAAACGGATTTTCTTCCCTTCTTTCCGACGTTTCTATAATTCAAATTCCCCATAAATCGGGAAGTCTTCAAGAGCTTCTTAAAATTATTGATAACAACGGTGTGAATATCGAATATATGTACGGTCTCTCTATAGAATCCGCAAGAGCACACGTCGTTCTCAAGGCATCCGACACAAAGAAGGTAGAGCAGATACTGAATGACAACGGTGTCATCACTATATCCACAGAGGAGCTTGCCAATTTATAATTGGGCGCAAAAAAATGATAATCGATTTCCACACGCATATTTTCCCGGATAAAATCGCGCAAAAAACTATTGACCACCTGTCCCAAATAGGGGGAATCCCCTACCATTCGGACGCAACTGCTACCGGTCTTGTTTCACACATGGAAGAGGCAGGTATAGATATATCTGTCACGCTTCCCGTTATAACAAATCCTTCGCAGTTTGACAGCATCAACAGGTTTGCTAAACAAATAAATCAAGAATACGCAAACAAAAAAAGACGTCTTATATCCTTTGCGGGAATTCATCCCGACTGTGAGGACATCGACGGCAAAATGGCTTTTATCGCAAAAAGCGGATTTCTCGGAGTAAAGATACATCCCGATTATCAGGGCACTTACATCAACGATGAAAATTATGTAAGAATAATGGAATGCGCGCGTGAGTACGATCTCATAGTTGTAACTCACGCTGGTGTTGACGTTGCCTTTCCTGACGTACACTGTCCGCCCGAGCTTGCCTTGGAGCTTATCAGACGTGTTCCCCACTCAAAGCTCGTTTTAGCTCACATGGGCGCCAATATGATGCCCGACGGTGTCTTGGAAAGACTTTGCGGAGAGGACGTGTATTTTGATACGGCATACGTTCTGCGTTTCATTGGTGAGGAAATATTCAAAAAAATTCTCCGCGCTCACGGAGAAGACAGAATACTTTTCGCAACGGATTCTCCGTGGAGTGATATACGCGGTGATGTGGAAATCTTGAATTCATTTGATTTAAATAACATAACCAAAGAAAAAATCTTTTGTGAGAATGCAAAAAAGCTTCTCAAAATATAGGTGATAATATGGGCTACAATCAGAAAATGTATGGGCTTGGCAGCAAGCGTTCCATAATAAGAGAAATTTTCGAATACAGCAAAACGCGTGCCGCACAGATAGGCGCTGAAAACGTATATGATTTCAGTCTTGGCAACCCAAGCGTTCCGGCTCCCGCAGAAGTGAATCAAACCATAAAGGAGCTTTTGGAAACCGGTAATTCCGTACTCTTGCACGGATACACATCCGCACAGGGAGACGCGGGTGTGCGCAGCGTGATAGCAGAAAAAATAAATCGAGATTTTAACGTAGGAATATCCCTCAACCACATATACATGACATGTGGCGCGGCGGCGTCTCTTTCTATATGCCTCAAAGCACTTATAGAAGACGGCGAGGATGACGAGTGCATAGTTTTTGCACCCTTCTTTACCGAATACAGAGTTTTCATAGAAAATGCGGGCGGTAAGATAATTATAAGTCAACCCATGGAAAAGACTTTCCAAATTAATATAGCTGACTTTGAAGGCAAAATAAATGCACACACAAAGGCGGTCATAGTAAACTCTCCCAACAATCCCAGCGGAGTAGTTTATTCCGAGGAAACCGTAAAAAAGCTGTGTGAAGTTCTGACAAGAAAATCCAAGGAATTCGGTCACGCGATATACCTCATCGCAGACGAGCCCTACAGAGAGCTTGTTTACTCAGGAGTAGAAGTTCCCTATCTTATGAACTACTATGACAATACACTTGTGTGCTACTCATATTCAAAATCCCTTTCTCTCCCCGGTGAACGAATCGGATACATAGCGGTATGCCCCAAAATGCAGGACTGTCAGAACATATATCTTGCTGTTTGCGGCGCAGGCAGATCTTTGGGATACGTTTGCGCGCCCAGCTTGTTCCAACAGGTAATTTCGCGTTGCGCTGACGCAAAGGTAAATATTGACGTATATAAGGAAAACCGCGATATTCTCTACGACAATCTTACCTCTTTCGGATATGAATGTGTCAAGCCCGACGGAGCTTTCTACCTCTTTGTAAAAGCGCTTGAGGAGGATGCATATAAGTTCTATGAAAAAGCCAAAACACATGAAATACTTGTGGTTCCCTGTGACGACTTCGGTGTCAAGGGCTACGTTCGTATAGCTTACTGTACGGATAAATCAAGGGTTGAAGGCGCGCTCCCGGCATTCCGCGAGCTTGCTAAAGAATATCAGTAATAAAAACAGCTCATGCTTTGCATGAGCTGTTTTTATTTATTTCATCATTCCGTAACCGCCCGCATATTTGCTGACCTCGGATGCTACCACAAACACCTTGTTGTCGCATACACGGCGTATTTCTTTAAGTGTTTTGGGCATTTCTTTTCTGGGCAAAACAATGAATATCATATTCATCTTATCTTTAGAACCGTGTCCTTCAAGCACAGTATAACCTTTGCCCTGAGATTTAAGGTATGCGGTTATCTTCTCGGTGCTGTCATCGCTGGCAATAAGCTCAAGGTTTGAGGTACCGAGGGCTATCTTTCCCTCTATTGTAGAGCCTATGAACAAACCGGCGGCATATCCAAGGCAATAGAAAAACAAAAGAAGGTAGTTATCTCCAAGCGTTCCGATCATGGAAGCTATAACAAGTCCCCAGATAACACACTCAACAAAACCAAGCGCGGCAGCCTTGAGTCTTTGACCTTTAACCATCATACAGGTTTTGAGAGACTGAATAGATATTTCAATTATTTTTGCGGCGCAAACTATAAGGCACATCACAATAACGGGTAACGATTCAAGAAAGGCTGTCATTTTATTTTCTCCTATATGTATATTTTATTCTTTGATAAGTATTGCACGGCACGGCGCTCCGTCAGCGCCACCGAGCGATAGCGGTGCAGAAAACAAAAAATACACGCCCTCTGCAACTTCTCCCAGACGGATCCCCTCAAGCAAGACCACCCCTTGACTAAGCAACGTAAGATGAACTTGCATGGGCGCATTTTGCGGCCCAACGGTTTGCGATTCCACACCAATAAGGTATATCCCTTCTTTAGCAAACACCTCTGCCGCATCGTTTGTTATTACCGCATCTCCCTTGATAAGAATTCTCCTTGCGGCTTGAAGATTTGCTTTTCGCGCTCTGAAAAGTAGCTCTTTTGCACTGTTACCATCTATATCGCCACAGCAGTTTGCCACGTAACAGTATCCTACGGTCTTTTCAAGACAGATCATGTCAACCGTATCTCCGTCACGCAAAAAATGACTTGGCGCATCTATATGTGTTCCGTTATGCGCGCACATTGAAAATTTTGTAAGGTTGTAGGTATCCCCTTTTTCTATGGAGCATATCTGCTCACGCGCAGGCGCGGGATCTCCGGGGTAAACCTCGCAACCAAACACTTCCTGAGATATATCGTATATCTTCATGCTTCAAAATTCCTTTTACAGCTGCGCCAAAATCTCGGCAGCATTAGTGTCGGGCTTGACCTTGGGCATTATCTTCTGAATATTTCCGTTCTCATCAATTATAAACGTAGTGCGCACAACACCCATTGACGTTTTTCCGTACAGCTTTTTCTCCTGCCATACGCCGTATGCCCTGATAGCTTCAAGCTCAGTATCGGCAAGTAAAACAAACGGCAGGTTGTGCTTTTCCGCAAATTTAGCATGAGAAGCTACGCTGTCTCGGCTTATACCGATGACCTCCACGTCTTTTTGGCGAAATCCATTATAAGCTCCGGCAAACGCGCACGCCTGTCTCGTGCATCCCGGCGTATTGTCTTTTGGATAAAAATACAGCACCACCTTTTTGCCAAGGAAGTCCGACAGAGATACCAAATTTCCATTCTTGTCGGGCAAAGTAAAATTCGGCGCTTTTGCTCCTTCGACTAACATATATTACTCCTTTGATTTTGCGAATTTTCGCAGATTTCTGATTTTATTATACATTGTTTTTATGGGAATGTCAATATTAATAAATCAGGTAATGCATAAAGCCCCGAGGCAATGCCTCGGGGCTGAACTTATTTATCCTGCTCGGGATTTTGGAGTACTGTCAAGTCGCCTTCAATTACTATGATATCGTAGTTGGCAGTTACGTCCTCGCCCTCAGCATTGTATATTTTATAGCTTCCTATGGTGTTCTTGCTGCTTCCGACTGAGGTCTGCTCGCCCAAAGCGGTAGCGACAATTCTGTCAGTTGCGGCAAGCCTTCCCTTTGAGATATAGACCGTCGAATTTGACAGTGCTGTGCCGTCATAAATCTTTGTCTGAGATGCCGTGGTAAGCTCTATCGGACGCTTGTCTATTCTTATCGGAACAGCATCCTCTCCGCCGGCAGAATATACGTCAAATATGATAGTATAATTCTCCGTAACGTCTATACCGTTCTTGTATATTCTGTACGTTACAAGCTCACTCGCATACGTATTTATCTCCGAAAGTGTGAGATAACCTACGTTTGTCAGACTTATATTCAGCGTAAGGTCAACTGTTATTCCGTCCTCAAGAGTACCTATCTCATAGTCACCGTCCTCATAATACAGCGGACTTCCGTCGTAATACTTCTGTATGCTATACAGATAAACGGTTATAGTAGTTTCGGTTACTCTCAACACACCGTCGAAATATATTACCTCAAACTCATCCGTTACGTTTTTACCCGTGGGATCGTACAGCGTAAATGCCGTTATACGGCTTATGCCGTCACCTACCGTCAGTTGCTTTCCGCTTACTGTCACACTGTAGGTATATCCCAAATTCAACAATTCCTGTATCTGATCCGTAATTATTATTTGATTCTTTGCGTACAGATACGTTCCGTCAAATTCCTTGCTTTGGAATTCGGGTGTGATCTCAAGCTGAGGTTTTGTCGGCAAATCCGGCGTTCCCGGATTATCGGGATCGTCGGGGTTATCGGGGTTGTCAGGATTATCCGGGTTGTCGGGATTATCCGGGTTATCGGGGTTATCGGGGTTATCCGGATTGTCGGGATTATCCGGGTTGTCAGGATTATCCGGGTTATCGGGGTTATCGGGGTTATCCGGATCGTCGGGATCGTCCGGATCTTCACCATCTGAAGGATCTACTACCATAAGAATTCCCTCTTTAACGGAAATATCATAATAATAGCTAACATCTTCACCATACTCATTGAGTACAACTACCGCGGTCGTATTATAAGCATAGCCTATATCAATTATAGATCCGCTTACCTCGACTGCAACGTAGTGTCCGTCCATTAATCCGTCGAGGGTGGACAAACTGTATTCGCCGTATGTAAGAGGTGTTCCGTCATAAACCTTCTTGGCTGAACCGGACGTTACGTTTACAGCTCTCTTGATCACCTCAAGAGTTCCCTCTTCATAAGTGATATTACATTCATCGGTTATGTTATGACCGAGAGGTGAATACAATCTGAAATACGTCACCGTACTCGGTGAAATTCCCGGCTCAGTCCGAGTACCGCTTACGCGTACGGAATAAGTATATCCGTTATCCAACAGCTTTTGAAGCTCTGAGGTGATAACAATTGAATTTGTTGCTGTCAGCGCGTTTCCGTCGTAAAACTTCTTGTGTGACGTAGGCGTTATAACAAGTGTTATAGGCTCTTCTTCTCCACGTTCATATACCGTCAAAATTCCATATTCGTAATTTATATCGTAATATGGAGTTACATTAGCTCCGTCACCCATTATACGGGAAACAATCATGGTGTTTTCTGACGATCCGACATATAGTTGTCGCCCTGTAAAGCTCACACTTGATATATAATGTCCTGTCAAAAGTCCCGTCGTTTCATATTCGTGACATGACAGATAGTTTCCGTCGTACTCCTTAGAGGCACTTAAAGTCTTTACCGTCAATATTCTCTTTGTTACGGTCAGAGTTCCCTCGCCAAACTCAAGTATATCGTAGTTGTGTGTAACGTCTCTGTCAAAAGCATCATATATGGTCACAGACGTTACCGTGTTGCTAACACTTGACGGATAAGTAACAGAACCTTCTGTAACCGCTATTGCCTTGTGAAGCGCAACTAATCCATATGAGTAAGGAATATCCGTCGGCACTGTAACATCCGTACATGTAAGAGGCGTTCCGTCGTACTGCTTTGATGCGCTCTGCGCATTTACAATAATGGGACGCTTTGTTACTGTCAAGGTTCCGTACTCACACGTTATCTCGTAATTATCTATAACGGAATTTCCTTCACCGTCGGTAATGTCGATAACGGTAAACATGTTGGTTACATTATCCGCAACATCGGTAACCGAAGCACTAAAGTTTAAGCTGATCTCATGCCATGCCACCAATCCGTACAGTGTGTCGGGGATGGAATATTCATAACACGTTAACGGATTTGCGTCATACATCTTTGATGCACTTTGGGATATAACTTTGATAGGTCTGTGCGTAACTGTCAGGGTTCCGTATTCATACGAAACGGAATAGTTGCGCGTAACATCATTTCCGTATATGTCATAAATATTTTCGACACTAAATTTGTTTTTCACACCGGTAGCAACGTCAGTAAGCGTTCCTGTAAACTTTGCGCTTACGGTATGACCTGAAACCAGTCCGTACGGGGTTGTTGAAACTTTGAACGTATGACATACAAGCGGTGTTCCGTCATACACCTTTGATGCACTGTCCGATGTAACAGTGATGGGCCTTTGAGTAATCGTAAGCACACCTTTATCGTAGCTTATTTCGTAATTATATGTACGATCAACACCGGAGCTATCGCAGATCACTATGTGATCCACCTCATTAAACGCACTTCCAACATCAACAAGTCCGCTATCGGCAAACGATATATCTCCCACATACTGGCCGGGCGCAAGCCCCATTGATGTTTCGTTTGTTATTATGCTGTATTCCTTACATTCTACCGTCTGTCCGTCATATACCTTGGAAAAGCTTTCCGTCTTTACTGTTATAGGTCTGTGATCTATGCTCAGTGAGCCGAAGCTGTATTCTATGTAATAATTATGCGTTACATCCCTATTCGACTCATTTGAAATTTTAATAACGGACATCATATTATAAACGACGCCGACATCTGTTATCGAGCCGGTAAATTTATAATTTGCAACACTGTGCCCACTGACGAGTCCGTCCGATATAGCTGTATTTATTCGGAACCCACTATTCGCAAGAGGCGTACCGTCATATATTTTTTCCGCGCTGTCTGTCATTACAAGAATATGTCTCTGTGTCAGAGCCAACTCTCCCGGCAGTCGCGTTACGGTATAGTTAGAAGAAACATCTCTTCCCTCGGTATCACATATTCGGACACCTATGATAAAGGAATTTACAACCGTGGTCTGTCTTGAAGAATTGTATGCATCCCAATTTATATCCGTGATGCTTCCCTCAAATGTAGCATTGATCGTCTGCCCCTCTGCCAATGAGCCTTCTGTAATTTCAAGCTTCTCTGATATAAGCGGAGTTCCATCGTATATTTTACTGTTATCCGCAGGCTTCACCGTAACAAGCCGCGAAGTTACATTCAACCAACCATTATTCGTTCTTATGCTGTAATTTGATGTTACGTCTTCTCCACTGCGTCCTGTAACCGTAATGTCAGAAAATTCATTTGTTGCAGTATCAACATTGGTAATTGTAGTATATTCACCCACGTTCAAAGTATGTCCGGGCACTATACCGTACTTTGACGTCACTTCATAATCAGCACAGATATGGGGCTTGCCGTCATACATCCACGTTTGGCTTGCTGTAAGTATAACCACATGGCGCACAAACACCTCAAGAGTTCCATAGCTATATTCAATATCGTAATTTGACGTAACGTCTCTTTCTCCATCGAATATGGCCACAGTCAGTTCATTAGGCTTTGTGCCGACTGTTTTTATATGCGTGTTGGTTACTGCGTAATGCGTATGTGTATCAACAATACCGCTGACCGTATATTCCGCACATGATTTTTCCTCATCGTCATACACCCAAGAGTCATTTGATGTCTGGACTGTTATGGGCTTGGGAGTTATCTTTAAAACTCCAGTGTTGACAAAAAAGGAATAGTTGTTTGTACGATCAATACTCTCTGTATCGACCACATTGAATGCTATTACATTATCTGTTTCTCCGCAATCTGTTATTGTAGAGAAATCTTTGATATTCAGACTATGACCTTCAACAAGAGCAGTCGAACTGTCGATCGTGTACTCTGTCAGATAATGCTTTTGTCCGTCATATACACCTTCATATCCGCCCGTGGCAACTATGATCGGACGTTTTTCAACCGTAAGCTTGCCTGTCTCCAGAGCGAATTTATAATGCTTTGTTACATCCACTCCATTTTTACCGTAAATACACAAATCAGGAGAGTTTTCGATCTGACCGGCATCAATTATACTATCCTTGAATACTGCGACAAGGTTATCTTCATAAGCAAGGGTTCCTTCGATTATTTCATATCCGTCAAATGAGAACTCCTGTCCGTTATATACCATAGATGCATCCGAGACCTTGATACCCAGATCGCGCGGCAAGAGCGTTATAGCCGAAGTGGGCGTGTTTATAACGTATGCCCCCGTTACATCCTGTCCGTCTTTATTCAATATAGAAATGGCTTCAATATCTGCGCAAACGTCTGTTTGCTTTTGCGATATATCTGTAAATATGAAATTATCGCAAGATAATTTGTCACCGCGGGCAACTTTGGCAGATACGTTGGGCTCTTCCCCGTATATTACTTGTGAATCCGAAATTTTTACGTCAATAGTCTTTGGAATTACGGTAAACTCGTACACATCTCCGTAATACGTTCTGCCAAACGTCGCTTTTGATGCAGCTCGAATTTTATATTTTCCGGGCATTGTAGGCATTTGAGTGCTCCAATTATCAGTTCCCTGCTCACAGTACTCATAATTCACCTTGCCCATAAATGCCTTCGCCGTATAGCTAACTTTGTCGCCGTAGGTTATTTGCGTAGGACATTCACTCTCTCCGTACACAAGCCCCTTTGTCAATAGCAGCGTCACTACAATTGCCACAAATGCCGCAAAAGCAATAATTATCTGAGGAATGTGCGCTACTACCTTGCGCATAAATTCCACAAATTTATTCACTTTTCTTTGATAATTATCGTAACGCATACTTTTTCCGCCTTTGTTCTAATTTGTGCTTTCTTGTCATTCCTTAGTGACTCTCAGCTTTCCGTTTTGCAACTCTATCTGATAGTTGCTCGTAACATTTTCATTATGCTCGTTTAAAATAAGGACTGAGGTGATATCTATAATGTTTTCGGAACGGCCTATCTCAGTCTGACTTCCTATGACCTCATAGTTTGCCAATCTGTCACCCTCTGCAAGCATGCCGCTTATCATCTCTATTTCGTTGCACGTCAGCGCCGTGCCGTCGTATGGCTTCGTCGCATCCTTAGCTTTGATAACCAGCGATGTCGGAGTTATCTCCAAAACGCCGCAGACCTTTATTATCTTGTATAGCGAGCTTATATCATTGCCGGATTCATCCAGAATTTCCACATCAAATGAGTTAATTCCATTGCCTACGTTGACTGCGGATACATTCGGGGTTATGCGGTATGTATATCCTTCAATAAGCTCACCGTACTGCAAGTGATAGTTTTCCGGATAAGTCTCAAATATCTTGCCGTCATATTCCTTTTCCATAGCGTCACTGACAAAATAAAGTTCGCAAATATAAACGTGCATAGTTCCGGAATGCGTGTTATATTGTACACGCGAGGTTATATCGTTATTATCAGGATCGTAGAAAATTATAGATTCTATCTGTGACCGATATACTCCGGGATATACTGCCTCACCGGACACAACAACGCTATAAGAATAGCCTCTCTTCTCCCAATCTTCAAATCCTGTGATCCTATTTACAGGCGCCAAAGGATTACCGTCGTATTGTTTTTCTACACGCTCAGGCCTTATGTTAAGCCCCGTTATGACGTAATCATCCGGATAATCTGGATCATCGGGGGGAACGGTAGATGATGATCCTGTAACCTCTACGTACTGCCAACCCACACCGTCAATATATATCTCTACCCATGCGTGGGCATTACTGTAGCTTACATTCACCCACTGCCCCGCTATTGTCTGCGCGGTAAATCCTACCGTATATCTCGCGGGAATACCTAAAGATCTGTATAATAGCGTAGCCGCAGTCGCATAGTGTTGGCATATTCCCTCCTTGTACTCGTCAAGGAATGATATCGCTATATTGCTTTCTTTGTCAAGTGCTCTGTCATATTTCAGGTTATATTTTGCAGAGCCCTGTATGTATCCGGCAATCTTTTGAATAATATCTGCGTCGTATTTACTCCATCCGTTTGCATCGATAAGCGAAGACATATATCTGTAAGTCTCGCTATCTACATACAGATAATTGTCGTACACAAAATTTCTGTACTGTTCTTCGTATTCCGCAATACCGGGAATATAAATATTGTTCTGCGGATTCGAAAGATAATAATATACCTCGTATATATCATTCGCATTTCCAACCGCAACAACATCACTGTACTGAACAGTGTCCGTTGCGGTAGATATGAAATACGGATAAACGTATTGATTCAACTGAGGATTTATTTTTACTGTATACCGTCTTGCGCTGTTCGCCTCAAGACGCAATCCCGGCAGATATGCAGCTGAATACTTCCCATTTATCAACGTGTTGTATTGTGTCGCCGCTGTCCATGAATTGCCTGTATAATTTCCGAAGCTTTGCCCTTTGAGATAAAGCCTTTCGGTTTGATCGGATTGGATAATATATGCAATCTTATTATCTCCTGCGTCATCGGGAGGGATTCCTATTCCGCCATCCTCAGATGGAAATTCCGATGGGAACTCCGACGGCCACTCTGACGGCCATTCCGACGGGAACTCCGACGGCCATTCCGACGGCCATTCCGACGGGAACTCCGACGGCCACTCTGACGGCCATTCCGACGGGAACTCCGACGGCCATTCCGACGGCCATTCCGACGGGAACTCCGACGGGAACTCCGAGGGCCATTCCGACGGGAACTCCGACGGCCATTCCGACGGCCATTCCGACGGCCATTCCGACGGGAACTCCGACGGGAACTCCGAGGGCCATTCCGACGGCAAATCTCCGCTAAACAGCTCGCTGGGATACTCTATGTTACTGGGAATCTCAACATTGCCAAAGTAATCCTTGTATATTTCTTCTCCCAAGGACGCACCGCCGCCACTCTGCCCCGGATCATCAGATGAAAACAAGTCATCACTGAATAATGCCAAGCAAGTAAGAGCCAACGCCAACGACAAAACAGTTCCAACGATAAGAACACATATTGTATTGGTTATCTTAATTCTGTTTTTCATGATTTCTTAAATATTAGTTACCTTACGCATTTCTCTGTAATTTACGAATATGCTCACGGCATATACCCATGTTCTCTGCTCCGAACAGCTCATCCATATAAGTCAAAAGCTCTTCCGATGCCTGTCTGAGATATATGGGGTTCTGAGTTTCAAGCTTTCTTATTACTTTCTTTGACAGTATATCGTCAAGCGCCTCGAGCTCATCTCCTCCGCAGCTTATATACACGGGAATATAGCTGAGTATCTGCTTCATTATTCTGTTTCCGAAGGTTATTCCAAAGTGCTTGATGAGATATTTGTCAAATTCTTCAAGTCTGTTTCTGTTTCTGCGACTTACCGCATACTCCTTCTTGGCATTCTCCGTGAGTGCCACAAACTGCTCTGCCGATATACACATCTTCTCGGTGTTCGGGGCTACAAATCTCTCGTTCTTCTTATCAAGATTCAGTATCATCGCTCTGTCATATACCTTGTCCGATATCGCAAACGTAGAGTCGTCATTGTTTGCAGTTCCCACAAACCACATGTTCTCGGGTAGCTTTATCCTTCCGTCTCTGAGCTGTACAGGGTCCGTCTCCCATCTGTCAGACACTACCTCAAGATATCTTTCTTCAGGATTAGGAAGCTCCAAAAGAGACAAAAATTCCGCAAAGTAATACTCTACTCTCGCTATATTCATCTCATCAAGAACCGTTACGTACATGTCCTTGCTGTAGTTCGCTTCGTACATCTTCTCCAAAAGCAACGTCTCGTTAAATCTCTTTGTAAACTCGTTATAGTATCCTATAAGGTCGGTTCTCTCCTTCCACATAGGCTGCACCGGGATGACTGTTGAGGGATTATCTATAAACTTTCCGAATGCATGCGCCATAGACGTTTTTCCCGTTCCCGACATGCCTTGAAGTATCAGTATTCTTGATACCGACATCCCTGCTACAAATCTTCTTATATCGTCTATATCGTAATACAGTCCAAGCTTACTTGCCGAATAGTTCCGGAAATTTTCACATATAGCCTCAAGACTTATCTGACGCTCGTATTTTTCGTGTCCGTACTCATTTCTCTTCTCGTCTATTCTGTTCAGCATACAAAATCTCTCTCGACCGGGTTCTTCCTCGGTGGTTTTTGAAATACCGGAAATGTTAATAACCTGCGGAGATTGCTCTGAGGCAGATGCCTTGGAGCTGTTTTTGTTCTCGCTGATTATTATTGAGATAACAAGTATAGCGATAATTGAGAGAATTATAAAAAGATAAATTATTATTGCTGTTCCCGATGTAAACATCCCGGGAAGAGATGCGGCAATACTTTTTATCGCACCAAAGTCTAAAAGTTTAGGAAAAATTAACATATTCCTTCTCCTTACAATTCTGTACTCAAATAATATCTGCTCCGCTGTCCTTGATTACTTTACAGCTACAGCTTACGTTTTCTTCTCCGAAAATATTTCCGAGTGTTTCGCACACTCCCCTATCTTCTTTGGATATCTTTGCAGAAAGCACTGATACCACCGAAGGCAATAGTCTTGCCGACATAGCGTGATCGATTGCCATTTCACGTTCTCCGTCACACGCCATAAATACTGCCGCGTATTTTTCAAGTCCCAACCACTGCTTATTTCCGATGTGATAAGGCTCGTGAGAATTTACGTATTCCTCAAATCTGTCTATCTTCTTCCAGACATCCTCATCCAACTCATATGACTTGATCTTTTCGCTCAGGTAGTCAAGCTGATAGTATTTGAAGCTGAATACCTGTGTCATGGCTCCCGATGGTGTTGTCCTTGCAAATTCAAAATCGTTTACAGATGCAATATTGGAAATATACCCGGGCAAGGTATCAAGCGTCTGATCCTTGTCAAGGTTTATAATAAACCACAAATTTTCGGGGATATAGTATGTTACCGGAACGTTCTTTTGATTCATAGCAGAAATGCTGCACTTACTGTACGGGTTGCCCGCGTATCTCGCAAACGGCACAAAGTAGTTTGATATATCCGCCGTTTTAACACCGTCAAGAGCAACAAAATGAATATTCTGCTTTACGTTTGATGCCGCTTCCATAGCAAGCATAATCGGTCTTTTGATTCTTGAACCATCCTGCGCTTGACCGAACAAAACTCGATCTTCGTTTATATACGATGAATCTATTCTATCCATGAAGAACGGAGATTCAAAGTATTCGCAAAGCAAATGCACAAGATTAGCAAAATTTTCACTCACCATGCCACGCACTACAATAAGACGCGAGGTAGATATCGCACAGAATATCTCTCTTACGGTATCGGCGCTAAAACTGAATCCTCTCTGTGCCGCAAACGCTTCAAACTCCTCACACGCCTTTGAATAGGTAAGCTGCTTATTGATATGCGCCATATATTCTGCCGCAAACTGATTATCCTGCTTGGGCTTATCGGCAGAAACACTCTTGTCTATAGAGTCAAACTCCTTTACAAACATCTGTCCTGCGGCAAATACGGGAACTTGTTTTGCATCGCCAAATGCTTGCTTATTTATTTTATCCATTTCCTTTCGCGCCTTCTCGCGAGCTTGATTTCGCTCGGATATCTCAATACCAAAGAATATCACCGCTGCCACGCAAAGCGCCGCCGATATCAGCTTGAAGAACACTGCATCTATATCGGTTATCATACAATATGCCAAAATGCACACCGCCAAAATAAAAGCGGAAATGCCAAACACCAAATTTTTTGCTGATTTTTTCATAGGTTTATAATTTGCCTCCAATGTATATTTGCCCGCGAAAATATTTGATTCGGATTGAAGATAATCGCAAAGCTTATCTCTCTGCGGTTCAAGCGGTTTATTTCCTCCGAATATTGTTTTCTGCAATCGGATATCGTTTACCGCAGATGCTACGTATACGGTGTAGTTTCCGCGTTCCGTTTCGGACATACCCGTCTTTGTGTCATATATTTTGGGTAGCTCTATTTTAAGCTTTACCGTTTTTTTCTGTCCGGGATCCAGATGTATCTTCGCAAATCCGACCAATTCCTTTTTGGGGCGGATGACTGACGACTCCTCTATTCCCACGTATATCTGAGCGATCTCTGCGCCCGCCATTTTGCCACTGTTCTTGACGGCAAAGCTTACAGTATCGCCGTTTACCTCTAATGCCGAATAGGCAAATTTGGTATAAGAAAGACCAAAACCGAAAGGATAGCCGACATCTATATTTGCCGTATCATAATAACGGTATCCAAAAAACGGACCGACCTTATTTTTCCATACCGTTCTGTAGGCATGCTGCTTTTCGAGCATGTGTCTTGTATTACTGTAAAGGGAATTTGTAAGCTTGCCGCAAGGATTGATCTCTCCTGTAATTGTACTGATAGCCGCAAGCACACCGTCTCTGCAATTAAGCGGAGCCAATATAAATCCGTCTGCCCGTTTGGCAAAATCTATATCTATGGCATAGTTACCTGACATAACTACTATAACGCTCTTGTGGGTATTGTATATTGCTTCAGCCAAAGCAAGTTGATTTGCGGGCAGTGTTAGCTTATTGGTTTTGGTTATGTAATGCTCATGTGCCGCCGTAGTGCCCAAAAACAGCACCGCAATATCGGCACTTGAAGCAAGTCTTACCGCATCACCTATCAGATTGTCTCCGACCTCGCTTCTTATGTTATAGCCCGGAGCAAAGCCCACACATTCGTATCCCAGTGAGTTGAAGCAATCGACAAATTCGCTTTCATCGCGCACACCTTCGCCCCCATCTCTGAGAATGTCACCCATAAGCGCGACCTTGGCATGAGCCGATAATGGCAGAATATCGCAAGCATTTTTAAGCAACACGACAGATTCTTGTGCCGCTACTGATGCCAGTTGTTTCCTGTTTACGGGGTATATCATATTGCCCACTTGGTTCTGTGAGCAAGCAAATGCAAAATCCAAAAGTCCGTCTATCGCTTTATTGAGCATTTCGGGTGATATTGCTCGGAACTGCTCGATCTCAAGATCCAATTCTCCAACCGTCGTATTTCCGTTTTTCACCGATCTCTCCAAAGAATGATAACGTTTATAAGCCGCGCGTAAAGCTCGGTCCGATGCGCTGAAGCATATCGTTCCGTTCACTATGCAGAAAACCGTCTCATCAGAAGAAGCGCTTCTGTTGATATACCATACCTTGTTGCCTGCCATAGCTCCGCTTGTCACGGTTTGGGATAAGGCAGTGTTAACACCGTCGTAAGAATGCTTGAAGTGTGATGCGTCACTTATTATTCCGCTACACGCTCCCATCTTCATAGCGCGTCTGTACGGATCCACTATATAGTTATTGATTATCCTGTCATTTGGAACATCATCAAGCCACTCAGTCTCATCTCCCTTTACGTAAAATCCCGTCATACTCGTCGAGAGCCGAAGGAAATTTGCGCGTTTCAGATATTCTCCGCTAATGGCAGATGCCAAATACGGATCCTCAGAAAGCGCCTTGCGGCAAGGATTTATCTTTATTTTAGGATTGGGTACTATAGCGTGATTTACATATCCCGCAGACATAGTCCTGTATATATCATCAGCTACGTCTCCTATAAGCTGTGTGTTCCACGAATTTGCCAATGCAACAGGAGACGGATATACGTTTCTATAATAGTCCTCCAGCGATGCTATGTTTACACCCGGCACTCCCAGCATCTTAAGCTCTATATCCGACAGATACCGTATATCGGTAAGCATTTTTATCTTCTGCTCATCTGTCAGTTTTTCAATAATGTAATTGTACTTAAACATAGATTTCTCCAAAAGTATGATTTAAAATACCTCTCCGATTATGTCTTTGATATATGGCCAAAACATCAACGCGCATATTGCCAGAACGCTCATCGTGGCAACAAAGGCGAAAAAGCCAAAATTACCGGGACGCTTTGACACAGCATTAAGCCCATCCGCATGGGAAGCCGCATTTTCAAGACGTTTCCAACGTTCCTTTGCATTATAGTAAACCGCTACCGTATCACCGTCTTTTACGCGATACTCATATTGACCGCTTTGTACGGATATGAGCTGAACCTTGAAATCTGCACACTTTTCGCTGACCACGATACCGTCATTCATTGACATGACACCACCCGGCAAAAGCACAATGTCCTTGTATTGAACAGGTGTCCTGTCTATTATCTCTCCTGCCGCATTCAACTGCAGAACAACAAAATTGATTGCATTGACTTTAAAATCCGTTTCGTTGCAAAATCTCAAAATCAAGCATTTTTTGCCTTTCACGCGGGCAAATATATACTGCTTTACAGAAACAAGCCCCTTTATCTGGGAATGCTCGTAATGCCCTTTGGTTATTATGAATTGCTCTATTTTTCTCATCTGTTTATCTTCCTAATCACATTTATAAAGCACGAAAGCATTATGAGTGCCGCCGCTGCAATTCCCAGCAACAAACTTCCGATCACGGAAATGCCACCCATAAACTGTCCTGCAAATTCCTCAAACACACCGGATATCAACTTGTTTGCAAGAGTGGCCTCTACAGCCGTCGCCACCACTATACATGCCGCATATACGGACACGTTCAAAATTGGATATATCACGTTTATCTCGTTATTGGAAAACATTCCGTCCGCGCGTCTCAATATAACGCTGACATACGATGTTCTTTCCGGAAGCTGTACCGCCCTCGTATATTCCCCTTGATTGGTTTGTTCCGCTACCCCTATAACGTCTATAAGCTTATCCTGATTGTCAAATACCAAAACGTCATATTTTAGCTGATTTATCTTAGGATCTATAAGGCACTTTATGTACTTATTGCCATCCATTGAGCAAAGCATATACTGTTTGATATATTTTCTGAACCTCACTTCGGGTTCGTAAACTATTGCTCTGCCATCAGGGGAAGTATACTTTTCTATTCCACGGTCCTTGATGGGGCCTTTGATAAATTGCAATCTCAAAAGAATTCCCGGAAGCAGCATGCCTATCAAGAACACGTACAGTGTAAGGCTCGCAATAAGAATTATTCCTTGTGACAAATATGTAAATACGTAATCTAACATTTCAGTCTCCATTCTGACTCTGCTTTTATATTTCCGTCAATTCTCCGGTATTCCCGTGTAACCATCGAAAAACTTTCTTACATCGTCCTTTGTAGTCTCACGCAAATATCGGCAATGACGTCTGGTAAGCTCATCGGCGACTATTGAGGCAACGCTCTCGGGCACCGGAACACCGAATGCCTCCATTTCCGATTTGAACGTTTCAGCGATATGCGCCCCTTGAACATCATATTCCTGAAGCTTAACGCGGTTCAGCTCGGTTGTAAGATTGCTTATCAAAGCATCATAATTACCGACAACATTCGCCTTCATTGCGGAAGACGTTGTTCTTAATACGATCTCACTTATCGTATCAGATAAATATTTAGTTCTTGAATTCTTTTCAAGCTCTATTCTGAGATCATACAGCATATTGTTTTTATCTATTGCTCCAAGCATGCTCGCATAGTCTCCGTTCACACTGGATATATCACTGTCGATGAGTATTAAGCATACATGCAGTACAGTTGCCATATCGTCCGCCGCGGTCTCCGTAGTTGACGTTCTCAAAAGCAAGAATATTTCATCCATAAACGGGTCAGTAGTTTCATTTTTTATAGGACGCTCCATGCCCATAAACGGCTCATTCTCAATCCAACGCTCCGACGCAATCGACATGAATTCACAGATTATAATTTTAAGCGTTTCGGATTCATTTATCTCCTCTCTTACCGTCTCAACCTTTTCGTACTGATCCTCCGGTCGGGACTTTCCTTTGGATATCTCATTGATAAGAGATGTTACGTGTCCCGCAGTTTCTGTTGTTTTTTCTATCTCGCTCATTATGCCTATATTGACACCGTTAAGCTTTGAACGGGCAACAAAATTATACATGGGCTTGCCTCCCATTGAGTATATCACGTTTCCTACAACGTCCTTTGAATATGCACACACCTTATCAATATCATCATCCTTCACCGGGGTGTATATGTACATAGAACCGCTTTCGGGATCAAGAAATGACGATCCTATGTAAGCAAAATCCAACGTACCCATTATCGGGAAAGTTATTATCACAGCCGTCAGTATTCCGCACACACCGCCGATTATTCCACCCAAAAGCTTGGAATTATGATTATATGCTGAAGAATTTTTCCCCTCCAGCTCATATTCCGTATCTTCCGAGGATGGCTTGAGCGATGTTCTGTAAACAATATTTACAATGAAATCGATTATTCGATATACTACAAAAAATAACGGCAGGAACAAAAACGGAGTTATAAGGGCATCCGCATACGCCAGGATAAGCTGGTTTACCTGTTCGCTGTTTACACCCATATCACTCAAAACATTTGTGCCATACACTGCTTGTGCAATATCGTCTGCAAATATATTTGACATTTTTTGCGCTATCAGCGTGGAAATAAAAAAAGATGCTACCATGCTCGCCAAAGAAATCGCGGTCTTTACAAATCCCGCTTTGATTCCTTTGAAAATGCACAGTAACATACAAGTCACGAATACTGTCAAAAATGCAAACGAAAATACCGTTAACGTCATAGTATGCTCTCCTTTGAGGACAAAAATATGTATGCAAAGTTAAAAGTCTATTATGTGATTATAATATAATAACATATTATATGATTATACACAAGTATAACATAAACGGTGGCTTTTGTCAATTAAAAATCCGAGCCGAAGCTCGGATTTTAATGTAATTTACATTTTGTTAACAATATACTCCAGCAAACAAATACAACCCTCATGTATATCCCGAAAAGCAATATCAAATCTGTCCGAATACCACGGATCTGCAACGTCTCCTCCGCGTTCGGTAAAATCCATAAGCTTATATATTTTTCCATGAGCCGAACTGTCCAATATGCGGCGCATGTTTCGGATATTGTTACTGTCCATTCCAATAAACATATCGTACTTAGCGGAATCCCCGCGCGTGAGCTGTACTGCGCGTTTCCCTTCGCAACTTATGCCGTGCAAGGCAAGTTCTCTTTTTGCAGGCGGATAAACGGGATTGCCGATATCTCCCCATATCTCCTCAGTGCTGGTTGCGCTGGACTGAACAACAAAACTTTCGCTCATACCCCTATCGGACAATAACTTTTTAAATATAAACTCCGCCATCGGTGAGCGACATATATTTCCGTGACACACAAACATTATACGCATTTCGGTTCTCCCCATTTGCTTTACTATCTGTCATTGTACCACACTCGAATAGATTTGTCAATTCACTCATTCCTCATAAAAAAATCTTATTAAATTTTCCAAAAAACCATTGCATTTTCAAAAGATGTGGTGTATAATATACGCAGATATGGTTTCCAAAACCACATTTAACGGCAAGATTCGCCACATTTCGTTTTCCGAGGAGTATTATGAAAAAATTTTGTTACATTTTACGCGTACTTACAGTTGCGCCGATCATCGCCGCAATAACCTTTTGCATACTTCGTTTTGTTTCTCCCGAAATTATGGGAGGCAACTTGAATTTCATTATATCGTTGCTTTGCATAACAGTTCTTCCCCTTCTGGCATATCCTCTGCAACCAATCATGCCCAAATTCAAAGGACGCGGTCGAGACGGTCAGCGTAATCTTGCAATAATTATGTCCGTGATTGGATATATAGTGGGAATTATTTGCGCATTTGCCCTCAATATGCCCGCTAAAATGACGGTTTTGCTTATTACCTATTTTATTTCGGGTATTCTGATCTTTCTGTTTAACAAAGCATTTAAAGTTAAGGCCAGCGGTCATGCCTGCGGCGTTGCGGGTCCTATCGCGTATCTTACTTATGTTTACGGCCCTATAGCTTTGCTTGGCATTCCCCTTTTAGGTATTGTCGCATGGTCCTCGATATATATGGGACGTCATAAATGGACTGAGCTTGTTGTGGGTGGCTCAATATCCGTCGCATCGCTTTTTATATCCATTATTATTGTTAATTTTTTGTAAAAAAGTGTTGACAAAGTAATTTGTCTATGATATAATATATCCTCGGTATGGTTCGCAATGACGAGCCTACTCTCTACCGCGCAAATATCAGGCGCGGTCGAATAAGTCCATAGGGAGGTAAAAAACATGGAAAACGTAATCAATTCTTATGAAACTCTTTTCATCACCGACATATCGAACGGTGAAGAGGCTGCAAAGGCTACAGTTGAGAAGTTCACAAGCTTGATCGGTTCCAACGGAGAAATCGTTGAGGTAGACACTTGGGGCAAGCGTCGTCTTGCTTACCTTATCAACGATATGAGCGAAGGCTTCTACACCGTTGTTACTTACAAGGCTGTTCCTTCTTTCATCGCTGAGCTTGAGCGTCAGTTCAACATTGACGAAACAATTATGCGTTCTATGACAATCAGACTTGACTTTGAGCCTGTTGCCAAGAAGGTAGTTGTTGAGGAAACTGTTGAAGAGGTTGTTGCTGAAGTAGCTGAGGAAGTTGCAGAAGTAGAAGAAGCAGTTGTTGAGACTGTTGAAGCTACAGACGCTGAATAAGCGAGGTAACCAAAATGGCTAATTTTAACTTCAACAAAGTAATTCTCGGTGGCAGACTTACTGCAGACCCTGAGTTGAAGCAGACACAGAACGGTATAGCTGTAGTTTCCTTCTCTATCGCGGTAAACCGCAGATATAACAAGGACACACAGCAGAGCGAGACCGATTTCTTTAATATCACCGCATGGAGACAGACTGCTGAGTTCGTTTCCAGATATTTCAAGAAGGGCTCGTCCATTTGCGTTGTCGGCACACTTCAGAACAGATCTTGGGTAGATCAGCAGAACACAAAGCACTACAGAACCGATATCGTTGCTGACGAAGTTATGTTCGTTGACAGCCGTTCAGACTCTTCTGCAAGCTTTGGTACAGATACTTTTGCTGCAGCACCCGCATTTTCTTCAACTTCGGACGTAGCTCCTAAGTTTGAGGAGATCAAGACAGACGACGATCTTCCCTTCTGAGAAGAATCTCGTCACCTAAATTTAGAATTGGAGGATTCATAAGATGGATAAGAATGAAAACCGTCCTGCGCGCCCCGTAGTGCGCAAGAGAAAGAAGGTTTGTATCTTCTGTGCAGATAAGGTTTCTTATATTGACTATAAGGATTCCGCAAAGCTTCGCAAGTTTATCAGCGAGCGCGGAAAGATCCTTCCCAGAAGAATTTCGGGAACTTGTGCTGTTCACCAGCGTGAGCTTAACACAGCTATTAAGCGCGCACGTCAGGCAGCTCTTCTTCCTTACGTAACAGACTGATTTTAAAAAGCCAACCGGCTGACCGTAACGGTCAGCCGGTTTTTTGTGAGACTAAAACCCCGCCATAGTGGCGGGATTCTATGTAGGCTATGCCCGAAACTGCAATCCTCCTACAGGCGGGATATTTATTGATCTTTATTCACCAGATCCTTATCCATTACCACGATATCCCGGTCAAGGAGATAATTTTTGTGCGTTATCATCCATGAAATTATATCCGCAACAGCGTAGCACAAGACTGCGACAAGTAGCATCACGGAAAACGATAGAAGCGCTGCGGGTATAGCTCTCGCGCCGCCCAGACGGATGACAGGGATAAGAATATTGAATATCAGGTACGCGCCGATAAGTGTCAACGCAACGAGAATGTCGCCGCGCAAATCAGGGGACTTTAAGGTGTAGATAATGTCATCCTTTATTTTGAGCTGACCATACGGTACGGCTCTGTTGTATGCTTTGAATTTGTCCGTATCGTTTATGCGGTAATAAGTTGCTATCCAAAAAAGTATCACCGCGGGAATACCGACAGTTATGAGAATCTGGACAAAAGGATGCTCCTTAAAAAAATTTGACAGCGTGACTAAAATATCCGCGCCCACGCCGTATATGAGATACATGATGAGCGCGTAGCCTATGCCACGCTTGAGCTTTTTGAGGTATAGCTTTTTCATCTATGTGGACTCCTTTCGTTTTTTGCCTTTCCTTGTGAGGAAAGACATATCTATATCTATGTCTATCTCCGTTCTCGTAAGATGGCAAAAATCGATTATATCAAGCGATGGGGCGAGGCATGGCATTGACTCACCGACACACACGGTAGGTACGACTTCAAGAACAAACGAAACGTCATTCTCATTGCGTATTTTCTTGAGCAAGTCAATTTTGTCAAGCAAACCCGAAATTGTTTTCCTCATTTGCTCGGACGTGTCCACATCATATTCGCTACATGTTCCGTATTTCCATGATGAAAAATCATATCTCGTTCCATTTTTTCTAAAATCTCCCGCTGACCAATATTCGTCAGGTGTGAGATTCAATAATTGTGTAACCTTATGCGGATCAAAATCTCCAACAATTCT
The DNA here is from genome assembly GCA_015063545.1 of Oscillospiraceae bacterium. GTDB lineage: Bacteria > Bacillota > Clostridia > Oscillospirales > CAG-272 > SVTX01. Next base: position 22,401 of record SVTX01000005.1, on the reverse strand, counting down.
GAAATATGTATAGCAACTGTTTTTGTTTGTCACGGATATAATTCCTTTCTATCAACTTGTCTTAATTATCATTAAAAGGTCTTGCACACATATCCTTTTTCTTGCAATTTGGACATTTTAAATTCACCTGATTTTTCAGTGAAAGCCTATATTGTTTAAAAAAGAGTTTTTTCCATGACACACAAAACACATGTCCGCAATTCGGACAAGCAAACGATTTTTTAGCTGCTTCTTCGCTTGTGATCATTCGAGGAACAACTCTTCTTACAAAAAAGAATGCTCCTGCGATAACTACTACAATGACTAAAAAAATGTATTCCGGTTTCATTTTACTCCTATCTATTGCATCAAAGCTTTTTTTGGAACATAACATATTTACGTCCGCCGATGGTAAATTGGTTTGACACCTCAAATCCCCTGCTAATATACAAATCGTGAAGACTTTGGTACATTTCGTGTGTCATATATATGCCGTCCTCGTCAAGACAGCTCTCTATGTATTCATATCCGTTATCTCTTGCATCACTGACAACACGATCAATAAAACTTTCCTCAATACCGCAAAATTTGAATAACGATGAAACGGTGATATGTTCTATAGTCATAACTCTTGCGCCCTCCGGAATTTCAGAGTGTTCTATAACCACATTAAATCCCGTTTTTCTGTATTTCTCTCTATCCCCTGCATTGCAAAATCCCACAGATACGAAAGAATCAATAAATGCGAGATATCCTGTCAGCTTTTTTTCATTGTAAAGTTTTTCTGCGTATGCCAACTGCGCATTGAACATAAATCCGCGATATTCATAATCTGGATTTTTTTGCTGATCAACTATAAACATCCACTCATCTTCCGGCAAATCCCATCTCATACCCGCATCAATCAAATTTGGATCTTTATGGTGTGCAAAATATATATAGAAAAACTTGTAATCCGCAAAAGTTCTTAATCGTATGTCTACTACTTTGATGTTTTCTTGCACTATTCTTTTCTTTAAATCATAGACGCTATCGCTTGCAAAACATTCTCTGTCGGCAAGGTAAAACTGTCTCATATCTTCCGGATATTCTATGCTTAATTTATTAAACAACTCGGATTTGTAGTTATAGCTATAGTTAAACATATCTGCATGTCGCAGTTCTCTCCGTTTCTTTGCCAACTCATAGGATTTTTCTAAATGACAGGCAAATTTAACATTATCTCCTTGTTTGAGATACAACTCTGCCAAATGAAAATCTATCAACCAATCAGATTTCATATATTCATCACTATCATACATTATATTGAGAAGTTCTCTGGCTGTATTTAATGATTCTTCCGTGTTGTAGCTTATAAGGCTTTGATAAAAAGACCAAAATTCCTTATTCAAAGTCCTTTGTTTGTGTACTAAAAGCTCTTCCCCTTCCAAAATGCGTTTCAAAAGAGAATCTCTATCCTCACATTTATACGCAAGCTCTAATGCCTTTTCCTTTTGGCCAAGCGCAGACAACGCCAAAGAGTACATTGATTTAGCGGGTTCTTTATCGGGAAATTTATTTACAAGCTCACAAAAATGATTGGCAGCGCTATGCAGATAGTGCATTTGCTGGGTATCTTCCCAGAAGAACAACTCGTCACACGCTCTGCGATATAGGAACGTAAAATCATTCGGAAATTCTTTAAGAGCTGCTTCGCTGACAAGCAAAGTAGCTTTTGGACCAAGCGGCAGTTGTTTTTGAAATTCATCATTAAATTTCTTGTATCTGTCACCTCCCAACAGGTCATCGACTCCAACACCAAGCTCACGGGAAAGCGGCATAAGCAACGACACATCGGGCATAGACTTATCTGTTTCCCATTTGGAAATTGCCTGCGAGGAAACACCTAAAGCATTGGCAAGCTCTTCTTGTGTCATTCCCTTTTTGGTTCTTAAAGATTTTATGGTTTCACCAATGCTCATTTTTACATACCTTTCGTCAAATAGCTGTTAAATTCATTGTATCATAATAATATACAAAAATCAAGATATTATTTGGATAGTAGCTTACAACCGATAGTTGTAACATCTAAGTTGAACAAAAAAAGCAAGCAACCGCCGAGGGTACTCGATGTGCCCTCAGCGGTTTTATTTATGTCTTTTAATTGCAAACAATTAAGATGAACTTTGTCCATTAAATAATTGCTTGCGGTATAGTAGCTTTTTTTAGCCGGCGACAAAAAAGGTAGATATATTTTTCGTTCTCACTTTCGTCGGCGTACAGAGGTACGCCAGAGTGTGAGAACAAAAAAAGCAAGCAACCGCCGAGGGTACTCGATGTACCCTCGGCGGTTTTATTTATGTCTTTTGATTGCAAACAATTAAGATGAACTTTGTCCATTAAATAATTGCTTGCGGTATAGTAGCTTTTTTTAGCCGTGTGAGGAATAGTTGGGCGCTTCTTTTGTTATGTTGATATCGTGAGGATGCGATTCACGGAGACCTGCGCCTGTGATCTTAACAAACTGTCCCTTTTCACGGAGATCCTCAACTGTAGGTGCGCCACAGTAGCCCATACCTGCGCGGAGACCGCCCATGAGCTGATATACCGTGTCTGCGAGAGGTCCCTTGTAAGGAACACGTCCTTCAACGCCCTCGGGAACGAGCTTTTTATTGTTTTCCTGGAAGTATCTGTCCTTAGAGCCCTTTTCCATGGCGGCAATAGAGCCCATGCCACGGTAGACCTTGAAGCTTCTGCCCTGATAGAGTTCTTCTTCTCCGGGGCTCTCCTTACAGCCCGCAAAGAGCGAGCCGAGCATTACGACGGATGCGCCCGCCGCGATAGCCTTCGTAATGTCACCGCTGTATTTGATACCGCCGTCTGCAATTACGGGGATATTGTACTTATCTGCAACCTCTGCCGCGTCGCAGATTGCCGTTATCTGAGGCACACCGATACCTGCAACAATTCTGGTCGTACAGATAGATCCGGGGCCGATACCTACCTTAATTGCGTCAGCGCCTGCCTTGATAAGGTCTTCAGCCGCCTCGCCCGTAGCGATATTACCGGCGATAAGCTGGCAATCGGGATATCTTTCCTTAACCTTTGCAACACTCTTGAGTATGTTCTCGGAATGACCATGGGCAGAGTCAAGCACAAGGTAGTCAGCGCCCGCATCCAAAAGCACACCCGCTCTGTCAAGAACGTCCTTCGTAGCTCCGATAGCTGCGCCGCAGATAAGTCTGCCACGTGAATCCTTTGCGGAATTGGGGTACTTTCTTACTTTTTCGATGTCCTTTATAGTTATAAGACCGCGAAGCTCCATGTTCTCATTGACTATGGGAAGCTTTTCAATCTTATTCTTGCAAAGTATCTCCTTTGCCTGCTCAAGAGTTGTTCCCTCGGGAGCTGTGACAAGATGATCCTTTGTCATGACATCGTCTATCTTCATGTCGAAATTGAGGAGGAACTTCATATCACGGTTAGTGATAATACCGATAAGCTTTCCGTGCTCGTCACAGATCGGAACACCGGAAATTTTGAATTTGTGCATAAGGTCTTCAGCCTCGCTCACAAGGTTGTCCTTGCCAAGGAAAATGGGATTGGTGATAACGCCATTCTCGCTTCTCTTTACGCGGTCAACATGGTCGGCCTGTCTTTCGATAGGCATATTCTTGTGAATAGTACCCGCACCGCCCTCACGTGCGATAGCGATCGCAAGATCAGCCTCGGTTACGGTATCCATAGCCGCGCTCATAAGCGGAATGTTGAGCTTGATCTTATTAGTCAGACGGGTGCCGAGATTAATGTCCGCGGGGAGAATGTCACTCTTCGCGGGAACGAGAAGCACGTCGTCAAACGTAAGTCCTTCTTTTGCAAACTTATCGGTGTAAGCCATTTTGTTTCCTCACTTTCGGATCATACCGTGAAATTTTGTATTTCTATAATTATAACAAAAATAAATTTTATTGTCAATGATTTTTTTGAGATAATCGGCGGATATTTTTTCCATATTTTATTGATTATGCATAAAATTTTTGATTTTATCATAAAATTGTGAAAAAAGAAAAGAGATATCTCATGAAAAAAACTGTACTTACATATCTTTTAATCATACTTTTGTCAAGCATCTTGCTCACAGTCTCCGCTATTGGCTTCGGCGCATTTGAGAAAAAGGAAGTCACAAGCTCCGCAGAAATAAAGTTCAAATACTCCACTGTCATAATTGACGCCGGTCACGGCGGTGAGGACGGAGGAACATCATCAAAATCGGGGCTTGTCGAGAAGGATATAAACCTCTCGTTAGCCTTTATTCTCAAGGAAAAACTTGAAGCACAAGGGGTAAATGTCATACTCACGCGAGATTCAGACAAACTTCTTTATGACAGAAATACTGATTTTCAAGGCAGAAAGAAAAAGCTTGACATGGCGGCGAGATTGAATATCATTCAAAACACTCCGGGCTGTATTTTTATCAGCTTGCATATGAACGCGTTCTCCGACGCGCGCTATTCGGGACTTCAGGTGTGGTATTCCGACAACAATCCGGAGTCCCAAATCCTTGCGAACAAGATACAGAAAAACATCCAAGAAAGACTCCAGGCCGAAAATAACCGAAAAACAAAATCCGCAGGCTCAAGCATATACCTGTTGGAACAATCATATTGCCCCGCGGTGCTTGTGGAATGCGGATTTTTATCAAACGTCGCGGAGGCAAAGCTTTTTGAGAGTGACGAATACAAGGACACCCTCTGCTCGCATCTGTGCGACTCGGTTATTGAGTTTTTGAAAAATTCGTAGGATTATTTAAGTGCATCAAACAAATTCCAAGGAAAAACGCTTGGCGGAATGCTTGTAACAGAAACGCTTTGGTTTGTCCGCGGGTGTTTGAAATTCGCCTTGTACGACCATAAGGCGCAAGTACAGTCCTTTTCCCTGCTTCCGTACTTCCCGTCACCTAAAAGCGGCATTTTGCGGCCACCAAACTGTGCGCGTATCTGATGCGTGCGTCCCGTTAAAAGCTGAATTTCAACAAGGCTTGCCATCTCTCCCGAAGGGAGAATTACCGTTTGCAGCGTCTTATACTCCAGCGCGGCGGGTTTTACGCCGCGTCGATCCTTTGAAACTACGTAAGTTTTGTTTTTCTGTTTGTCATGGAAAAGCAAGTCTTTCATTTCGCCACACTCACACTCAGAGCGTCCCGAAACAACGGCAAGATAGGTCTTTTTATATTCCTTGTCTGCAACAAGCTCGGAGAGCTTGCCGGTAAGGCTTTTGTCTTTTGAATACAGCATAACTCCGCCCGTCACCACGTCAAGTCTGTGAACAAGCCCTATGTAGCCGTCCTCGCCCTTGCTTTTGCGATATTCTATAAGCTTTTCTGGCAGATTTTTGCTCACCCCGTCAGTTGAAAACTGCGAGTTTTCACCGACTGCCTTTTCGCAGAGCAACAGATATTTATCTTCAAATAAAATATTCACGTCAACCTCTTAAATTCAAATTGAATTACAAAACAATTATAACACTTGAATCCTAAAAAATCAAGACCTTTCAATTTTGTTGTAGGCAAGGCGCACCACAGCTGGCAAAGCGAAGGCTTACTTACGTAAGTCGAGCTGCCAGCGAGGAGCAACGCCGCATACGGCAAAATTCAAAGGTCGCAAACATATAGATAAGGGGTGCGTTTTTTCGCACCCCTTATCTATATGAGTGAAAAAATCAGTCAGCGTATACGCTTACCTGCTTCTTTCCTCCTGCCTTATGCTCAAACTTAACTCTGCCGTCGATAAGAGCAAAGAGTGTATCATCAGTTCCGATACCAACATTGTTACCGGGATGGATAGCTGTTCCTCTCTGTCTTACGAGAATGTTGCCGGCGAGAACTGCCTGACCGTCAGCTCTCTTTACGCCAAGGCGCTTGGATTCACTATCACGGCCGTTCTTTGTAGAACCAACACCCTTCTTATGAGCAAAAAACTGTAAACTAAGCTTTACCATTATCTTTTCCTCCTAATAATTTCTTGGACAACTTGTGCCCAGTCATGTGTTCTGTTTCGTTAATCTTCGTCATACGGCTTGTCAACTACGGATACGTCAAGGTAATCGTAATATTCTTCCATCATATCTTCAATCTGCTTGTAGTATGCAAGGAAGAGCCCCGATACCGCGTATCTTTTCAGCTCATCCTCCTCAAATTCGGGGAGAGCCGCGCGCGACTTAACTCGTATGTTTGTGGTTTTTTCATCAATTTCAAAGTCAACACGGGAAGCATATGCCACCTCTACTGTGTTGATGATAAGCATGGTCATCGCGGAAAGCGCCGCACAAAGCACGTCATCGCCCTCTTCGCCGTATCCCGTATGTCCCTGCTCTTCAAAACCGTAGAAATTACCACCGCTTCGGTAAAATACAAGCTTTGTCATAATTCAGAATTAGCCAACGATAGCTGTGATCTGAACCTTTGTGTAAGGCTGTCTGTGACCGATCTTCTTCTTCTCGTTCTTCTTAGCCTTATACTTCATAACATAAATCTTCTTACCCTTGCCGTTCTTCTGAACTACGCCCTTAACAACAGCACCTTCAACTGTAGGAGTACCTGCCTTAAAGCCTGCGTCTGTGGACAAAGCTACAACCTTGTCAAATGTGATCTCCTCACCTTCATTGCAGTCAAGCTTCTCAACAAAGATAATATCCTGCTCTGTTACTTTGTACTGCTTTCCGCCGGTTTCGATTATTGCAAACACGAAAAGCACCTCTCTTTCATATAAGTCTCGCTAAACAATGGCGGCAAAATCTCAGGTTTCAGCCAAAAATTTACGCACTTAAAAAGCCATTTTTACGCGGCACATTATTATAACACTAAAAAGTTTATTTGTCAATACTTTTTTAAATATATTTTGAAGTTTTTTGACTTTTTTGCGGTTTGCATTGACACAAACGAAAAATTCCTCTATAATACTATAATAAAGGTAAATATCAAGCAAAGGATACCGCTATGTTAACTAAGCAATCTCACAGACGCTGCAAGGTGAAGATAAACGAAAACACTCTGAATGACATACTTGCGCTCATAAGCGAAATCTCCTATCCCACTCGCAAAGCCGTAGCTCTTGCTTCGGGGTATTCCGAGGTGACCGTAGGAAAAGTCTTTCAGGCTATTTATGCCTCCGACCTTGCGATCAAGGACATTCGAAAGCCCTCCGATGGCGGCAGAATCAGCGCACACATGAAGTACTCCGACAAACTAAACTTTATAATAATCGATATATCTTCCCGTCTTTTCACAATATCCCTGGCCGCGTCTAATTACAAGATCCTGTTCAATTACTCGCATACGTACTCGGACTCATTGAGATTTGAAGAAAATTTCACTATATTTCTCAATGACGGAATAAGACATCTGTGCCAGATGAATGCATCATATTCCGCTTGCGTCGTAATATCTGAAAGTGAGTTCAACCCTTGCAGAAAAAACATATCCTCATCAATGCCACTCAAATCCTTTGATTCGGCATATATCAAACAAACAGTATCCGACATTCTCGGATATCCACCCGAAATGGTAATAACTCCCGACAAGGCGGTAAAGCAGTATCTGTTGTCCTTTCACGGCACTGATTCATCTTATATCCTTATTGGCAGAACTCTTTCAATGTATTACCTTTCAAAAGCTAAAAATCTCACAGTCTGCCGTCCATGGAATACTATAGTTGACAACACGCCCATGGAAAAATATCTTGGCACGTCTGCACAAAATCCAAATATTTTTTCCGCTACCGCAAAGCTTGTCAATGTTCTGGACAGCACATTTGCTCCCAAAACCATTGTCATACAGTCGGATTCTTTGGGGCTTGGCAGCTTGTTCAAACAAGAGATACAAAGCTTTCTTGGTGGCATCTATCATACCGATGCAAAAATAACCTCCTTGGATTCAAGCTCAACTGCACAAATGATAGGAGCCGTTGCATACGCAAGAAATTGGCTGATAAAACATCTGATTATAAGCTATTCAACACAAAAGAAAAACCGAGACTGATACAGTCTCGGTCTTTTCTTACATAAGAAATCAGTTCTTTGCAGAAATATCTTCCTTAACCTTGGAAGCCTTACCAACTCTGCCACGGAGGTAGTAGAGTTTAGCACGTCTGACCTTACCCTTACGGATAACATCCACCTTAACTACGTTAGGAGAATGAAGGGGGAAAGTCTTTTCGACGCCGCAACCGTAGGTAATGCGTCTTACTGTGAAGGTTGAAGAAATGCCGCCCTCGTGCTTTGCGATAACGGTACCCTCGTACATCTGAATTCTTTCTCTTGTACCCTCAACGATCTTGTTGTGTACACGTACTGTGTCACCAATGTTAAACTGGGGTACTTCCTTTTTGAGCTGCTCGTTTGTAAAAGCCTTAATAAGATCCATAAAGCCCTCCTTAATATTACGGATGTTCATGCGAGCATTGCAGCGGACCACCCTATTCTACGCGTTTTCACGCACTTGACTATTATAACATAAGCCATATTTTTTGTCAAGATTTGTGAAAAAACATTTGTGAATAAAATGTAAATATTTATTCTTTTTTTCTTTTTATTGAAATTATCGCATCGCGGCATCCCAAAATTATGTCCATTCCGTTATAGAGCAAACTGAACAACAGTATCGCAATTGATACCGCCAGCCCTTGCCACATATATCCCCACACACTCATTACTATAGCAATAGCGGTTATTATTGCTGTATTCACGATAATCTTTACGGGATAGAGCTTGAACGGAATAAACTTTTTCATTGTTGCCGCGCGTATCACGAATACGGCGAAATAGCTTACCAAAGTTGCAACAGATGCTCCCATCGCGCCCCATTTCGGGATCATAAGAATATTGAGCACAATATTCATAACTGCGCCAATAAGGGATGTCCAAAAAGACATTCCCGTTTTTTTGACGGTAAAATACGCGCTTCCCATAAACGTATCAAGAGCCGTGAAAATAGTAGCCGCACTTAGCACGGGGATAAATACCCATGCCGCTTCGTATGAAGATGCAAAAAGCACTTTCGAAGAAAGTCTTGCACTGACAGCCAGCAATCCGCCTCCCATAAACATTATGGCAATATAGTATTTGAAAACTTTGGAATAGAACTTGGTTTTTTCGCTAAGATCTTCACCCTCGGAAACTGCGGAAAGCTTCCATGCATCGTTAAATATCGTCACTACATAAGTCAAAAGCGTAGGGATCTTATATGCCGCGGCATACAGTCCGTTTTCCGCATCTGAACGCAAAGCGGCAACGATATATCTGTCCGACACGCTGGTGATCCACCAAAAAACCGTGGAAGGCACAAGCGGCAAACAGAACTTTATCATGTCCTTCATCAAAAAGCCGCTTATCTTCTTGGGGATAAATGCCGAGTACAGCCTTGCCACAAAAAACAAGAACACAGTAGTCAGTCCGTCAGCAAGAATAATGGACAATACATATCCTTCAATCCCCATATCAAAGCCGGCAAGGAACAGAATATTAAGTACCACGGTAAGTACCGTGTTAAGTATTCCCTGTCCCGCAAAAAGCTTTGTGCGACCTATGGCGCATACGTACTGAGAACAAACTGAATGTATATTTGATGCAAGGACATACGCAATTATCAAAATAATGTACGGCGTAAAATAATCAAAAAGCATTATAAGCGGAGACAATGCGAGAAATGCCGCGCTTCCGATAAGCATGATTATCATGCCGTTAGTAAAAAACGCTTCCTTGTCCTCTCCCTTTTCCGCTGCGCCTCGAAATATTCCCTCGCTTACACCAAGTCCCGCAATAGGGATTATGAGGTTGCAGAGATTAGTGATAAGGTCGGCGGTGCTATACTCCGCGCTTGAAAGGCACGAGGTATAAAAAGGAAGCATAAAAATGACTATCAGCTTGGATACAAATTTACCGACTGTAAATATCGCGGTGTTTTCAAACAGCCGCGTGTATTTATTTTTTGCCATTTTGTGCCTCCTTGTTTTACTTATAGTTGTACGGGAGGAGCAAGCCCCTCCCCTACGAGTATTATTATTCAATATATGTTTTAATATATCAAATCCGGACCGAGAAAAATTGTTCGGGGCAAGGCGTACCGGAAAATGCAAGGCGCAGGCGATGTTTGCTTTAGCAAACTCGCGTTAGCAAGCTCAGCTTGCGTATGCTTACATACCGTAAGTCAAGCCGCATTTGAGGAACAACGAAGCATCCGGACTATTTTTCGAAGTGTCTGTCAATCACAATTTTCCCAGTTATGGTATACTTCCATAACATCATCATCTTCCTCGAGCTTTTCGATAAGAAGATTCATAAACTTGATATCGTCCTCGTTGTCAAGAGTAACGCTCGTTGTGGGAAGCTTGGTCTTTTCTGCGGATTCAAAGGTATATCCGGCATCCTTGAGAGCTTCCGCAACGGCATAAACGTCATCAGGCTCGGTGTATATCTCGTAGATTCCGTCCTCGCCCGAGAAATCAGACGCGCCGAATTCAAGAGCAGTCTCCATAAGCTGATCCTCGTCTACAACTCCGTCCTCGTCCGCAATAACGATAACGCCCTTTTCCTCAAACATAAAGCCTACGCAGCCCGACTGTCCCATATTTCCGTGGTACTTGGAGAAATAAGAACGCACGTTGCCCGCGGTTCTGTTTCTGTTATCGGTCGTAGCCTCAACTATAACCGCAACTCCCGCAGGGCCGTAGCCCTCGTAAACTACCTCCTCGTAGTTTTCACCCGTGCCGCCGAGAGCCTTCTTTATGGTTCTCTCGATGTTGTCGTTAGGCACGTTATTGGACTTTGCCTTTGCAATAAGGTCGCGGAGCTTTGCGTTGGAGTTAGGGTCTCCGCCGCCTTCCTTAACGGCAATAGTAATTTCCTTACCTATCTTTGTGAACACCTTCGCTCTCTGTGCGTCGGTCTTTTCCTTCTTGTGCTTAATATTGGCCCATTTGCTATGTCCTGACATATCTAAAATCCTCTCTGATTTAAATTAAATTCTTTCTGTTTTCTTCATGCACACGAGTGAGAACGCCGCACCAAGAACGTTTTTGGTGGCTTCTGTGAGCAGTATTCTCGTTCCTCTTATGCTTGCGTCCTCTGCTCCAAGTATTTTGCACTCGTGATAGAACTTGTTGTATGCGGTCGCAACGTCAAGTATAAATCTCGTGATAACGGAAGGCTCGTAATCTCTGATCGCGATATTGACCTTCTCCTCAAACTGACAAAGGGTTTTAAGCAGCGCAGATTCTTCCTCGCAGCTTATAACCACCTTGCCGCCGTAGCACTCGGTTACCTTCTCAAGCACCGAGCAGGTACGCGCGTATGTGTACTGAACGTACGGACCCGTGTTGCCGTCAAAGCTCAAGGCTTCCTCAAGGTTGAAGTTTATATCCTTTATTCTGTTGTTGTAGAGATAGTAGAACACTATCGCGCCAACGCCGACTGCCTCTGCTATGTCCTCTCTGCCACGGAGATCGGGGTTCTTTTCCTCCATAATAGCAGTCACCTTCTCTATCGCAAGCGAGAAAAGGTCTCGGAGAAGAACGACGTTTCCTGTACGGGTAGCAAGCTTTGCTCCGTTGAGGGACACCGTGCCGTAGGGGACGTGAACGAGCTGATCGTACCAATCGTACCCCATAAGCTCAACAACCTTGAACCACTGCTTAAAATGCAGATTCTGCTGATTGCTTGTTACGTATATAGCTTTATCAAAATTATATGTCTGCTTTCGATAATATGCCGCCGCGATATCACGCGTGGGATAAAGCGTTGAGCCGTCTCTCTTAAGTATAAGGCAAGGAGGCATTCCGTACTCATCAAGGTCAACTATGGACGCGCCGTCGTCTATCTTCATAAGCCCCATATCGCGAAGCTTTTGAACTTGCGCGGGCATCTTGTCCGTATAGAAGCTCTCGCCCTTGTAGCTATCAAACTCAATGTCAAGCTGCTTGTAGGTCTTTTCGTATTCCGCGAGGCTTATCTCAACGAACCACTTCCAGAGTGCGATGTTTTCCTCGTCGCCCTCCTCCATCTTGCGGAACTCGTCTCTTGCCTGCTGAGCCAAGTCGTCGCGGGCGGGGATTCCTTTTTCCTCGTCGCCCTTTATAGTGTTGTTGATGCGAACATAAAGCTCAACGAGCTTGTCAATTCCACCCTCCTCTATCTGCTGCTTGTCACCCCAGAGTCTGTAAGCCACGATAAGCTTACCGAACTGCGTTCCCCAGTCACCGAGGTAGTTTATACCTATACAGTTATATCCCGCAAACTCGTGGAGCTTCTTGAGCGAGTGTCCAATAACTGTCGTGCCGAGGTGTCCTATATGGAAGGGCTTCGCTACGTTTGGCGAGGAATAGTCAAGCACTACAGTCTTGCCGCAGCCAAACGTGGGTCTGCCGTAATTTTCTTTCTTTTCAAGTATTTCGGCAAGAACCTTCTCTCCGAGATACTCGTCCGAAATTTTAATATTGAGGTATCCGTTTACCGCCTCCGCACTCTTTATGCAATCAAGCGTGAGACTATCTGCTATCTGTGCAGCAATCTGTACGGGTGCTCTACGAAGTGCCTTGGAGAGCTTAAAGCAAGGGAATGCCAGGTCTCCCATGCTTGTGTCGGGCGGATATTCAAGCATGCCCACAATATCCTCAACGCTTATTTCAGCCGCAGGGTTTATTGAAAGCACGTTTTCATGTATTTTCTCTGCTATCAACGCTTTAATCTTAAGCATTTTTTATACTGCCTTTCTGTAATTTAAACAACTTTATTATTATATCATATATGTTAAACAAATTCAAGTGCGCAAGCTACAATTTCAGAAATTATTTTTCTCCTCTATCATATCTCTTGCCGCCTGCTTTTGCGCTTCGGTCACGTTTATGCCGCCGAGTATTCTCGCCGCCTCATCTACCCTTTGCTCACCGTCAAGCTCGCAAACGGTTGTAAATGAACGTCCGTCTTTTTCAAGCTTTGAAATAAGCAGATGTGTGTCAGCGAGAGTTGCTATCTGCGCAGAATGAGTTACGCATATAACCTGCCCGCCGCATGCTGCCTCTCTGAGCTTTATGCCTATCTTTCGTGACGTTTTACCCGAAATTCCAGTATCTATCTCATCGTATATCGAGCAACCGACATTGTCCTTTTGGTTAAGCACGCTACGAAGCGAAAGCATTATTCTCGACAGTTCTCCGCCCGATGCTATCTCAACCATAGGCTTTGGGGGCTCTCCGGGGTTTGTTGCAACAAAGAAGCTAACAACATCGGCACCCGTCGAATTAAGATCTTCGGCAGGTGTTACGCAAATCTGAAATTTTACGCTGGGCATATCAAGATATTCAAGCGTCTGCTCCACTCTCTCTGATACTTCTTTTGCCGCTTTTTTTCTCAACGTCGTAAGCTTTTGCGCTATTTTTTGAGCTTCTGCGCGTTTTTGACTTATTTTAAGCCTGTACTCGTCACACTTTTCGTCGGACACCTCAAGTTCCTCAAGTCTCGCCTCTGCGTTGTTTCTAAATTCGAGTACCTTTTCTATGCTGTCACCGTATTTTTTCTTGAGCTTGCTTATTTTTTCAAGTCTATCCTGAATTTTATCAAGTCTTTCGGTAGGATCACCGTCTGTGTCAACAGCAATATCCTTTACCCTGTGAGCAATATCACTTATCTCATAAGATATGTCGTTCAGCCTTTCGGAAAGCTCTGACGCATCTGCCGACACTCCCGATATCTGCGACAAAGAATTTGCCGCGCGTGACAAAAGTCCCGACACACCTCCGTTATCCGCTCCATGCAATATCTTATACGTTAGTGCCGTATGCTTGTTTATTCTTTCTGCACTTTCAAGACGCTTGAGTTCATCGCAAAGCGCTTCTTCCTCGCCGACCTTGAGCTTGAGCGCATCTATATCTTTTATGCGATAGCTCAGCATGTCTTTTTCAAGGGCTATTTCCGTTTCGTCTTTAATAAGAGAATCGAGAGATTTTTGCAACAACTTAATTTCGGAATATATCTCAAAATATTCTCTTTTCAGCGCATCTGTGTCAGCGTAAGAATCAAGAAGGCCTACGTAGTTTTTCTCATCCGTAAGCATATCTGAATCCTTTTGACCGTGTATGGATATAAGTCTCTGTCCTACCTCGCGGAGCGTAGTTTTCGTGACTGTTTTTCCGTTAATTTTTGAAAGAGTTTTTCCATCTGCTCCGAGCTTTACGCAAACAAGAACCTCGCCGTCGTCCGTCTCTACGCCAAGCTCATTCAAATAAGCCTCATGTTCGGGACAAATTCCATCAAAGAGCGCCTCGCAATATGCATAGTCCTCGCCCGTTCGGATAAGATCTCTGCTTACCCTCTTGCCTGTCAAAAGCTTTACACTGTCTATTATCACAGACTTTCCCGCGCCAGTCTCTCCGGTCAAAACAGAAAATCCGTAATGAAAATCAATATCCGCCGCTTTTACCACGGCAACATTTTCAATGTGTATGTGTCTGAGCATGGCTTAATTACCCGAAAGCAAGATTTTCATGTTTCTGCCTATTTCATACGCGGCATCTGTATCAGTAGTGATCACGATTATTGTATCGTCACCCGCAACACATCCAAGTATCCTCGATTCAGGCAAATTATCTATAGCCACCGCAATAGGACTTGAAAGTCCGGGTGCAGTCTTTATAACTATGATATTCTGAGCGAAATTTACAGAATGAACCGAGTCTACAAGAGTATCAGCAAGGCTTGCCGCGCTCCTTTGCTGCGTTTGATGACGCTTTGAGGAAGTATATTTATACGTGCCTTTGCTGGTTGTGATCTTAACTATTTCAAGCTCGCGTATATCTCTGGATATTGTAGCCTGTGTTACATCGAATCCTTCTTCTCTGAGATAATCCAAAAGCTCATCCTGAGTCTCTATCTCATTCTTTGAAATCAGCTCCAATATTTTTACGTGTCTGTTTTTCTTCACTTGCTTATCCTCTTATTTCTCATTCATTTTTTGACGAAGCTTAATGTAAAATCCACTTTGATTAAGTTTTATAAAGCGAGTGGTAAGCGGTGAGCGCGTTATCTGTACGGACTCTCCCTTGAAAAGTTCAAAATTAGCTCTGCCGTCCACCGTGAGATACAACATTTTTTCACGCTGGCACACATTCTTTATGGCTATTGTAGCACTGTCGGGGAAAACCAACGGACGAGCTGAAAGCGAGTGGGGACAAATGGGGGTTACACAAATACACGAAAGTCTCGGATCTACCACTGCGCCTCCCGCAGACATGGAATACGCTGTTGAGCCTGTGGGTGTTGCTATTATGATGCCATCCGAACGGTATGACGATATCAGTACACCGCCCTCAGAAAGCTCAAGATCCACTATTCTGGAAATAGAGCCGTTTGACAAAACAGCATCATTGAGGGCATAGTTGCTTGAGCGCACGTGTCCGTCCACAGCGATTATTTCTACGGAAAGCATGGATCTTTCTTCTATTTCATAATCTCCGTTAACCACGCGTTCAAGAGCGTCTATCTCTCCCGTTTCAAGCTCTGCCATATAGCCGATTCGACCGAGATTTATTCCTATGATAGGGGTTCTAAGCGGAGCAGATCGACGTGCGGATTCAAGAATAGTACCGTCTCCTCCAAGAACCACGACCGCATCGCATTCACGGTATATTTTATCGTTTGAAACATACGTAATATTTACGTCCGCGCCCATCTTCTCAATTTTATCTTTATTGTAAAACGAAGTTATGACCTCACATCCGCAAGAGGCAAGCTTTCGTGCAACCTCAAGCGCGTTCTTGGCCTTGTCGTATATATTAAAATTTGTTATAAGCGCTGCTTTTTCAATTCTTTTTGACATAATTCCTCACTCTCGGCAAAGCCGATTGATACTTGTTTTTATTTGATCGGACAATACTGTGCCCTCATTGCTTTTTATAAAACACGCCAGAAATTCCACATTTCCGTCGCCACCCTGTATAGGAGAGCGCATAATACCCTTAAGGCTGAATCCGCAAGCGCCGGCACATTCCAAAACCCGAAGTATTGACATTTCCCTGTCTGACGCTTTTTTGACTATTCCGTTTTTGCCTATTGCGGCTCTTCCCGCCTCAAATTGTGGCTTGATAAGGCTGATAAATATCCCTCCGTCATGCAGAACCCCTGCAAGAGACGGAATTATCAACGTCTGTGATATGAACGATACGTCCATTACCGCACCGTCAAACATACCAAACTTTGCCGCATCGATATATCTTGCATTAAAACCTTCTACTGACGTCACACGGTCATCTTCCAGAAGGCTTTTGTGAAGTTGACCTTTGCCTGAATCAACCGCGACGACGCTTTTTGCTCCGTGTTGCAATAAACACTGGGTAAATCCCCCGGTAGATGCTCCAACATCAATAAAACGACAGTTTGCTATCTCAACATCAAAACGCTCTAATGCGGCTTCAAGCTTCAATCCGCCTCTGCCAACAAATCCGTCGTGTTCTTTTATAATGACTTCATGCTCGGAAATTTCATCTATATGCTCGGACACCTTGGATATATTCTGCCCATCTATGCTTATCAATCCTTGCTCTATGAGCTTTGCCGCTTTATTTCTGCTCTCGCAAAAGCCATTTTGCGTCAAATATACGTCAACTCTAATCATATATTGATTTCCTTGATTTTATTTATCTCTCTCACACAAAAATTTTGCGATGTTTATAAGTCGCTCACTGTTATCATAAGCACTTATAGCCTCAATTGCGGAATTTGTGTACTGCTCGGCGCACGCTATTGCCTGCTCCGGAGTAAAGAAATTCATAAACGTAGTCTTGTTTTTTTCTTTATCAGAGCCCACACTCTTTCCAATTGCATCCGAAGTGGACGTTGCATCAAGTACGTCATCTATTGCCTGGAATGCCAATCCTATCTGCTCGGCAAATGTTGTCACATCCCTCATTTTCTGATCATCGGGAGATATACCTGCCGCAAGAGCGCCAAGCTGGACAGACGCGCATATCAATGCCCCTGTCTTGCCCATGTGAAGTTCGATGAGTTCCTCAGGAGTAAGTTCGTTCTTCTCTCCATACATGTCAATTGCCTGACCGCGAACCATTCCGTAGCTTCCCGCCGCTGCCGAAAGTATGGAAACAGCCACCGCCGCGCAATCTCCCGACACGTAAGGATTCATGGCACATTCCAAAAACGCATCTGTCAAAAGACCGTCTCCCGCCAAAACTGCTATTGCCTCACCAAAAACCTTATGATTTGTGGGTTTTCCCCGTCTGAGGTCGTCATTATCCATGCAAGGCAGATCGTCATGTATCAATGAATACGTGTGTATCATCTCAATTGCCATTGCAAACGGAATCGCCGCATTCACGTCACCGCCAAACATCTTGCAAGTTTCAATAACAAGCGTAGGACGAATTCTTTTGCCGCCCGCAAGCAAGCTATATCTCTGAGCCTCGTAAAGTCTGCCTGTAATGGAGCTTTCATCCGTATATTTTTTATCAAGCTCCGCTTCGATGAGCTTTGCGTTTTCCAAAAGTATATTTTTTGCTTCTGACATAACCTTATAATTCCTGTTCTATGACTACAGTCTCCTCTGTAATGCCGCCGTCAGCGGTTCTTTGCAACATCTTTATCTTGCGCTCTGCTCCTTCAAGCTCCAAAGAGCATTTACCCGCGAGCTTGACGCCCTCCTCATAAAGCTTGAGTGATTTTTCGAGCGAAAGACTGTCGTCCTCCAGCTCACTTACTATCTGTTCAAGGCGCAAAAGATTTTCTTCAAAGGTCTTTTTCTTTTCTGCCATTGTTTTATTCTCCTTTCTGGATGTTCTCTACCTTTGCCGATACGTCTCCGTCGGCAAAGAATATGTTTATACTGTCACCGTCTGACAGTTGCGAAGCCTTGGTTATTACGCCTCCGTCTTTTTGCACCACGGCATACCCGCGTGACATCAATGTAAGCGGATTGGCTGAAATCAATCTCGCATTCAAAAGCGCAAATTTGTTTTTGTTCTTCACGCATGATGCCTGTATCAATCCTTCAAGCCTTTCCCCAAGTGCCGCCACTCTCATCATTTTTTCATTGAGAACATGCTCCGGTGACTTTAATTGCGTGCGTTTTTCAAGCAAAGATACTTGGGATCTGTACGCATTGAGTTTCTTTTGAATTATCACACCCGACACAGACGACAGGTGTCTGATCTTTTGTAGCAGTCCCACAGTATCGGGAAAAACTATTTCTGCCGCCGCAGACGGTGTGGGCGCTCTCATGTCGGCTACAAAATCACATATTGTAAAATCTGTTTCATGTCCCACCGCCGAAACCACCGGGATCTCCGACTCATATATGAGCCTTGCCAAGGCTTCATCATTGAATGCCCAAAGGTCTTCAATAGATCCGCCTCCGCGTCCTATAATAATAACGTCTACAGGACTTCGTTCATTAAAATATTTAATTCCTCCGCAAAGGCTTCTTGGAGCTGTATCTCCTTGTACCTGTGCAGGATATATCACGATCTCCACACTCGGACTGCGCCTTCCCGACACGTTCAGAATATCATGTATCGCTGCGCCGGATGCGGAAGTGATAACTCCTACTCTGCGCGGAGTTTTGGGTATTGGCTTTTTATGATCTTGTTCAAATAAGCCTTCAGCGCCCAGCTTCAGTTTTAACTGTTCAAATGCTTTTGCCAGCGCCCCCATGCCATCGGGCTGCATGTCATCCGCATATATCTGATATTCGCCCCTTGGAGCATAACTTGATATTTTCCCGTGCAAAAGCACCTTCATGCCGTCTTCGGGAATAAATCTCAATTTCTGCGCGTTTCCTCTGAACATCACACATTTGATAATGCTACCCTCGTCCTTCAGAGAAAAATACAAATGTCCGGTGGAATAATGATTTTTGAAGTTGGATATCTCACCCACCACCCACAAGTCACTCATAACAGGAGTGGATTCAAGAAGCATTTTTATATATTCATTTATCTGAGAAACGCTAAATACACCGGCTCTTTCCATGCCACTCCTCCTTGTGTTATTTTTCGTATTTCTTTTTACAAAGAATTGCTATTCCCGCCGCATTATCCGAAGAAAACTCCGGCTGTGCAAAATACACGTTTTTATTTGACGACAGAATGCCTTTTATTCTGCCGTTGCTCATCACTCCGCCCGCATAAAGCACCGGAATATCTTCGTACTGCTCTCGCAAATTATTTGTCATTTTAAGCAATGTCGCGCCCACAAAATCAAAGACATATTCGCATACTTCGCGCTTGTCATTGTTTTTTGCGTATAACTTAGCGGCTTGATTTTCAAGTCCTGACAGATTACAGCTAAGACCGTTAACACATGTTTTCACTGTTTTACAAAAGCTGACACCGTCTCTGCACAGGCTCTCCATTTCTCTGCCGCAAGGAAACTTCATTCCCATCATAACTCCAGCGCGATCGATCGCCTGCCCCGCATTTATGTCCTGCGTACCGCCTATCTGCTCTACGGTCATTTTGCCGTCGGTATTGTCGACAAGAAGTATCTCCGTCGTGCCTCCCGAAACGTGAAAGGCGGCAAACCTTCCGTCTTTTGATGACGTAGATATCTCATCCTCTGCACCGCACGAATACAGCGCCGCCGCCACGTGCCCGGCTTGATGTGAAAACTTATACACGGGACAACCCACCGCCGTAGCTATTGATACCGCAACGGCTTGTCCTGCCAAAAAGCATGGCATATACGAGCCTTCACAGTCTCTGGGATACGCAGAGTATCCAACTGCACAGATTTTTCTGTCTTGATATCCGTTTTCCAAAACCGATCGTAACTCTGACATAATTTCGGGCATGTTTTTGTTGTGCAAAAACAGCGCGTCACTCTGTCTGAGCCCTCGCTGTCCGTGTTCAACGTCAAGCAACTTTTTGATATTCGCAACTATTATTCCGTTATTGTCGCACAAAGATACGGACGTCGTATAGTTGCTTGTATCAATGCCTATAAACAATTTATTATCCGACATTTCAGCTGTTTTGTGAGCCAAGCTCTATAAGCGCGTCTTTACCCTTTGCCTCTACGTCTCTGACTATGCTGGCAAGAACACCGTTCACAAATGCTCTCGACTTGTCCTCGCCGTATTTTTTAGCAAGCTCAACGGCCTCACTTACAGATACATTCGCAGGTATATCAGCATAAAGTATCTCATAAACCGAAAGTCTTATAACACTTCTTGAAACTCTGGAAAGTCTGTCCGCGCGCCAGCCCTTTGCATAATTACTTATGATTGAATCAAGCTCTGCGCTTTTCTCGCATATTCCCAAGAAAACGCCTCTCATATATTCATCATCGGGAATTTCTCTATCCTCTATAGCCGAAGCATATATCAAGCACGGATCTTCACCCTTTTTGAATTCGGTCTCAAACAAAAGGGTAAATACGTTTCTTCTCGCTTCTTTTCTTGACATTTCAGACATTTTATCTTCTCTCCTCACTGGAAAAATCTGCGGTGCTTGCCATTCGGCAATACCTACCTATTTTAATTATATATCATTTGTTCCCCCATGTCAAGAAATTTTGCATATTTTTATGAATTTTTATACATTTTTATTTTTGAAAATTTATGATTTTTATATTGAAAAAAATCCAAGTGTATGTTAAAATAAAGTTAAAGAATTCTATCCATGAAAGGATATGCTATGCTTAAAAAAATAATCTCTCTCGGTGCTATATACTATACAGTAACCAGCGCAATATTACTTACCATATTTGAATTTAGTGAAAATACAGGTCTTACAATGGTTCCTTCTAAATTTTTGTTGCTGTTGCTTTGCTCTTACATAATGTCCGTCGGCACAGCGCTCAAATTTGATTCGGGATTTGGCAAGATATCAGGCGGGATATGTCACGCCGTGTGTTACATGGGCGGATTTTTCTTCTGTATAGTTCTACCATTTGTAAAGCCCTTTACTACGCGAATAGTTGGACTGATTCTTTTTGCAATCTGCTACGTTGCAGTTTGCTCAGTAAAAGCAGCCATTCTCAGAAGCCGCGCAGCAACGCTTGCAACTAAAAAGAAAAACAGTCATAAAACTGCCTCTGCCGCGCAACAGGATTCCAAAAAGAAAGAAAAAATCAATAAATCCGCAAATTCAACCGAATACAAGAGCCTTTTTTCATCCGATAGCTCCGACAAATAAGGACTTTAGTAAATGAACAAGAAGTTTATCATCATAATCGCGGCAACCGTATTTTTGGCGATAGTTGCTCTATGTGTAGTAATTGCTTTTGTGAAACAAGATGAGCAAAGCGCCATAGACGGCAATCCGTCGATTCTTCAAACAACCCCCGATTATGGGCAAAATTACGTAGATAATATTATCTTTCTTGGCGACTTCACAAGCCAAGATATGATAAAGTGCGGCGTTCTTTCGGGACAGAAAGATTCCAAGCAAGTATGGACAGGCGCCGGCGGAACGCTCGCTTTAGATTCCAAAATAGATAAGGCGACTATC
Source organism: Oscillospiraceae bacterium (assembly GCA_015063545.1). Classification (GTDB taxonomy): domain Bacteria; phylum Bacillota; class Clostridia; order Oscillospirales; family CAG-272; genus SVTX01. Next base: position 940 of record SVTX01000005.1, on the reverse strand, counting down.
ATTGTCCCCGAAACCAAAAAGGAAATGCTTATTTCTCAAACATTAGAGGATCGAAAGCCAAGATATCTTGTTGTCACATTGGGATTTGAAAACGGAGTTCCCTATTGTACAAAAGAAGCTTTTATACAGTATTATGAGAAGCTTATCCTTGATATCAAGGACGCATCCCCAAACACTAAGATCATTCTGCAATCCATTTTCCCCGTAACCGGAAAATTCCAATTCAAAAACAAAGCGTACTCCAACGACAAAATAGATCAGTGTAATGCATGGATATGCGAATTGGCTGATAAGCATCAGTTACGATTTCTCAATACAGCAGAGGTCCTTAAGACAAGCTCCGGCTCACTTATCACCGAATATGCAAACCAAGACGGCAACTCATTAAATGCCAAAGGCTATGCCAAGGTTATAGAATATATTCGCACCCACGGCTATACGGATCATCCCGCAATAAAGCAAGACGTAACCGAGCAACCGACAGATTCCGAATAATTGACAGTTACATCTCAACTAATATTAAAAGCAAAAAAGCCGTGTGTTCGAATGCACACGGTTTTTTTATTAAAAGAAAAAGCGAGGACACCGAAGTGTCCTCGCAATTTTTTATTGTTTTATAAAGTTGACTAAGTTAAAATCAGTCTTCCTTTTTCTTGAAGCAAACTGTTCCTGCAAGAGCAATGCTTCCGAGAATTGCAAGTGCGCTGAATCCTACAACGGATCCGCATCCCTTCTTCTCTTCTGTCTTTGTGTTGTTTTCTGCAGGCTTGTCGTTTCCGGAATTGCCGGAATTATTGCTGTTGTTATTGTTGCTTTCTTCCTTAGTTTCGCCACATACTGTGCACTTGTTGTTTTCAAACTTATGACCTGTTGCGGGAGCAATCTCTGCATTACATACTGTACATACCTGTGCTGTTGTACATGTTGCCGCTGCACCGGG
>SVTX01000044.1 GCA_015063545.1 Oscillospiraceae bacterium | reverse complement strand
AGGTGGCGCTTATTACGGGCGCTTCGGCGGGCATAGGTCGCGCCGCGGCAATTAAATTCGCTATGCTGGGCGCAAGGGTAGTTATCGTTGATATAAACGAGGAGGGACTGAACTCGGTAAAAAACGAGATACTCCAATATACCGATGATGTACTGGTGTTCGTTTGCGATGTTGCAAGCGAGGAGGCGGTCAATAATACGGTGGAGACGGTGGTCAAGCAGCTTGGCGGCGTTGATATTCTCGTGAACAACGCGGGCATATTCCGCGATTACGAAAGCCTCGTCGAATCAAGCTCGGATAAATGGAAAAGATATATAGACGTCAATATACTGGGAGTTATGTATTTTGCAAAGGCCGTTTTACCCTCGATGACAGAGAAGGGCTTTGGCAGAATAATCAATATGGGTTCGGTTGCGGGTGTTTACGGAAAAGCAAACCAAACCTTTTATTCCATGACCAAGGGTGCTGTAATTTCCTTTACTAAGGCTCTCGCGAAGGAGGTCAGCCACAAAGGAATAACCGTCAACTGCATCTCTCCCGGCAGCGTCAGTGACTCGGCAGACCCCGATTATAACAAAACCTTCAAAACAGAGCTTTCCTTCGTCGGAAGAACCGGGTCGCATATGGAAAACGCAAATCTGATCTGTTTCATAGCGAGTGACGAGGCAGCATACATTTCGGGACAGAACATCCAAATTGACGGATGCAGAAAATACATGTAAGACAGAAAAATGAAAAAATTTGTTGACAATAATCGTCCTATGCTTGTTTCCATGGTTAAAGAAACCGGAATTGATTCTGCGATTGCGTGTGTCGCAAATTCAATTTACGGCGGAGCCGATGCGAAAACGCTTTCAAAAATCCTCGGTCATACTAATGCGAGCTTCACTCTCGACATATACCTGCATAGCACAGACAAGATGCAAAAGGAAGCTGCGAGGAGCATCGACCGAGGAATTCGCGGTGTGTCGCACAAAGAGAATTCGAGCGAAGAACTTAACACGGATGGTGAGAAAACGCAACCAAAGCAGAAATTCGAGCCCGTAAAGAGCAAATACCGAAAGCCTGGCACCGGTTGCATAACCAAGCTGAACGATCACCTATGGGAAGGTCGCTACTCACCGAAAGTCAACGGCAAACGCATGGTCAGAAACATATACACTCACACCGAAGAAGAGTGCGAAGCGAAGCTTGCAGAGCTGATACGAGAAACGAAAATTGAGATCGAAAAACTCAAGCACAGTGGTTAAAAATTATACCGCCTAAAACAAAGAGAAGACCGTCACGGGAACGAAGCCGTGACGGTCTAATTAGTATTTGTTTGCTATGAGATAATCGATAAGAAATTTCTGCCCAATGATGTAATATGAAAAGATTCTGAACGTTTTATTTTTGTTATCTTGTTCTTTTTGAATTCTATATCCTTAGGTTTCGATTTTTTGCTTTCTTGTGCAACTCTAATTAAATAGTCAGCGATGTAATCAAGATTTTCTTCTCGGTATTCTTCATTTTTGCTCTGAAGCAAACCAAGGCGCGATAACTTTTCTTTTATAACTAACGTTTGATCAGGAGAAAGTCCGTGCTTTTCGCACAAAGTGAAAATATTGTCTGCAGAATTTATATCATACATTTTCAAAACATCAATATCGAGTTCTGTCAACTCATTTATGGTTTCGAAAAACATAAGCATTAAATTGTCATTAGCCGAATTGTTCATCAAATTGATATAGCCGTTGACATGATAAGGTATTTTCTCGTCCTGTTTTTCTTCATATAGGTTGTCCAGCATCCAATCAAGACACTTAGTTTTAAATTCGTCTTTGAGGTTTTGCTCCAAGGAAGAGAAGTTGGCTTCTAAGGTATCGAGTTTGCCATATATAAATTCCAAAGCTTTTTTGACTCTATATTCAAATCGTTTTTGTTTGTATGAAAGTCTAATACTGTTGATTCCAGGAATTACTGCACCCGCCACTTCTCCAACAATACCTGCTACCCCTTCAGATACAACGCTCTCTGCTAATGCTCCAGCAAACTCAGAAAAACTATCGCTGGTTAGTATGGTGGAAATTGTTTCTTCTTTTGTTGCTACGACTAGGTCTTTAACTTTGCCTTTCTTCATGATATTCTCCTCAAAAAGTTAAGACCGCAAAGTATTGCTACCTTGCGGTCTTTTTGCGGTCAAAACCGCTAAAAATGGTCGAAGCGGCGGGATTCGAACCCACGGTCTCCAGTACCCGAAGCGATTGGGAGTAGTTTTTGACTACCTTTATTTACTTTTTGGTGATTTTGAGTCCGAAAACAGTGCTTTCCGATGCTCTCGTTCGCACGGTTTCCACACAGTCCAAGTCCGTAGATGGTCAAAGATGTGGTCGTCGGGCTAATTCCGCCAATCTCAAAGCACGAAAGTTAAACCGCATATACTCCGTGCCATCGTTTTTTGTTTTGCAGTTAGTATAGCATACATTCGAGAATTAGTTTGTACTACTCGTCGGGCGAAAACGACGAGCTTAACTCAAAATATACCGCATCCGTAATAGCGGTGTGCAACCACATCTCTAAAAACGCAAAAATTGAGGTGATGTAGTCAAAGAAGCGTTGGTTTAGAAAAATCGATGCAGTTTCAACATATTCTGCGTTGAGTAAGACTCCGAGCAAAGAAGGCGTGCTCGATAATGTTGAAGTGGATAATCGAAGTTATATAGTGAGCATAGCCTGCGAGAACAAAGCAGCTCGCTTTATCGGGGCGCTCAACGAAATCTAAAGCAAAAATTGAATAAAAAATACCGAAAACTATAAGTATAATTTGCATTTTGGGCGATTTTTGTATTGGGATTGCTATTACGTTGCTTCTGATTTGCCCTTCGCCTTAATGCTTTTCTGAGTCACACAAGCTGTAGGGTGAGCGCTAGCATGGGTCGGAAGAGTCACTTTTGTGGGTGGATGGTAGTGCTTGATCCAGATGCTCGCGGATGAGCTTTCTGTACTTCAAGGGAGTGCAGCCGTACATTTTTTTAAACTGTGTAAAGAAGTAGTTTTCTGATTGGAAGTGGGCTTCCTTGGCAATTTTTGAAATTGGCTCGTCGGTCTTACAAATCCTTTTTGCTGCGTAACTGAGTCGGCGCTCAAGAACGAGTTGATTGAATGTTTTGCCAAAGTAATTTCGTATGATTCTGGCAGCGTGTTTCTTTGAAACGAAAAGTTCATCTGCAAGAAAATCAAGAGAGCACTGTTCTGGATTGTAAATGCTGTTTTCATTAACTATCTGCTCTATTTTTATTATATAACTTTTTGTTTTTGAAATGCTACCTCGGTTCTTGTTGTTGTATATAAATAGATGGAAGAACAGAAGCTTAATAACTGCTTCTGCCATTTCGGTATTCATTTCGTTTTCATTTGTGAATATGTAGAGAAGCTCCTCGAGATAATACCACATTTCCTCCTTATTTGCATTAAACACTTTGATATAATCAAGTTCGCCGAGTGAGCGGATAAAGTCAGAAAAGTGGGTCTTTTCGAGAATTTCAAAGGAAAAGAGAAATCTGTAGTCTTTCAAGCGTGTAGTTGAATGGTATAACCCTCGAGGAACTACAGCCATGCAATTTTTTAAGAAAAGGGTTTCCTTCGCGGTTTCTATTTCAATTGGGGAATCAAAAACGAAGAAGAGTTCGTGCATTGCGTGATAATGAAGTGGCTTCTCTATGAATTTATAGCCCAAATTATCCATTTTGTATTGCATAGAAAAGGAGACGTCAAAATCAGCAGTAATTTTAACTCCCGAGAGCTTCACGGAATAGGTTAAATTCGGGTATAGCATAAAAAATCCTCCCATATTCGGTCTTTACAACAGAATTATAAGCTCCAAAATCCGAAAAGTCAAGACCATTCCCATAAATTTACATAATAACCATCAAAAACTTAACAAAAAGAGCTTTTTTTGCAAAAGAAGTGCCGTCTAATAATTGAAAACGGTAAAAAAAATATTATACAATAATTATGTGGTTTCCAAATTGTTTGTTAGATATAAGAAACATAAAATAAACATCCAAGGCTTATGAAAATGAAAAAATACGGTTTTTATACGGCTCTCGGCACTCCATTGACCGACGAGGGAAAAGTAATCAAAAGCGCACTTAAGGCTCATATAGAGCAACAAATCACAGCAGGTGCCTCGGGACTTCTGCTTATGGGAAGTATGGGAATTGAAGCGTCCGTGCTTCATTCCGAGTATGGAAAAACCGTGGATATTGCTATCGAGGCGACTGCGGGCAGAGTTCCGCTCTTCGTCGGAGCAATGGATAACTCCATCGCGAGAGTTCGCGAAAGAATAGATATGATAGGCGCAGGCAAGAGGATCGACGGTATCGTTGTGACCGTGCCATTCTACGCCGTACCTCGTGACTGTGATGCGATACGCTTCTTCACCGAGATCGCAAATTATTCTCCCTATTCTATTTATATCTACGACCTTCCCGGTGTAACCCAGTACAGAGTTTCAATGGGTGTAATTGATGCCGTGATCGGTCACAAAAACGTTAAGGGTATGAAATCGGCAAACTGGGAGCTTATCAAGGCAATCGAGCGTAAGCACCCCGATTCGGGCTTTGAGTGCCTTTACAGCGGACTTGACTCCTTCGACCACGCAAACGTACTTGGCATCAAGAAAAACCTTGACGGAATGTTCTGCTGTACGCCCAAAAACGGCAAGGCTATGTACGAGTGTGCGGCAAAGGGCGACATCGCAGGTATGAGGAAGCATCTCGATAACATTCTTCTTATGCGTGACACGATGCTTGCCAACGGACTTATGATGTGCTTTACTCATTGCATGAACCTGCTCGGCATAGATGGCAACTTCCATCAGGATTATACAGCACCCACGGAAGATGGTGCTATCGAAATTATGAGAGCAACCCTTAAGAAAATAGGGGAGATATAACAAATGACCCAAAAGAATACCGTTATTTACAAATCGAAGATTTTACTTGAATCTGGAATCCTTGACGGCTATCTTTCGGTTTGCGGCGGAGTGATAGAATACGTTGGTACCGAACGCCCGATGGGGGAGATATGTGAGATTTCGGATGGAATAATTACGCCCGGTTTTATTGACATTCATTGCCACAGCAGCAATAAAAATTGTGCGTCGGAAGATCCTATAGAGGTTGCAAATTTCCACCTTTCCCACGGCACCACCACCATGCTACTCTCTTATTATAGGGATATACCCCACGAGAGGCTTCTCTCCTGCTTGGAAAGTACGAAGGAGGCTATGTCAAAGTGTAAAAACCTTTACGGTGCGCATCTTGAAGGGCCTTACCTTAACGCAAATCTTGGAGCGGGATATGGTAAAAACGATTCGCCTGATATGGAGAGATGCGAGGAATATATTAAAACCGGGGTAGTTAGACAGTGGACGAGCGCTCCTGAAATCAACGGAGTTGTGGAACTCATAAGGCATATCTCGGATTGCGGTATAGTGCCTGCTATCGGTCACAGCGAAGCAGGTTATGAAAGGGTGAAGGCGGCGTACGACGCAGGTGCGAGAATTGCAACCCACATTTTCAATGCTACCAAATCAGCCAAATCAGCCTACGCAGGTACTCTCGAGGTTGACTTTAATGAGGCGTGTATGCTGATGGACGGAATCTTCTGCGAGGTAATATGCGATTCAAAATGGATACACGTCAGACGCGAAAAACTTCAACTTCTCTTGAATAGCGTTGGTATTGACCGTGTCGTTGCAATTACCGATATTAATGCTGCAGGCGTACCGGATGACGGTATGGATGTATCGCTTGTTAACGGAGAGCTTTCCGGAACGAAGCTAACGATGGACAGAGTGGCGAAAAATCTTTATAACGGCGGATTCAGTCTGCCGGAAATATTTAAAATGACATCTCTTAACCCCGCCCGTGCCCTCGGTCTTTTCGACAGAGGTGTGATTCGCAAGGGGATGAGAGCCGATCTCATTTTGATTAAAGAAAATGCAGAATTTATAAAGGTTTTGTAAATAATATGAACAATTTGAAGATTGGATATTCAGAATGTAATGTGAATCCTCCGCTCGGATATCCTCTCCACGGATACTATATGGAGAGATTCGGGACGGGATTTATCAATGATCTTATGGCCGGTGCGATAGCCGTTTCCGACGGCGAGAAAACGGTTCTCATACTTAGCGTTGATAACGGCGGATTCAAGCAAACGGTTATTCGTAAGCTTAAGAATAGCGTCTCCTCTGCCATCGGAGTTGAAGAGGATGGAATCTTCATCTCCGCAACCCATTCGCACACGGCACCGAGTACCTTCTATCCCGAATTTTTTGACGTGTCGGACGAAAATATCAATGCATATATTGATTTTCTTGCTGAAAAGCTTTGTGAGATATCGGCTTTGGCAATAGAGGATCTTTGCCCTGCCAAGGCGGGATATGGGATAGGATATGCACCCGATAGAATATCCTACATTCGCCGTTACAGAATGAAAGACGGCACAACCTGTACGTGTCCTCCGATAAATGACCCGAATATCGACCGTCCCATAGGTGAGCTTGACCGAAGAGTAAACGTTTTGCGTTTCAAGCGAGATGTAAAAGAAGACGTTGTTATCCTCAATTACGGTATTCACGCCGATACGGTAAACGGAGACGCATATTGCTCAGATTGGGTAGGATTTTGCCGCGATACCGTTGCCCGTGCTCTTGAAGGAGCGAAGTGCGTATGTATTATGGGCGCGCAAGGCGATGTGGGAAGCACGAACGTTCATCCTATTCCCGGTGATATGAATGATACCGAAATAAGCTTTGATAACGAAATGAAGAGTGTCGGTATGGCAAGATTCGTTGGGCGCGCTCTTGCGGGCGTTGTTCTTCAGGTCTTTGACAAGGTTGCCTTCTTTGATGCGGAGAGTATCTCCTTTATAGAAGAGGAGTTCCCCGTGAGAATGAATGTTCCGAAAAAGGAAGACCTGCCTCTTGCAAGAAAATATAAGGAGCTTTACGAGAGTGGAAGGAGTGACGAGATACCTTACACCGGAATGGAGCTTACAACAGTGGTAGCCGAGGCTCTTCGAATCTGTAAGATGGAAAACGATCCCGAGTATTCTGTTCTTAACATCTCCGCTCTTCGTATCGGTGATGTGGGCTTAGTAACTGTTCCGGGTGAGCCCTTCACCGAAATCGGTGTAGAGATAAAAAAGTGCGAGGGGTACGGTTTAATACTGCCTTGTGCGATTACCAACGGTTATGAAGGGTATTTCCCTGCGCAGTCGGCATTTGCAGAGGGCGGTTATGAGGCACGAACCTCTCCTTATAAAGAGGATATTTCAAACAGAATAATTGTCGCGGCTAAAAAAGTGCTTTCGAGCCTTTGATATAACCGTCATGCAATATCAAAAGAAAGGATTTATATCAATATGATTTCCTGCACAGAATTTATACCTCTTTACAGTGAATTCTTCAAATATCTTGAGGCGCGCGGTGGTCACGATGAGGTGTATAACTACTGGTGCTACATATCGGATACCGTAACGGCGGATAAGACAAACCCGAATTCGTTGGGCTATAAGTGCGAGAGGCTCGGGGGCTTTGAGGGCTCGATTGCCTATTGGGGGCATACCCTTACCGAGGAGGCGTGCGACCTTTTTGAGATAAACGACCGCGGGCAGAGGTTTAAGTATTCTCATATGCGCCATTGCCCATCGCGCGGGATGCTCAACGAGCTGGAGCACGTGGAGCCCTACTACGATTACTGTGAGCACTGCAAGGTTCTTTATCAGAGGGTGCTTGATAACTACGGAATAGTATACGAGCGCGACCATTCCGGCATTGAGCGCGCCGAGTGCCGCTCCATACTGTACGAAAAGGGCAATCGCCCCGACGTGGACCTCGGAAATATTTCCGACGAGCAGATGATCGCCTTGGCATCGAAGGATGCGGAGATCGTTGATATGCGTAGCGGAGATCACAAGTATCTTCACCGCGATTTCCATACCGCGGCAGACAGCGCCCTGAAATATTGCGCGGAAAAATACGGCGAGGATGACGTCGTAAGCTTCCTTCGGGACTTCACCGGGAGCTACTACGCGCCGAAGATCAAAGCGTTCAAGGAACATGGGCTTGAAGCTATTGAGGAATGGATAAGGGATACCTACAGGCGCGAGGAGGCAGAGGACGTCCTGCATACCGAGATATCGGACGGCGTACTTACGGTTACGGTTGACAAGTGCCCCGCCGTGGAATATATGCGCAAGCTGGGTATAGAGCCGAGCAAATACTTTATAGAGGAAACGAGAACCGTGTACGCGACGGTAGCTGAGGAGTGCGGATATGGCTTCACCCTTGAGTACTACCGCGAGGACGGAGCGGCAAGGTTTGAATTTAATACTTGAGAGGGAAGAATAATCTCGAATAGAAGACGAAAGGAAAAACGATGAAAAAATTAAGAAAGGTTTACATTTTTCTTGTCCTCGCGCTTTGCTTAAGCCTGTTTTCCTGCCAGGGCGGTGATGGCGGCGGCTCCGGAGCAGACGGTGCGCAGGGCGGCTCATCGGTGGATACCGCCGGGCATAATTATACCCTCGTATATGCCGATGACGTACCTGCCGATGCGGTAAACGAGCTGGCGTTACAGCTCAAGAGCGCTTTTTCTGCCGACGTGTCTGCCATGCATTTCGGTTCGGCGGGAATACCTGCCGAAAACGCAATTTTCATCGGCGAATGTGATACCGATGCGAGCCGTGCAGCAAACAGAAGAATGTTAAGGCTTGATTCCGAAGACGACGACCTCGACAAGCGCTACTGCGTGTACGCTGACGGCTCCAACGTTTACCTCGCCTTTGAGCAGGACGATTACGGAGTGAATGCGGCGTTCCTCACCGCGGTGGAGGCAATGCTTGAAAATTGCTTTAACGATAAGGGGATCAAGGCGGGATACGGCGTTGTTTCGAGGGGCGTTGTTAATATCATAGAATATCAGCGCGCTATCGACACCGTGAAGCGCGAGGCGCAGTTTGCCAACTTATACCGCGTTATACTAACGAAGGTAGATAACGACGTTGCCCTTGCAGACGACGTATACGAGCAGATAGTAAACCTCTACGATCTGTACGACAGCCGTATGGTTTCCTGGATGGCAAATCTATACGACCCCGATACCGGTGGATTCTATTTCTCCAACTCCGCAAGAGATACCCTCGGATATCTTCCGGATATTGAGACTACCAGACAGATGCAGGTTATGATTACGGCAGCTGGACTCTGTACAAACGAAGAGCTTCCGCAGTGGTTCAAGGACGGAATGATAAGATTCGTCAAGGGGCTTCAGCATCCCAACGGATATTTCTACCATCCGCAGTGGGGCGTCGAAATGACCGACAACAATATTCAGCGCCGCTCGCGTGACGTCGGCTTTGCTTGTGCACTTCTTCAGTCACTTGGAGCATCTCCTACTTTCGATACCCCTACCGGAATAAAAGGCGACGGCATTTTGGCTGACGGAACTCCCGTTGCGAGAGGGGTCAGCGGAGTGGCCTACCGCCTGGGCATAGATGTGGAGAGCGCCGTAAGTGCCGCAATAGCAAAGAACGGAAATAAATCCACCGTTATAGCAGTTGCCAGCTTTAGCTTTAACAGTGCGGTTGATTTGCAATCGGCGGAGAACTTTGAGAGTTGGCTCAATACGCTCGATATTAACAGTTCCGCATACCAGAGCTATTATATGGGTAACTCGTTTTGCACGATCTGCAACGAGATAATTGAGAGAGATAGGCAGCTTGTTTCACAAGGAAAACGAGGACTTATTGACATCGTTGAAAGGTGGCTTGCTTCAAAGCAGAATCCTGAGACGGGTTGCTGGAGTTTTGCTCCTTTGGATATAGATGCTACGAACGGTTTGTTTAAGTGGGCGTCCTTCTATAATGGTATAGGAAGAGCGATACCGCATCCCATAGAGGGTATTAACACGACTATGAAAATGCTCGAGATTCTGACTCCGGAGAACGCGGGTGCTGTCGTAGGTGTGTTTAATATCTGGAATAATATAGACTTAATCAGGACTAACGTGCAGAATTACGGAACCAACTCGCAGAAGGCTATTGTCAATGAGTTCTGTAAAGGACTTTTAAAATCGTCATCTAGGTGTCTTGAGAATTCAATAAAGGTTCTCGCGGGATATAAGAGAGATGATGGCTCGATGTCCTATAACGTTAAAGGAAACTGTATAACGTCGCAGGGAATGCCTGTAGCAGTGCCCGGAGCCTGCGAGGGTGACGTTAACGGTTGCGAGCTTGGCTCGGTGGGAACCGTTCCGGGTCTTATGCAGATACTCGGACTTCCGGTCATCAGCCTTTTCACAAGAGCCGACGGAATTAATTTCCTCTCGACCCTGGAGCGGCTCGGTTCCATAGTTAAGAAGGAGCCCTTGGTTTACGAGCACGACGACCTTGAAAACGAGGAGCTTGGAGAGGGCGCGGATATAGTTGCTTCGTCAAGCAAGGCTTCGACGGGAGAGGGTATCAGCATCGTTGACCTCGAGGACGGACACGGAAAGGTGTTGAAATACGCATCTAACGGCGACGGCTTCGATAATATGATTATCAAAACGATGGGCGATGCCTACTCGGCGACCTGCTACGTTCTTGAATTCG